>JAJRXF010000152.1 GCA_024276425.1 Actinomycetes bacterium | reverse complement strand
TGGTGGCGCATGAGCGAACAGCTCTCACTCTTCCCCCAAACACAAGACAACAACGCGAAGCTTGGAGAAGACAATGACGTATCAAGAGACAGAACTCCATCCACGACCACAGGATCTACCCGGACCGAGACCAGCGTGGGTGACAGAGCTGGGCCGCTACGGGCGGGCGGCGTTCGAATGGCATCGCCGCTGGCCGGTGATCCAACCACTGACCCAGAGCCAATACCAGGAACTGCACGACAAGGTCGAAGCCCAAGTGCAAGAGATGATGGAAACCTGGGAGGAATTCGACGTGGAGAACCGGCACTGGACGTTCGGCCTGTCCGAAACCATCAGCGACCACCCACTCGAGTTGCGGATGCTCCTGGAAACCGGAGTGTGTCGGGAACTGGTGTACCAGCCCCAACCACCAGCCCAGAACTTTCCGTTCCCTTGGTACTCGGTGGGGTGGGAGGTGTGGGAGATGCTGCAACCCAACCCAAACACGACAACATTCGGGGACATTCAGGACCTGGAGATCTGGGTACAGGAGTGGGTGCAAACCATGGAGGAGCAGGAGATGCTGGAAGCGGATGGGGAACTCGAAGACGGGTACTTCGTTCCGAATCTGGACGCCTGCATGCCAACAATGAGAGAGATCTTGGTCGATTTGATGGCCAAGAAGGGCTACAAACTGGACCTGTACCAACAGGACCGGAGCTACAAGGTCGAGCGACTGGACAAGTAGGTCTCTACACTCCGCCCGCGTCCCCGGCGGCGCGGGCCGAAGCGAACGTGTCGGTTCTGCGGGTCTTGTCGCAGACAGCTACGGGTTCAAAAGCTGAGCGTGAAGTGTTGGGTCAGTGGTCGGGTTGGGGTGCACTTCCTCAAGTGTTTGAGGATGAACCGTCCGAGCCGTGGGCACGGCGCACCCGGCAGGAGATGGAGCGTCTCATGACGCCAGTGGAAATTGACGCGGCGATGCGCTCCACTCTGAACGCCCATTACACAACACCGGAGATTGCGTCCTCGATGTGGCAACTAGCCGACACGCTCGGGTTCGGGGGTGGCCGGGTGTTGGAACCGGGTTGTGGGCCGGGAGTGTTCATGGCGAGTGCCCCGGCGCATGCCCGCATGGTCGGGGTTGAACGTGACCCGATCACAGCTGAGGTTGCCCGCCGTCTACACCCCACCGCGGAGATTGTGCAGTCCGCTTTGGAGGATTACCGCCATGGCGGTGAACCGTTCGCTTTGGTGATTGGCAACGTTCCGTTCGCATCGACCAAACCTTTCGACACGCAGTTCAATCAGGCGAATCGGTTGGCGTTGCATAACTATGTACTCACCAAATCCCTAGCACTATCTGCTCCGGGGGCGTTGACGATTGCGATCACGTCGTCGTTCACGTTGGATGCCCGCAACCAGTCTCAGCGGGCTCTGATTGGTGAGTGGGGCCGCTTTGTTGGTGCGGTGCGTTTGCCGGATCGGGCGTTCCTCGCTCAGTCGGGCACTCAGGTCACTACCGACATTGTGGTGTTTCGCCGCCGAAGCGAACGGCTCCTGGACCCCAGAGACCAAGGCCTAGAGATTGATCAGGGTGAGGTCCCAGACTGGATGAGTGTCAGCGGCATTAGGGAACTTGGTGGCCGGGTCGGGATGAACAAGTGGTTTCACGACAACCCAGACCTCGTGTTGGGAGAGTTGGCTGATGGTGGCATGTACCGCAAGGACCAGTTACGGGTGCAACTGGACCCAGGTGCCGATCTGGATGCAATGCTCGAACACGCTTTTGGGCGTCTCGCGGTGTTGGATGCCCCCACCCGTGACCGTATGCAAGCTGTATTGGCGGAGCCGGTGATTGATCTCACCCAAGCGGCCTTGCCGGTCACGATCACCCCACCCCCAACAACACAGCGCCGTCTGACTGCGCAGGATTTGCCGTCGTGGGCTAAGCAAGGATCTATCTTCACCGATCCGTTGACGCCCCGCGGGTTCGCGCAACTTGTTGGTGATGAGGTAGTGCCTTATGTGCCGTCCTCCAAGAAGGACGAGCCAACCCTGCGGGCACTCCTCGCTTTGCGCAACACGATGCTGGATCTCATCACCGCCGAAGTGAATGACGAACCGGCCGGTGACATTGAACGGCTCCGGGCACGCCTCGGTAGTGACTATGACACTGCGGTTCGCCGTATTGGTGGGCCCCTCAACAAATACAAGGTCACGTATTCGAAACCGAAGAAGCAAGGAAAGGAACCATTCGAGACTCGCCGGTACCCCCGCTTGGGTGGGTTCCGGCGTGATGACCCGGACTACTCCGCACTGTTGGCGTTGGAGTCCTATGACTCCGATACCCAAACCGCGGCCCGACGAGCGATCTTCACCACCAGACAGATCAGACCGAAACGACGGCCAACATCGGCGACGTCGGTGGCTGAAGCCGTAGCGATGTCTATGGGTGAAACCGGGCAACTGAGCACCAGACGCATCGCCAGCCTGCTGGAAGGCAGCGGTATTGAGGTTGACGGGCGCCTTGAAGGTCACGGGTTCCGTGACCCTGAAAACCCGGCTCGTTGGCTGTTCGCCACCCACTACCTGTCGGGTAATGTGCGAACCAAGCTGGATGTGGCCCGTCAGGCCGCCATTGCTGACCCGGCCTTTGAGGCGAACGTGTCAGCACTGGAGGCTGTGGTGCCCTCGGCGTTGGTGCCAGAGGAAATCTCGGTTCGCCTCGGAGTGTCCTGGCTCAACCCTAAAGACATCACCGAGTTCATCAACGACACCCTTGGTTCCACGTCTGGTTTGGAAGTGTTTTGGCATGAGTCCTCCGGTTGGGCTTTGGAAGCGCCGTCGTGGTCACGCTCTTCGGTGGCGATGACCCAGACGTGGGGCACCACACGAAAGGACGCACTCACAATCATCACTGCTGGGCTAACCGGTAAAGCGATCAAGGTGATGGACAAAGACCCCGAAGGACGCCGAGTCCTCAACAAGGACGAAACCCTAGCCGCCAACCAGAAACTGGCAGAACTGAACGAGGCCTTGGCGGACTGGTGTTGGCACAAGGACCCAGAACGCGCCGATCGACTAGCGCAGCGGTACAACAAGGCATTCCGTTCCTACGTCCCACCAAACCATGACGGTGACTGGCTCAACCCAGTTGGTTTGGTGGAAGGATTCGAGCTGCGTCCCCATCAACGCCAAGCAATCGCCCGCGTCATCGTGGATGGCGGTGCGCTGCTCGCTCACGCTGTTGGTGCAGGCAAAACAGCGGAGATGGCGACTGCCGGCATGGAGATGCGACGCATGGGCCTCATCAACAAGCCGCTCTACGTCGTACCCAATCATGTGGTGGAACAATTCGGTGCTGAAATACGTCAACTGTTCCCCAACGCTTCGGTCCTAGTGCCAGATCAGGCAGAACGATCCAAGAACCGCCGCCCGGAACTGATTGCGCGTATCGCTGCTGGGGACTGGGACGCTGTTGTGATCTCACACACAACATTCACGTCAATTCCAGTCAACACTCAAACCGAGTTGGACTATCTGGATGACATCGTGGCCCGAACCCGTGACGCCCACACAGCGGCCAGTGCTGATGGCGGCGGCGGCAAGAAAACAGTCAAGAAGATCGCTGCCGCCCTGGAACGCGCTGAGAACGACATCAAGAAGCTGCGGGACAATCCCCGCGACGATTCCCTGACGTTCGAACAACTTGGTGTGGACTATTTGTTTGTGGATGAGGCGCATGAGTTCAAGAATTTGCCGGTTCCATGCGCCAATGCGGAACTTGGGTTCGGGTCCGGGACTGGTTCTCGAATGGCGATTGATCTTGACTTGAAGATCAAACTCTTGCGGCGCATGCGACCTGATCAGCGCGGTGTTGTCACCTTCGCTACCGGCACCCCGATCGCCAATCGGGTGGCCGAGCTATTCGTGATGCAACACTATTTGCAGCCCGAAGCGCTCGAAGCGGCTGGTATTGGTTCCTTTGATGCGTGGGCCGCCCAGTTCGGCCGTGTCGTGACTGACTATGAAATGGTGGCTGGTAACACCTGGAAGCTGAAGTCGCGGTTCGCCAGCTATCAGAACCTGCCTGAGTTGCAGCAAATCTTGGGGACGGTGGCTGATATTCAGATGGCGCAGGATCTTGATCTTCCACGACCGGAACTTGTTGGTGACAAGCCACAAACGATCTTGTTGCCCGCCACTGAAGAGTTAGCCCGGTTCTCTGATCGCTTGGCGGCGCGGGCCGAGGCGGTGTCGGGATATGGCAGTGAAGACAACATGTTGGCCATCATGACCGAGGCCCGCAAAGCAGCCTTGGACTTGCGTCTGGTTGGTGTCCACCAGCCCTTCCCGTCAAAAGCCGACAGTGCCGCCGGGCGGATCACCGATATTTGGGTCAAACATCGGGACCGGACCTATGTTGACGTGTTGACTGGTGAGCTGCATCCTCGCACAGGGGGTTTGCAGATCGTGTTCTGTGACCAGGCCGTGGAAGGCACGAAGAACACTGCGGGCATCAACCTGTATCGCATGCTACGTGACGAACTCGTCCAAGCAGGCATGCCAGCGGAGGGGATTGAGTTCATACAAAATCACAAAACCCCCTCCAAGAAGGCGGAGTTGTTTAACCGTTGCCGTGACGGGCGGGTGTCGGTGTTGATTGGTTCGACGGTGGCGATGGGTACCGGCATGAATGTGCAGGCCCGTGCGGTGGCGTTGCATCACATGGACCCGACATGGCGGCCAGCCGATATTGAACAACGCGAAGGGCGGGCGTGGAGGCAGGGGAATCAGAATCCTGAGATTGAGATCCTGCGGTATGCCACGGAGAAGAGTTTTGATGTGGTGATGTGGCAGACGTTGGAACGAAAGGCCGGGTTTATTGCCCAGGTCATGCGTAGTGGGGGTGGGGGTGGGCGTGTAGCGGAGGAAATGTTTGATGAAAACAAACTGTCGTTTGCTGAAGTGAAGTCGTTGGCTACAGGTGATCCGAAGCTGATTGAGCGGATGCGGCTGGATCGCCGCCACACTGATCTGGCCCGCCTGGAATCAACATGGGCGAAACAGAGGGTTCGCCTCGAATCGAGTATTCCCCGCTGGCGAAACCGTCGTGTCGCTCTAGCCACTCGGGTCGATGGGTTGTTGGATGTGGCCGGGCGTTTGACCGAACAAATGAATCTCACTATTGGGGGTCAACACTTCGACACGTTGAAGCAAGCCGATGTGGAGATCCGTCGCCTGGTTCGCAAGTTGCGGACCTCTGATGGCTCCATCGTGCTTGGCTCTCTTGGCGGACTCGCTGTTGAGGCAAGACGTCATGTTGATGCCGTGGACTTCACCGTTGGTGCCCACACCGCGAAACTCGTAACGACTTTGTCGATCCATGACGTGGTGAACGAAGCCCAGATTGGTTCCAGGTTGTTGCGGTTAGCTCGGTCTGCACCGTCTCGGGCCAGTGACGCTGAAACCGAGATCACCAGGCTTGGTAAGGAAATCAAGGCAGGTGTGACCCAGTTGGAGAAACCGTTCGCCAAGGCAGCCGAGTTAGCCGAGGTTGGTCTGAAGTTGGCGACTTTGGATGCTGAGATCGAGGCCGCACAGACCGCTCCAGTAGTAGCCGCCGATCAGCCTCCACAGGTCACCGCAACAGTCAACGAAAACAAACGACAATTGAAAGGTAGAAGTTTATGACCACCATGATGGGGCGTTTCCGACAAGAAGTAGCCAGTCAGATAGGTAAGTCGCAATCTGACTTGGACTGGGAACAAGACCGCTACTCCTCAGGCCTCCTCCAGCTAGCCGACCGGCGGCCTGCGGTCAGAGTTGGCGGAGTGTTTGCTTTGGAATCTCTTGCCCGCAACGCCAAGACCAGGTATGCCGAGCTTGTCTATGAGAACCTCGTGATGGCCTTGGTCAACGCCAGCAAACCTGAGCCTGATGAGGAAGCCGACATCGAGGAGATCGAGTTCAGCAATGATCCCAGCCGGGGGCCCTACTCCTTACTCGACGCCGCCAGGCTGGAGACGCAGCCGGTGCCGCAGATCTCCCCGGGGACGGACATTCTGGCCATCGTGAAGGTGCTGTCCAGGAACCGTCGGTTGTTTGATCACCATGTCCACTACTTGTCCAAGGACAATCGTAAGCAGCATCAGATCTGGCCGAAGTCGGGTCTGCATTTGGTGGACGTGAATCTCACGAACGCTTGGCTAGCTGGCATCGATTTCAGCGGAGCGACGCTGAGCAAAGTCAACTTCGATGACGCTGTGATGACGAAGGCGAATCTTGATCGCTCGGTGTTGCTGGACTGTTCCTTCAATCGAGCAAAGATGGAACTCAGCAGCTTCTTTAGCGCGAAGATCACTGGCTGCCGGTTCTATTACACCGACCTGTCCTATACATCGATTTTCTTAACGAAAATCCGGCGGACAACCTTCCAAGGGATGACCTTGGATAAGTGGACCTACGACCATTTGATGGACGCTGGTAAGGGAGCCACCTTGATGAACGTAAAGCGGGAGGACTGGGACTTCTTGACCGACGATCGGACCGAGACTCTTGTGGCCTAGGCAACAAGAGCCCAGCAGCGGCGTGCTGGCGGGATTTGACGGGCCTACACCGACTGGACACTGCTTCGAATGTCAGGGTGCAGCTTTCAGTAGGAAGGCTCCTGTCGCCGGGCACTCCCCCACTAGTTGGGCTGGCTGTATCCGGCGAATTACATGTTTGTAGTGCAGCATCCACCACATGGCCCGGAGATCGCGCGACTGTGACACAGTATGGTTCACGACTCGAACAACCGCCGCCGCCGCCGCCGACGTAGCGATTCTGTCACTTCCGATGATTCGATCGCAAGCAAGAACATCAGCGTCCGGGTTAGCGAGGTTGACCTCAGTGCCCTGGACGAACTGGCAGCAGCGCGTGGCATAAAGCGTTCCAGCATTATTCGAGAACTAATCCGCTCAGCGACCACTGATTCCACGGAGGCTCTATCGGCCTAGCTGTCATTGCTGTCCAGAGCTGAGAATCTGGAACGCCAAAAATGAAAGAGCCAGCCCTGCCAGGCTGGCCTTCCTTCATCAAATTTGCTCCCATCACAGACACAAAAGGGATGAGTTAAGAACGGTTTTACTTTATGTGATGGGAGGGTCTAATGCAACCACCCATTCCGTGGGACCGGTGGTTACGCGTACACAGGCCCCAGTCGAAGCAGCCCTGCTGAAGCAAAAAGAGTGGGCGCAGAAACC
>JAJRXF010000151.1 GCA_024276425.1 Actinomycetes bacterium | reverse complement strand
TCACGCACTGGGATGGTCCAGTTCTTCGTCGCTCCGCCCGAACCAACCTTCCATCTACTGGCCGCGTTCTTCGCCCTTAGTACCAAAGCGCGAAGCTTGCGATGTTGGTCGCTCATCGAGACAATGGCCCCCATCGATGGCAGTAGATTGGCTTGGAGATGGAGGCACAATTTGTCTTGTGGGTCGGTACAGAACTCCACAAGTGAGGCCAAGTCGTTGACGGCCCGATCAAAATCAGTGAAGTCCAACTCTTCCATCGGTCCGACATCGGTCGAGGCCAGACCCGTCAGACGATCCCAGTTCTGATTGAAGATGGCGGCCACATTCTTAAACGAGGCCTGACCCAGGTAGCTGGGTGACAGCGCGATGTCGAGAAGGGACAGCCGAATCAGCAACTCATGGTGGTCTTGGTTGGCATGGAGTTGGTCGACAAAGCGCTCCCAGCGCTGTTCGTGAGCCAACTGAGATGCTATTTCGTCCAGCACCTTAACCCGTGGAGGCAGACCGGCTTCGGTGGAAAACTCATTCAGAATCCGACTGGCAAACCCGTGTACGGTTGAGATTGCGGCCTGGTCGGAATCCTCGATGGCCTCTTCGCAAAGCGTACGAACCTTGGGTGAGGTTGCCTGGTCGATGACCCGGGACTCAAAGGCTGCCCGCACCCGCGCTTGGAGTTCCGATGCCGCCGCCTCGGTAAAGGTTATGGCAGCGATGTTTTCTAACCGAAGCCGCTCGCCAATCACCAGGGAGACGATGCGCTCCACCAGTTGAGTTGTCTTGCCCGTTCCTGCCCCCGCCTCGACAAACAGGGTTTGATCGAGGCCAACGGAGCTAATCAGGTGGCGGGCGGAAGTGTCGCCCGGCTGAGGAAGACTCATGAGGCTTCATCCATAACAAGTCGATGTCGGGCAGTGAGTTCGACCGCTTCAGCCTTCGCCGCGCGATGATCGCCCCGAGCCCGTAGACAAACCGAATCGAAGTCGCAATAGGAGCAGGCAGCATTCGTTTGCCGGTAGGTGTCCCATTCGCCCGGTTCGGCGGCGAAAACCCCTTCGGCGATTCCGTCGGTAATAGCGGTCAGGACATCGATGAAACGTTTTCGCCGATTATCGGTCCAGTCGTAACCTTTTCGGGACTTGTTCGGGTCGGCCTCTAACAGCCAGTAGGCGGACGACACATTCTGTGCCCCGGTCTCACGCCGGGCCACCTCTCCGTAGAGACCAAGTTGCAGGGTTCTCCCCTCCTGAACCGGATCGCTGTTCAGTTGTTTGTACTTGTCGGCCTTGCCCGTCTTGTAGTCGCTAACAATGGCCCGTCCATCCACGGTGACATCTACTCGGTCGGCCAGTCCACGGAAGCGAAGCGACCGACCGTTGGGCAGGTCGATAACCAAGGGCTCGGCTTCTTGCAGACCAAAGGGTAGTTCGACTCGAACCGGGGTGGCCCCCCTTGTACTTCGGAACTCGTTGTCGGTAACCAGAAAGGAGTCCAGAATGCCCAAAATGTCCTTCTTCTTTACTTCCCAATGCACCGTTCGGCCCGTTCGGCCCCTCGCTTCGTACTCCCTGAAGACCTGGGTAGCAATCTGGTGAAGGCGAGTCCGGTCCTCCTCAGTCCATGCTCTATCCGGTGAAGGCACCGTGGGATTGCGGAGTTCCAAAGCCTCGCCCATGAAAAGCTCCAGAACCTGGTGAATCAAGCTACCGCGATCTTGAGCGCTGATTTGCTCCACCGACTCTGGATCATCGCGCTCGGCGAGATCGAGAACATAGGCCAAGAAGTAGCGAAACCCACAAGTCGCCCATGTCTCAAGCCGAGAGGCGGAAAGCAGATACTGGTCGATGTCTGGAAGTTCCAGCCCCGACAAGTTCCCGTCATAGGCGGTGAGTTGATTTGAGTCTCTGGCCAATTGCATCCGCAGCCCCGGCAGGGCTCGCCGCGCCAGCCCGTGCTCGAGGCATGATCTACCCTCATCGAGCGCCCGACCGATCCGAGCCAGTGCCCGGTCCGCAGCGGTCGAGGGCTCCAGTTCGCGAATTCCCGCCGCATAGGATGGGATCACGGTTATCCCGTCGCGTTCGGCGAGGTCAGCAAAATCTGTGCTGTGCACCACACGTCCAGCCAAAGACGACGCGGCATCCAGCAACCACCTCGACGGAAGGGAATGACCATTGGAACGAAGGTTGCCCCTCGGGAAGGTCAGTATGCGATTACCCCGGGGCGCCGCCGAGAGGGTAGCCAGAAACTCTCGGTGCTGATGGTGAATGTGGGCTGCCATGGGCTCGAGTTGGTTCAAAGACAACCCTCTTAGACGGTCGGGCAAGGGGGCAGTATCTCGACGCGGCACCGGTAAGAGCCCGTCGACACAACCGAGGATGAATACTGTGTCCAGATCGTGGCCGATGCCTGAACTCAGTGGCCCATACACCACTCCTTGGCCAAAGCTCCCATTGCGGCTCCTGGCGACATCAAGCTCGGATCGCAACGCCCGAGAGAAAACCGCCGAAGTCGGCTTTGGCTCAAGCTGTTCAAGTGTGGCTAGTCGAGTGAGCGCGTCAAGCACTCGATTGAACCCATCCTGTTGGACCTCGGGCCAAAACGAGTGCTTGTTCTCGGGCCCCAGCAGCGAGGCAAGCAGCCTCTTGGCTGCCTCACACTTGTCTGGCCATGTCGTGGCCTGGTCGACGCTACCGACAGCCAAGGCCAGATCTTTCACGAATCCGTCAAGCTCCTGGACATCACGAATGTGGTCATTGAGACGCTGCTGTTGCCACGAAGAGGTTTCGTCGGCCGTCCTCACCAGTTGGTCAAGGCGCTTTTGGCTGGCTTGGCTGTCGTTGACCAGTTTTTGGTCCCAGTCGGCCAGATCGCGGACGACCCCAGCCTGACGAGAAATTGACTCCCAAGCTGAAGGGTGAGCGGACTTGCCCCGAAAGCGAATGGGAGCGCCACTCGCGAGCGACATGACTCGGTCTCGTCGCCAGCGCTGGCTGGGTAATGCCAAAGCAGCCAGCAACGTCCGCCCGGCAACCGAGTCGGCCAGGCGACGACGACTTGGTCCGTTTGCCGCGATATCGGCCTCGGAGAAGTGCTGCTCAAGGATTCTCACATAGGGATCGGGCGTCGGATAGAAAATGCCGATCCGGTCCGCCCGAGTGCCCCTTCGGAGTTGGGCCAAGACCATTCGGACAACGGCACGAACCTCTTCGTCGGCATCGGTTACCGAAACAATCTCGTCGGCGCAATCCGGTTTTATGTCTGTGCCCGCTACATAAACGCCAGTATCGGAACAGATACGAACAATTGGCTCATCGGCTCTAGGGTCTCCGGTGAGGGCGACGATGGCGTCCGAAGAAGTGGCATCGGACAAAACCCGGCCAATGAGTTGGCTCATGGCGGGCGAGACGGGGGCTGGCAAATACCAGATCACGTGACCGAGCCTTCCCACCAAGGCGGGCAGGTCTGATCGGTTCGCCGCCGCTTCGGCAAGATCTTTTTCGGTGTGGAACCGACCAAGATGACCTTGGATTGACCGAAAAAGACTCACAACCTCGCGACCCTCCCGCTTTCCCTCAACCTCGATGGATTCGAGACCCTGCTCGTCCACGTTGGATAGCTCGGAAAACAGGTCGGCCAGCGCGGCCTCGGTTGCTTCGTGTTCGCTAACACGGTGGTATTGGCCGGGGTTCGTCGCCAACGCGCGGCGTACGGCTGCTCGTAGAGCCGGGTTGGTCAATGGCACCCGATCGAGCAGAAGACCGGTAGACATTTGCTCGGCCAATCGGAATGGGGTGACAAAGGAGACGTTGGCCATTCCCCGGAGCGGGGTGGGGCCCTGCCCAGTGAGCCCAACCAGCCCCGATCCCAGAATGCGGCGGGCCGACAAGCCAACAAAGTTGGTAGGGACAATCACCGTTACCGGATGCAGTGGACCGGCCTGCTTGCCCCGGCCGATGGCTCGGGCCAAGGCCTCGGTTGCCGGCCGCCCGTAGCGGACGATGTCGGAAGCGTCGATCACGCTAAGACTGTAGGGGCTGCCTCTGACAGTGGGCGACGTGAAGCGGCCTGAGTACACATTTAGGCAATGGCCCCCGAGTCCCGCAGTTCGGCGATCTGGGCCGGGGCGAACCCAAAGGAGGCCAACACCTCGTCGCTGTGCTGGCCAGGATGAGCAGCCGGTCGTTGAATCTCGGCCTCGGTTCGGCTAAACCTCGGGGCTGGTCCGGCCTGGGTCATTCCCCCAACTTTGGTGAAGGTCCCACGGGCCACCATGTGAGGATGTTCGGTCGCCTCTTCCATCGAAAGAACCGGGGCAAAACACACGTCGGTGTGTTCCATAATCTCACACCACTGGTCACGCGTCTTGGCCTTGAAGATTTCGGCCACCCGCTCCTTCATTGCCGGCCATTCGGCCTTGTTCATCTGCTGATCGAATCCGTCGACATCGCCCAGGCCAGACAGCCGCAGTAGTTCGGCGTAGAACTGTGGCTCGATCGAACCGATAGACACGAACTTGCCGTCGGCACACTCATAGACGTCATAGAAGGGAGCGCCCGAGTCCAGCATGTTGGTGCCCCGCTCCGAGCCCCAGATCCCAATGGCCTTGAGACCCCAGAACATGTTCATGAGCGAGGCGGCCCCATCAACCATGGCCGCATCAATCACCTGCCCCTGGCCCGAGCGTTGCGATTCAAACAGGGCACAGGCAATACCGAAGGCCAAATACATGCCGCCACCACCGAAGTCGCCAACCAGGTTGAGAGGAACGCAAGGTTTGTCCCCGGCTCGGCCGATGGACTCCAGTGCACCGGCCAGGGCGATGTAGTTGAGGTCGTGTCCAGCAGCGCTGGCGTAGGGCCCTTCCTGGCCCCAGCCGGTCATGCGTCCATAGACAATCTTGGGGTTGCGGGCCAGGCAGACATCAGGTCCAAGCCCCAGTCGTTCAGCCACACCTGGTCGAAATCCCTCCATGATGACATCGGCTTGCTCCACCAGTTTCAGAACCGTTTCTACCCCGTCGGGATTCTTGAGATCGACACCAAGGGAACGACGGCCCCGCGCCAGAGGATCGGGGGGAGGGTTTTGGATGTCGTCGCCACGTACCGCGCTCGACCGGTCGACTCGGATGACGTCCGCGCCCATGTCGGACAGCATCATTGCCGCGAAGGGCCCCGGTCCGATTCCGGCAAGTTCGATAATTTTGACACCTTGAAGTGGACCCATGGTCGAACAACCTAGAGGCCGGTCGGGCCAACAATCAAAGCCTTCGAGATGCCTCGTCCAGCGAAGGACCTGTTGCCATGGTGGGCTGATGGCACACCAGACGGCGGGCAGTGAAGAATCGACGTTTGAGATCCAATGGCTCTTGACAGTCCGCAGCGCTCCTCGGCGATTTGATCCGTTCTCTTATGATAGATCTACAACCCGGACTGCCGGTCGAAGCATCTCATGGGGTCCAGCTCCATCTGGTCGAGGCTGGACTCGTTGAATTCGCAGCGCGTGGATTCGACGGTGCATCGACACGCCGGATAGCAAGCTCGGCGAAGACTGACCAACCCCAGATCAACTACCATTTCGGGTCAAAGGGGCGCTTCCGGTTTCAACGGGTGTCAATGGCCAGTTGATTACGCGCGTTCACGGCCAACAAAACTGAACAGCCCCGGCCAACACAATCGCGCGGCCACGGCCGACCCCATAACCCAACAAACATCAATCCAAAGACGCGACCCCCACTCCAGCAACCGCTTGACTCAATGGGCCTCTCCCCGTTTGGCGGACGGTTGATTGTGCGGCTTGATGGTATTGCTGTTCCCACTCGTTGGGTGCGAGATCGCCGAGGCTGGTATGGATTCTGTTTGTGTTGTACCAGTTGATCCAGACGAAGATCGCTCGGCGGGCTTCGGCCCGGGGGAGAGGGCCCATCGGCGGTCGTGTCGAACTGGAAATCCATTGCCCACAGGGCGTTCGGGCAGACCGGGACCATCGCCCCGACCGCCACACCAATCCCGACCAGACGCTTCTTACGTTTACGTTGAGGAACCCGTAACCCTTCGTCACGCCAGCCCTTTCGCGGCGCGCCGCCAACCCCACCGCGGCCGGCGTTTCGAGAACGCCCGCAGCCACGCCCTGACCTCTGCCTCGCTATCAGAGGGCACCGGGACTGGGAGGCGCTGGGTTGACCGGGGCTGGCCAACCACTCTGCATGCCCTTCGCTGCGACACCCCGAACTCGTTCTCCAAGACCTCAACGGCTTGGCGGCGACGGTTCGGGGTCACCATTTTCCCTCGTTGAGATGCTTCAACATGTCTATATCGAGCGCCTGGTCGGCCACGATCCGTTTCAGACGGGCGTTCTGCGTCTCCAGCTCCTTGAGCCGTTTCGCGTCATCGGCTTTCATGCCCCCGTACTGGGCAAGCCACCGGTGCCACGACGATTCGGCAATCCCGAACTCGCGGCACACCTCCTCGATCGACATACCACCAGCCATCAACTTGTGGCCCTCCGCCAACTTGCGAATGATCTGCTCCGGCGTATGACGCCTCTGCTTCTTTGTCACGGGTTCATTGTCCTTCCTGCCGCCTTCGGCGGCAACGGACTCCCACAACAACCGGCTCACCCCACGGGTCTCAGCTCATCCGCACAGCAAGGCTATGTCGCTACCTTCCGAAACGGACTCACCTTCGCACCGTTCACTGTTCCTCTTCTGAGGGCCCGCTGGTCTTTGTGAACTCAAGAAAGGCAGGCCAATAATATGTGTCTTGGCACGCATCAGAGGCTGCTTCCTCCGGCCCCGGATCTGGCTGGTCACCTGACGTTGCAAAGGATGCAGCACCCGTTCGAGGATCGAAATCTAGCAATGCTGACTCATAGCCCGCTCGGACTGTACATTGCACTGCTTCGAGAGCGAACTGCTCCAACTCATTGGCAGACACCAGCCCATCGCTGATAGCTTCGGCGAACATTTCGTCAAACGCAGCCTGTTCTTCGGCCGACGCTTGTAGGACAGGTGCTGTGCTAGTAGGAACATCGCCCACCGGAGTGGCCTCAAGCTGAAGCTCATCTGAGTAGGAATCTGCTCCGCATCCACTAAGGATCATTGTTAGTATCGCAAGGGCTGTGACCCTCACTCTCGTGGTCTTCTTGATACTGAACTGTCTACCCATGAGTGCCTGCCCTCCCCTGTTGGGTCTTCTCGTCTAATGAGAATCGTCGATGTCCAATGTCTTCCACGTGAATCGGATGGGCAGTCAGTGCCAGAGTGTGAGTCCACCCCGGTACTTGGTCCCGTTACTTCGCTTAATCTGAACTGCGTGTTTTGAGTAAAATAGATCGTCTGCCCAGACTTGCAAAAGGACTCCGGGATCACCATATTGCGTCACCGTAGTCCAGCCCGAATTCCCGCTTCCGGCTACATTCTTGGCGCGGACCTTAGCCCTTGAACGAAGGCACGTAGGATGGTTTTTGTTGAACGAGGGAGCCAGGTTTGCTACGACCGAACCACCGGAATGGAGACTTGAAGATTGGTGAGGACAGACACCCCGGTGAGATAATGAATGTGTGGTTGCCGCTTGCGTAGGTGGCCGCGAAAAAGTCAGGGTGACAAATCCAATTTGGTGGCACTCACCGGTCGGGTGTT
>JAJRXF010000150.1 GCA_024276425.1 Actinomycetes bacterium | reverse complement strand
CGCCAACGCAGGAGGCAGACCCTCAAGAATCAACGCCGCATAACCCCGCCGAGGGTGGAACACAGGTACCGGAGCCAAACTGGAACACGACACCCGGAACTTGACAGTTTTGGTGGTGGCTGGAGCTGTTGGGTATGTCGCTGTGGATATCCTGGGTATAGGTCCGACCAGTGCAGAGTTGCGGGCCCAAGCGATAGGAATTGCTGAGGATGAGGGATGGGTCCTGGTCCAATCAGAGCGAAACGAGGCGAAATGGAATGGAACTAAGAGTGGCACTTCGGATGATCTCTCGATTCGTATTTCCCATATGGTATGTACGGTTCATCGGAAAACAAGAACGGTTTCGCAAAATGCGAAACGTCGCATCAGTTCTTGGTCCACTTGCCGTAGTGACGATTTGGCTGTGGTCTGCGAACCTGCTCAAAGCGGTTCGGCCGATCGGCCGAACCATCGCGTTATCTACGGTATCTCTTGAGATTCCGGACCTCGCACGACTCATGGTGGTTGCTACTTTGGCGGTCTTCATGACACTACTGTGGTTCACCGTTGCCAAGGCACCCGAATGAGCAGCAAGGATCACTACGAATCGTTTTGGATTGGTGCCGTTTTGAAGCAACCCACGGTGTCCATTGTTAGGAGCAGCCATGGCGAGGCGGCAAATATCGGCGCTTTCGGTGCGCTTAGTTTTCTTGGTACTGCAATGATCCTCATAAAGATCCCCGATGGCTGGCTGGCCGACTTCAAAGCCAATCAACAGGCCTTAGTAGCGATCTTCGCCGTCATAATTCTCGCTCTCATTTACTCAGAGACCCTAAAGCCCCTTATTCGTGTTGATGAGCTAACCAGAATCCAAAGAATACCCAGCCGATATTTTTGATCGGATTTGTTGGAAGTAGTTCTACCGTTATGGATGCATAGAATGGCTGTCGTGGTAACAATTGACAAAAGTTATGTCAATATTCGACTTTGGCCATTCTTTGCAACACCTATCGACCGATCCACAATCCGAGCAGTTCTTGGGTAGCGGTCAGAGCCATTTAGCTGGCCTGCTGGGTGATCCAGGGCTGCCAGGTTTCTTTGACCGCATCCGGAAGAACCAGAGTCTCCCAGTCACCGAGCAGGAGTACGGGATCAACGTAGGCTTCTACGTCCTCAGCAGTCCCGATGCGTAGCACGACCTGGTACACGAATCGGCGCTGTACTGGATCGTTGAGGTCTCGGGTGATGCCACCTGGGGACCAGTCCAACCGCAGAGGTAGTTCCACCAGACCCGCAAGCCCAGTGTGTGCGTTATCGCCGAAGCCGTCTGGGATTGGTGCGCTTCGCCAGCGGGCCGGGGTGCGCAGGCTCTGGCTTTGGCGCACGATGGCGTCAGGGCTGAGACTCATGGGATCAGTCTAGAACGCCTCGGCAGTGAGGAGAAGAGCGGCAAGCCCGGCGCCCAAGTAATGACGTTCAAGTTTCTTTTCGAGAGGTATTGGAGTTGATGACCCATTAGTGGGTCGTGAGAGCGAGGCGGGTTTGAGCGAGTCCTCAGCGATGCTCGAGTTTCGAGCTGCGCATTATCGACGGCGGCTCATGGATTTATAGTCCAGCAAATGATGTAGTTATGGTACCGCAAAAGATGGAGTGTTGTCTGGTAAGCTGTTCGGAGTGAGTGTTGATATGTACCCGCGAGCTTTGGATTATCTGGTGGCTGAGGAGCTGCTGCCGGTGTTTCCCGCAGTGATGGTGGTTGGGCCGCGTGGGACGGGGAAATCAACATCGTTGTCTCAGTATTCAGACACGACACTTGATTTGTCGATTCCGGCTATTCGAGCCGCTGTTGCTGAGGATCCCGATGGGGCTATCAGTAGCTCTGAAGGGACGGTCTTTGTCGATGAGTGGCAGGAACTCCCAGAAATTTTGGGTGCAATAAAGCGTTCGATTGATCGAGTCGATGGGGGACAGGCAGGGCGCTTCGTCATCTCGGGTTCGGTTCGTGCCCGCAGCCAGGCGGTAACGTGGCCGGGCACGGGTCGGTTCATCCGTCTCAGGATGTATGGCCTAACCCAAGCTGAACTTGAGCGAGATAGTCGGTCGAACCCGATCGATACGTTCTTTGCTGACAGGGCGCCATCTTTCGGACACTCAGATCTGACGCGGAATGATTATCTGGAGAGAATCACCGCGGGACGCTTCCCCGCGGTTGTTGACCTCTCCGGACGGAACCGATCCCGCTGGTACTCGGCCTACATCGAACAGCTCATAGACCGCGACGCCAGGCAGGTATCCGAGCGAAGGACCCAGGCAGCGAAGCTGCGGGCCGTGTTGATGTCGTGTGTCGCCAGGACGGGTCAAGAACTCAACCGCAAGGCGACCGCTCGCGATGCCGATGTCGATTTCCGAACGGCGGAGTACTACATCGGCCTACTCGAAGATTTGTCGGTAGTCATCCAATTGCCGGTGTGGCACTCGAAACGCTTGAGGCGACTGACCCAAGCGCCCAAGGTCCACCTTGTCGATCCAGGCATGGCTTGTCATGTCCTGAACGCTGATGCTTCAGTTCTTCGTCGGGACGCCACATTGGTTGGTCAGATGTTTGAAACGTTCGTGGCCGCTGAGCTGGCAAGCTATGTAGAAACTGCTCTCGAACAGACATCGCTGTTCCACTTCAGGGACCGGGATGGACACGAGGTCGATCTGGTGCTCGAACAGGCGGGCCGGGTCGTGGGGTTGGAAGTGAAGTCAGCTACAGCGGTCGCCAGATCTGATGCCAAGGGGCTCATGTGGCTACGGGACAAGATGGGCGAAGATTTCCACTATGGCGCCATCTTGTATAGCGGCACTATCCCGTTCCAGATTGATGAACGTATTTGGGCGCTTCCACTCAGTTGTTTGTGGAGGAGACCGTCACAGTCTGGTAGTTGACCGGGTTCGGTGGACACGGGTTGTGACTTTAATGGGCTGGTCTTGTTTGGGTAGCGGAGTGCGGTGGGTGATGACCGCCAGGCTCCTGTCAAACGTGCAAACAGCCAGTTCCCGAGATGTAGTAAACTTTTCCCATGGTCGATGACGATCGGTTCGAATATCTCCTTGAGGTGCTGCAACACCATCATGCGAATCTCAATCAGCTCAGCTCAGAACAGCTACCTGAGCGGCTTGAGATTCAAGCCGCAATCGCGTCGACAAGAAGCGAACTTCGAGACTACGCCGACAAGAAACAAGGTCTAGGATCTCAGTGGGCCGAGCGTGCGGCGAGAAAGAACCAGATCAGCCGAGAACCGACCGAGGCGGAAGCTCTCGCCTCCATCGTTTCCCCCAACTGGAACTGACTTCTTCGACCGAGTCATTCCATCTGGTTATGTCGCACGCCGAGACTTTTCCCTGGGCTTTGATCAGTTCGCGTGCTGCTGCCAACTCGGACTCGAGCTCATTCACACGCCAGCGGGAGTCTGCAAGCTGCGACACGGTCCGGTCCTTGGCCGGGCGCCCGATCTTGGCTGCTTGCAAGCCTGCCAAGGCGCCAGTGTCGCGTTGCTTTCGCCAGTCGGTGATCAACGAGGAATACAGGTTCTCCCGGCGCAGGACCGCGCCGACTGCTCCTTTGACTCCTGTTGCTTTCGCAGCGGCGACGGCTAGCGGCTTATGGTTGTGCATCCCGGACCGATTGAGAACGTATGGGTCGTGTTCTTCTGCTGATCCCGGCCGCGGGGATCGTCGTCGGTGGCTGCACGACTACACTCGGATAATCGGGTCTAGGAGTGGCCTCAGTGGATGCTTCGGGTTGGTGACTGGTTCAAGAAACGCTGAACTGAAGCGTTCTTTGGTGCTGCCCGAATTCGGGGCAGCACCAAGGGCCAAGCGCTTCGTCACCTCGCCGCGGACCGCCGAAGAGAAGATGCCCTCCGCTCGTTCCTAGCCGAGTGGGATGCCGAGGAAGGTCCAATCGAAGACGCCGCCATCGCTGCGATGGCCGACCGATACGGTCTGTGATCCTCGACGCTGGCTTCCTTATCTCCATCGACCGAGTTGAACGATCCGCCCATACCTTCCTAGCCGCTGCAAACCGGTCAGCAACCAGACTGCACACAACGCAGCCCATCGTTGCCCAAGTATGGCTAAACGGTTCCCGCCAAGCCCACCTCTCGGCGTTCCTCAAGATTGTAACTATCCACGCCCTTGAGGACGGCCGACCCGTGGGCCGCCTGCTAGCGCAGACCAAGACCTCAGACATCGTTAATGCCCACCTTGTGATCTGCGCGGTTCGTCTCGGCCACGACATCCTCACTGGCGACCCCGAGGATCTCATGACGCTTTGCTGGTGCCGCCCCCGGTTCTCCCAACGTTAGCTTGCTGGGAGAACCGGGACACTGGCTGATGGGTCCCCACCAACCCCAACGATGAAGGTGTTGCCGCTGGAGTTCTCCATCTGCTGAATGAGTCGCAATTGCAGCAACTCAGGATTGCCCTTGGCCAAACGGGCGGTGTTGGCCAGGCTTCGCAGAGCCGCGGCTTCCCCCCGGGCTCGCTCCAGTTTGGCCTGACCGCTCAGCCGAGCCGAGATAACCTCGGCCACCGCCCGCTTGAGGTCCCCGGTCAAGACGAGGTCCCGCAAGGCCATTGACTCAATCGACAAGCCGATCGCTTCTGCCGAGGGGGAACTTTCCTCCAACAGTTCATCTGCGATCTGCTTACGCTCAACCAAGAGCTGGTCGAGTCCTCGGCGAGCCACTGCGGCTCGCAAGGCCAACTGCACCGCCAGGTACAGGGTCTCTTGAGCCAGTCCACTCTGGGTGAACAGCAATGGATCTGCCACTCGAAGTACCACCGCAATGCTGGCCCGGATGGTGGCACCATCAGAGGTTGGGGTCTCTTGCCCATGAATATTCATGACAGTCGGCAAGGCGCTAAAGCAAGCGATTTGGTCGATGCGAGGACGCAGCCAATGACGACCAACGGTCAGGACACGCTCGATCTTCCCTCGACGAATGAGGACAACGTGTTCAAACTCGCTCACGGTGAGTCGCCGCGATGGCCGCTGGGTGAAGGTGTGGTTGGGGTACATACTCACGTTGTCCTTTCTGTGCTGTCTGGATTGCGCTGGTTGGATTGCGCCAACCTCGACGCCGGGAGTGGACGGGACACACCGGTCGCATGGTCCACCCCCGGATGCCCGGAGGCTGTCGATTGGCTGGTCCCCAATGGGCGACGTTGTGTGGGATTCGAACCCGGCTGTTGTGCCGACCAAGCCCCAACGTCGAACGCGGAACCATCATGAGGAACATCCTGGTGATGGCCGACTGGCGCCGGGGAGGGATGAAGGTAGAGCATCACCCCGGCGTTGTCATGTGAATTACCTCAGGATGGGAGAACCGTTGGTGAAGTGGGGTGAGTTGACCGGCCGAATCTGACAAGGACGAGCATTGAAAATCGGCATGGCGGTGAACGAATCAACGGTGTCAGGACGTATGGCGTCACTAATGGTCACCGAGATGAGGATCTCACCGGCCGCAGTGCGCAGTCCGATTTCTTGCCCCTCCTGTAACCCATGCTGAGCGGCCGACGGCACTCTCCGAAGTGAAGACCCGAAACTCGACGCCGAACTGATCTTCAACTCCGCCGGATGGACCTACATCCACTTCCGTCGAAGCCATGGCTGGACCCCCAAGGCTGCTCGCGAGGCAGTCACCGAAGTTGCACTCGGGGCATTCCTCCCCTAATGCGGCCCTACTCCCTCGGCCTTCCCTCAGCCTGTTCTATCAACGGGGTCCGTCTAGGCGGCCCGTTTGTTGGCTTTATCCGGTTTGTGTTTGTGGGTTGTAGTTCGGGCTCGTTTGGTCCAGATGCCATGGGCCTGGAGCCACGTTTTATGTCGATGGCAGGGCCCACACAGCATTTCGCCGTTGCTGGGAATGGTCGGGCCGTTCTTGTGGTAAGGAACGATGTGGTCACCTTGGCAGTGTTTGGCTGGAGTACCACACCCGACTCCTTGGCAGGTTCGGTCTCGGGCAATAAGGCCGAGGCGTTTTGGTCCCCGGAAATAGCGGGCCTTCTTGGTGAGTTCGAAGTCGATGGTTCCGGGTTTGAGGGTCATGCGTCGGAAGTGGGTGAGTTCGAGGTAGGTGAGTGCGGTCGAGGGTGTGACTGGCATCCCGCTGAGGGTTTCACAGATGTAGGTTTCGGCGTCGCTGGCAGGGCGGGGCGGGAGTTGTACACCGTTTCGTCTGGCTATCTGCCGATTCAGGGTGGTAGCGTCGCAGACAATGACGACCTCGGCTCGGATGGCGCGGTCGAAGTCGTCATCGTTCGGCCCGACAACTGACCGTTCGGTCACTGAGTGTGGGTCATCTGGGTTGATGGTGACCGCGTGCTGAGTCACGAGTTGGTTACCCGCACCTCCTCGTCGGATGGCGATGACAAAGGCGTCGTTCCAGCGTTGTTTGTTGGTCCGGGCGAGGTCGCAGAACTCGACGTCTTGACCGTGCTCAGCTTGGGCATCGGTGAGTTCGGCTTTGAGGAGGGCGTCGTAGATGGGGGTGGTGATTGCCAGCATCTCTTCCCAGATTTGGGTTGGGAGATCCCACTCGACCAGCACGGTTTTGCCAACTCCGTAGCCCCAGATGAGTCTGCGGTCAGTAAAGGCCTTGTCGTCTTGAGTTTGAGGGTCGCTGTCGTCGACGATCTCGGCCCAACGGTTCATGAGAGCGGAGAAAATTGGCCACGGGTGATGGGCCCAGTCGATGAAGGTTGCTTGGTCGCGTGTGGCGTGGTGGCGGTGGGATTTGGGGGCGGCGAGGCGGCAGATGAGGCGTATTTGGTCGGTGTTGAGGATGCCAGCGTCGTAGGCGGTTTGGATACGGTTCAGGTGGTTGATGAGTTGGGTGGCGATGTTGAACCGGTGGCCGCAGGTTCGGGTTGAGAGTCGTGTTTGGTGGGCGAGGCCGGTGGCAGCGGAGCGGTAGTGGCGGGCCTGGTGAGCTTTGCGTCGGATGACTGCGGCTTGGAAGGGTATTGCTTTGGCTGCAATGGCGGTGATGAGTTGTTCGTATTGGACGGTGTGATCAAAGAGCTCTCGGTCGGTGAGTTCGCCCGGGTCGATTTGGCCGAGGTTTTGGAGTTTGGTGAGGATTTCGGCCGTTTCCATAACTCCAATTTAGCGAACAACTGTTCTGTTTACAAACAGAAATAAAAGAAATTACAGGTTAGATATGTAGATTGATGGTGCATTCAGATTGTCGCGGAGACGCCCTTGGCCAAGGAACGCAGTTGTTCTCGATCAGCTTCGTCCAGCAATTGCACGACCGCTCGGACGGGTCGCTCCATCCCGGTCATGGCTCGAAGTGAGGTCATCCCCGGGCTGGACCGGGCGGGAAGGTCGGTGGTTAGCACGACCAGTGGTGTGTGATGCTCAGCCTGATCAAGTAGGGCCGCCTTGCCCAAGACTCGCCACAACTCGTCACTTCTCCGAAGCCCCGAGCGGCTGGAGGTGAAGCCCCCGGACACGACGAAGGCCCACTCAACACCGGTCTGGTCCACACCGACGAAGTCGACCTCAATCCCAAGCTTGCGGAACTTCACCTCCGATCGGATCTGAACAAAGCCACAGTCAATCAACAACAACTCCGCCACATACTTGGCCTGTCTACCTTCCTCCAGAGCAAGGACTCCCGGGTCTGCAGATTCGACTTGCTCCTTGGTCCGCTTGGTCGCCCCAAGCACCACCTTTGGGCCAGAGGTTTTCTGTTCCTTGGCCACCAAAATTCGGTCACTAGCCAAATCGATATAGCTCTGGTCGGTCTCAAAGCCAACATAGTCTCGACCGGTGAGAACCGAAGCAACAGCGGTGGTGCCAGCCCCCATGAACGGGTCAAGGACGAGGTCACCTTCGTAGGTGTACAAATCGATTAGCCGTCGGGGGAGCTCTACTGGAAACGGTGCCGGATGCCCAACACCGGTGGCGCTGGCCGGGGCCAACTCCCACAGGTCGGTTGTGGCTTCCAGGAACTCATCCCGAGCGATGGTCGCGGTTGAGGGAAACCCCTTGGTCTCACGCTCCCTGGCCGTCATTGCCCGATCAAACCGTCCTTTGCTAGCCACAATCACTCGTTCGGTGACATCACGCAAGACCGGGTTTCCCGGGCGTTGAAAGGTCCCCCAAGCACAGGACCCACCTGCCGCCCGCCCCTTCCACCAAACAATCTCACCGCGTAGCAACAGTCCCAGATCCTGCAAGATAGTGGTCACATCGGAGGACAAGGAGCGGTACGGCCTCCGCCCAAGGTTGGCCACATTTACCGCCATTCGCCCACCGGGCTCCAGCACGACCTTGCATGCCGTAAACACGTCTCGCAAGAGCTCCAAATACTCGAAATAGGAAGCTGGAACCCCGTTCTTTCCCAAGGTCTCCTCGTACTCTTTACCCGCAAAGTAGGGCGGAGATGTTACCACCAGGGCAACGGAGTTGGGAAGCAGTATCTGGTCGAGTGTTCGGGCATCGCGGTGGAGGATGGTATTGACCACCGGTGAAGAACTAATTTGAGAATCGGTTGAGATCTCTGGCTTGGTGAAGCGGGCGTAGAAGTCGGAGGCATCATGGCTTTCCCTTTTCGATGATCCGAAGCTCGGGGTTGAGGTCCCTCGCTTGGGCGGTCCGCTTTCCATGGAGTGGAACCTTAGTCAGCCGATGGCACTCTGAGGTCTCTCGGTCCCTGACCCGGAGACCTATCATCGGGCCATGCAGCCAGTTGTCACCCCGCAAGCGATGCGAATAATTGACGCCGAAGCATCCGTTGGGGTGGAGGCCCTGGTGAATCGGGCGGGCTGGGCGGTTGCCCGCTCGGCCAGTCAACTACTCCAAGGCTGTTACGGGAAACATGTCTTGGTGCTGGCCGGACCCGGCAACAACGGAGCGGATGGTCGCGTGGCAGCCACCCATCTCCGCCGCTGGGGAGCACGATGTGAGATCGTCCCAGCCGCGAGTTTGCCCGCTCTTCCTCCGGCAATTCATCGGGCCGACCTGGTCATCGACGCCTGCTTCGGCACCGGCTTTCGGGGCGAGTTCGTGGGCGCCGATGTTGGAGACATTCCGGTGCTAGCGGTTGATATACCCTCCGGCGTCGACGGACAAAGCGGGCAGATCAGTGGACGTCCGCTGCGAGCCACCCGAACCGTCACCTTCGTCGCGCCCAAGCCTGGTCTGTTGTTGTGGCCCGGCGCAGGGTTGGTCGGCCAGATCGAGGTGGCCGATATTGGGCTCCCAACTCGTCCGATGCTGCACGCGCAGACCCCACCGGGACCCACATCCCACTGGGTCCAGGAACGCGACCTGGACAATTGGCCCCGCCGCGGCCCCCAAGCCCACAAATGGCAGAGTGCAGTGTGGGTCATTGGCGCAAGCCCAGGCATGTCAGGTTCGATCCATCTGACCGCCCGGGCCGCCGCCCGAGCCGGGGCTGGCTACGTGCTGATGTCCTCACCCGGCTCAGGGACCAACCTTGATGCCCCGACCGAGGCCGTTGTCCGACCACTGACCCCGGGCCCGGG
>JAJRXF010000149.1 GCA_024276425.1 Actinomycetes bacterium | reverse complement strand
GGTTTCTGGCCGTCACGCTCATGATGCCGAGGACGTACAACCCATGACTTCTGAATTCTTCGTTGGTGTAGACGAGATTCGCTACGAGGGGCCAAATAGCGATAATCCGCTGGCCTTTCGCTGGTATGACAAGAATCGTCTTGTCGATGGCAAGTCAATGGCGGATCACCTCCGCCTTGCAGCGTGCTACTGGCATTCATTTTGCTGGGATGGTTTCGATATTTTCGGCGACGGAACCATGGAGCGCCCATGGCATCCGAACCAGGCAACAAGCGACTCACCCCAAGATGGGATGGGACAAGCCAGGCTCAAGATGGCGGCGGCATTTGAGTTCTTCGTCAAACTCGGCATCCCCTTTTGGTGCTTCCACGACCGCGACATCGCCCCTGAGGGATCCAGTTTCGCCGAGACGACACGACGCGTCGACGAAATGGTTGACCTTGCCGGTCAGTATCAGGAACAATCGGGCACCAAGTTGTTGTGGGGAACCGCCAACCTGTTCAGCAATGCTCGTTTCCAGGCTGGTGCGGCCACTAATCCCGACCCGGAGGTATTCGCCGCCGCCGCTGGCCAGGTCGCCCACTGCTTGGAAGCGACCCATAGGCTTGGTGGTGAAAACTATGTGCTTTGGGGCGGCCGAGAAGGGTACGAAACGCTGCTGAATACCGATATGGGACGTGAGCTGGACCAAATGGGTCGGTTCCTTCACATGGTGGTTGAGCACAAATACAAGATTGGTTTTGAGGGGCTGATACTCCTTGAGCCCAAGCCGTTCGAACCAACTAAGCACCAATACGATTTCGATGTTGCCTCGGTTCACGCCTTCCTTCAGAAGTACGGCCTCCAGGAAGAAGTGGCCGTCAACATCGAGGTGAACCATGCCACACTCTCCGGACACGACTTCGCCCACGAGATTGCAACGGCCTTCAATGCAGGAATCTTTGGGTCCATTGACGCGAATGCGGGCGACCCCCGTCTTGGTTGGGATGTCGATCGCTTTCCAGTGTCGGTCGAGGAGATGACGTTGGGCATGGTGGAAGTTCTGCGGGGTGGGGGCTTTACTTCAGGCGGCCTCAACTTTGATGCCAAACTACGTCGCCAATCCATTGCTCGTGATGACCTCTTTCACGCCCATATTGGCGGTATGGATACCATGGCTCGTTCTCTGCTGGCCGCTTCGTCTATCCTCAATTCTGGGGACTTGGATGACTCTCGGGACTCCCGCTATCTCGGCTGGACCACCGAGTTCGGCCAGTCGATTCTCAACGGCGAGGCAACCTTAGAAAGTCTCCGCACCCGTTCGATGGGCGCCCAAGAACCGGCTCGAGTTTCCGGCCGTCAAGAAGCGTTGGAGAACACGGTCGCTCGCCACATCGAGCGCATCCGCTAGCTAGCTTAGGGAGTGTCGTGTTATGGCGGTTGTACTTGGCGTTGACTCCTCAACCCAATCAACCAAAGTCGAGGCCCGTGACCTGGCAACGGGGAAGATCGTGGCTAGTGGGCTTGCGCCTCATCCAGCGACGAGTCCACCAGTTTCCGAGCAGTCACCCACCGCATGGTGGATGGCGCTAAAGGATGCTTGCGCCCAGTTGGGTCGAGCTCGCTCCGATGTCGTTGCCATGTCTATTGCGGGACAACAGCACGCCCTGGTCATCCTTGATGTCCAGGGCGAGCCTGTACGTCCGGCCAAGCTGTGGAACGACACGACATCTGGGGCTCAGGCCGCTGGCCTTGTCCGCTCCTTGGGAGCCCCAGCATGGGCGGCGGCAACAGGCAGCGTTCCCGTGGCCTCCTTCACCGTGGCCAAGCTCGCCTGGTTAGCCGAAGAGGAGCCCGACTCTTTGGAGAGAACCACCATGATAATGCTGCCCCATGACTATCTCACTTGGCGGTTAAGTGGCCAACACGTGACCGACCGGGGCGACGCGTCGGGTACGGGTTGGTACTCACCTCGGCGCGGTTCCTACCAGACTCAACTGATGACGGCCGCCACTGGTGGGTTGCGCACTGAGGAAGAATGGCTCGATCTACTTCCCCGGGTTCTTGGGCCAGATGAAGCGGCTGGCACCATAACGCGGACGGCCGCGGCCAGCCTTGGCCTCCCCTCAGACGTGGTTATCGGACCAGGAACTGGTGACAACATGGGTGCTGCTCTTGGCCTCGGGCTGCACCAAGGCGACATTGCCATATCGCTCGGAACATCAGGGACTGTGTTTGCCGTATCCACTAGTCCGACGGAGGATCAAAGCGGAGCAGTCGCAGGCTTCGCCGACGCCAACGGCGCATACCTTCCCCTGGTGGCCACCCTCAACGCCACCAAGGTGACCGATGCGGTAGCTCGCTGGTTGGGAACAAGCACCGAGGGCTTGGTCGAACTGGCCATGCGGGCCCCTCGCTCTGGCTTTGGCCCGGTTCTGATTCCATATCTGGATGGGGAGCGCACACCGAACTTGCCCGACGCCACCGGGACGATCCTTGGCCTGACTACTTCAACGACGCGGGAACAACTGGCCTTGGCCGCGCACGATGGAGTGTTGTGCGGACTACTTGGTGGGCTCGATGCCTTGATTGCTGCTGGAGTTTCGGTCCTCGGCCAAGTTTCCCTTATTGGAGGCGGCTCTCGCTCCATTGCGTATCAGCAACGCCTCGCAGACCTGTTGGGAGAATCGATCCTGGTCCCGTCGGCCGATGAGGCCGTTGCGACAGGAGCCGCAGTGCAGGCGGCCATGGTGTTGGGCGAAGGCTCAGCAGGGGAGTTAGCACGAAGGTGGAAATTGGGTCAGGGCGTAGAGGTGCAACCGACATGTGATGGGTCGCAGACGCGAGACAAGTACCGACAAGCTCACAACGAGTGATTGGCGCTCTAGGGGCATGAACCATTGGGAACGGTTCCTCCGTCCAACTGGTCAACCACGGCGATGATCTCAAGAGCCGACACGGCAAACCCGATACCGGGTCGCTCGCGAGAAGAGCCATAAACGATTCCTGAGACGGTTCCATCTGAGGCGTAGACGGGCGCACCCGAATCACCTTTGGTCACTTCCGCCGCGATCTCGAACGCTCGGCGTTTGGAGACACTTTCGAGATAAATGTCTTCGATCGTCACCAGGAGAAGCCGATTCACCCGAACGTCGATTGTCTCGAACCCTCCATCTCCAAGCCATGTAGTCAACAGCCCGGAGTCCTCCTTCTTGGCTGACCCAAGGTCTGAGAAGGGACCGGATTCTTGGATCTGGAGCACTGCCACGTCTTGTCGAGGGTTGAAGCCGACGACCTGGGCAGAATATTCTTCTCCGTTTTGGGCGACGACGACGACGCTTGTCGCTCCGGCCACGGTGTGGGCCGATGTTGCTATCAGAGTTGGGCCAACGGCGACGCCGCTGCCGAGGCTGTCAGTGAGGCTGCATCCGGACGCTCGGACACCAACGGCCGAAGCTGTCGATGACACGCTTGTCTGGTTAGCGCAGGCCGTCAACGCCGTCAGGGCGATGGCAAGCACAAACCTGAAAGGTCTAGCCCGGTGAACGCCAGAACAAGGTCGCACCCGGCGTCATGGACCTTGTCTGGGGAGAGGGGCAGAAGTCGAACGGGCAATCAACGACGGCTTGAGTACCTCTCGGCGGCACGTTGATCGTGTCCGGTTGATGCGTTCGAGAAGGGCCTCTACGGCCAGTTTGCCCATCCGTTCTCGAGGTTGGTGGACCGTGGAGAGCGACATGTGGCGCATACTGGCATGAGTCGTGTTGTCGTACCCAACCAGGGAAATGTCCCCGGGAATTCTCAGCCCACCTTCTTCTAAAGCGTTGAGAGCTCCTGCTGCCATCAGGTCGTTGGAAGCAAACACCGCTGTGGGCATCTTTGGTCGGTCGAGTAGAACCCTGGCGGCGGAAGCGCCGCCCATCTCGGTAAAGTTTCCAGACAGGACATCGATCTGATGCCCCAGACCATGATGGTTCATGGTGGCGATGTAGCCAGCTCGTCGGGCAGCAGAGCCAGCACCGCTCCCACCGTCGATATGGGCGATGGCCTTGTGGCCGAGTTCGACGAGATGATCAACCGCTAGTCGTGAACCGATTGCTTCGTCGTTGTTTATCGAATCGACAAGTTCGGAACGGAGGGATCGTCCAATGACAACGACCGGGGCGTTCTTGGCCGCCTTGACGATTGTCTTTGAGTCCAGTCGCGAGCCAGCCAAAATGACGCCATCGACTCGGTAGTCGAGAAAGCTGTCGACGGCGGCTTGCTCAGAGCGAGTCCGTCCCCAGCCAGAGGCGAGAAGAAGCTGGTAGCCCTCAGCGGTCGCCGCCATCTCGATTCCGTCTAGGACATCCACAAAGTACGGATTGTGGAGATCGTTGATCACGATTCCGATGGTGCAGGTATGACGACTGGCCAGATTTCGAGCCAGGACGTTTGGCCGATACCCCAATTTGTCCACCGCAGCGAGCACCGCTTCACGTCGCGCCTGGCCGACTCTGGAGGGGTCCTGCATAACCAAGGAAACCAAGGCGCGCGAGACGTGCGCTTCGGCTGCGACGTCGTCCATCGTCGGTTGTTTGATCATCTACTGGTTGTCTTGTCTGGGCTGGCGATCAAGCTGATGATGCTCACATTAGAACCTGGTTCGCTTCAGGTCCAGAATCATTCGATTGACAAACGCGCAAACTCATTCTAGGTTTTGAAGCGCTCCAATAGTTGCATAGACTTCGGGAGTTTTAGGGGGATATTTGTGTGAACGTGATTGCGCGCCTTGCTGGGGCACCTATCAGCTGGGGGGTTTGCGAGGTTCCTGGATGGGGCCCGGCCCTAGAGCGCGAACGCGTGTTGAGGGAGATGAGCGAGCTGGGCCTGCGAGCGACTGAGCTTGGTCCCGAGGGATACTTGCCCGAGAACAGCAACGAACTAGGTGGGCTCCTGAAGAGGTTTGACCTTCGCCTCGTTGGGGGATTCGTCCCGCTTGTTCTGCACGATCCAAACCAAGCTGACACGACAATCGCGATGACCCAGCATGCTGCCGCGCACTTCGCCGGAGCAGGAGGAACCGAGTTTGTCACGGCCATGGTTGCCTCGGTGGACTGGGCTCCGCGCTTCGACCTGGATGATGCGGGCTGGAAACACGCGGCAATGATGTTAGGAATCATTGAGGAAATCGTCGAAGCGAACGGCCTGACCCAGAGTGTGCATCCCCACCTCGGGACGTTGCTGGAAAAACCAGACGATGTGAAGGAACTCCTAGAGCGGACCGATGTTCGGTGGTGCTTCGACACTGGCCACCTGTTAATCGGCGGATATGACCCCTTCGACTTCCTGGCGGATGCTGGAGATCGAATTCAACACGTTCATCTCAAGGACACGGTGCTCGATCTCGCTCGCCCGGTGGCAAATGGCGAATGGTCGATCATGCAGGGAGTCCAACGGGGCATGTTCTGCGCCCTTGGTCGAGGTGATGTACCGATAGGCAAAATCGTCGAGGCGCTTGAACATTTGGGCTACACCGGTTGGTATGTGCTTGAACAAGACACGGCCCTCAGTACAGAGTCACCCTCGATGGGCCAGGGTCCCAAGCTCGACGTCCAGGGCAGCATTGACTATCTCCGCTCCGTCGAGGCAGAGCTTGGCTTGACCAGCGCCAAGAAGTCGGCCTCCGAAACGAAACAGGCCTAGAGCGAATCGAAAACAATCTCAAGACCCAGTATCCAACCAAACCCAGTATCCAACGAAACCCAGTATCCCGCTGAAACCAAATATCCCGAGGAGGGACGTAACAATGACCAAACTATTCAGATGGCTTGCCATCTTGTTCGCAACCACACTGGTCGCGGCTGCCTGCAGTTCTGGTAGCGCAAGTGACGAAGCCGGTGAATCCACCGGAGGTGGCGACGACACGGTCGAGTCGACCGATGATGCTTCGGGATCGAGCGGCGACTCCGGCGAGGACAATGTTGAGTCAGTTGAACAAACCCAGGGCGGTGACCTGACCTTCAACATGATTACTCACTCCGATGACGGACCGTTCTGGTCTGTGGTGAAACGCGGAGCCGAGGCCGCAGCGGCTGACGTTGGTGTGACGCTGATCTGGAATCCTGGCAACAACGATCCTCGGCAGATGGTCACCGACATCGAAGCTGCAATCGCCGCTGGCACCGATGGCATCGCAGCGTCGCTTCCGGATCCAGATGCCTTGACTGGACCACTTCAGAGGGCTGTCGAGGCCGGAATTCCGGTGTACACCCTCAATTCGGGCGTTGACTTCTACAAAGAGATCGGAGCGACAAGCCATGTCGGCCAGACCGAGGTCGTCGCCGGTAACGGTGCTGGGGAGCGTTTCGATGATGCCGGGGTCGGCCACGTCTTGTGTGTCACCCAGGAAGAATCCAACGTCGGGCTAGCCGAGCGATGCCAGGGGCTGGAGGAATCGTTCTCCGGTACGGTGACCACGGTGTTTGCAGGGCCAGACACTGACCAAACCGAACAAGAGAACACCATCAACGCTCTCTTGGCCGAAGACGACACCATTGATGCTGTCCTTGGTACCGGTCCGGTTATTGCCATCTCTGCCCTTCGGGCGTCCCAGGCAGTTGGTCGTGACGCCATGATCGGCGGGTTTGACATAACCCCAGAGATCATCGATGCCATCGAGGCCGGCGACATTGCCTTCACCGTTGATCAACAGCAATATCTGCAGGGCTACCTCCCCGTCATCCTCATGTACCTTGAGGTCACGAACCAGAACACTGCTGGTGGTGGGCTGCCCATCCTGACCGGTCCCGGATTCGTAACCCCGGAAAACGCAGCAGAGGTCAAGGCTCTAGTAGCGGCTGGTACTCGCTAAGCCTGGACATTTCCTAGATCACTATGAGCGGGAGCCGACCGCAGCGTCGGGTCCCGCTCAAGGTGGTCCAGCCAGATTCTCGGTGATCGAGCAAGCCGGTTTGCACATATAGGGGGATAAAGATGACGACGACAGCAAATGGGGAAACCATCCCATCTGCGGGCGACGAAAGACTCGCCTACCGGGGGGTCGGTCAGCGAATGCTGATTCGCCCAGAGATTGTTGGGATGCTCGCGGCAGTACTACTGTACATGTTCTTCTGGGGAGTCACCCAACCATTCGGGACCGCTGGAGGCGTTGCCACGGTTCTGGATGTCTCCGCAACCCTTGGAATCATGGCGGTTGCTGTAGGAATCTTGATGATTGGGGGTGAGTTTGATCTGTCCTCGGGCGCGATGACCGGAGCCATGGGAATAGTAATCATTCTGCTGGTCAAGGAAACCGGTGAGCTTGGCGGTGCTGGATTGAGCTATTGGATAGCCATTCCGCTGTCCCTGGCCATAGCGCTCGGCATAGGTTGGCTCAACGGCACGATGGTCGAGCGGACGGCCTTGCCCAGTTTCATCGTTACCCTCGCTACCTTCTTTGTGCTCCGAGGGCTCAAGCTGGCTGGTTCGAAGATCATTGTCGATCAGATTCAGGTCGGTCGGGCTGACGAGGGTCGGCAGTATGAGTTCTGGCAGAATATATTCGGATCCAGTTGGGAGCGTCGGGACCATATCTGGGAGGCCCGCGACGGGGTCTACACCGCGCTCTGCATCTTCGGCGGAATTTTCATCCTTCTCGCACTTTATGAATTTTCGTTTCGTCGTTCGTCCATCCTGAAACCGAAAGGCCTTGCGCTTCTACTCGTTGGTTTTGTCGGCATCGGGGCTGGCGTTGGATTGCTTCACATTCTCGATGGGACCGACTGGTTGGCCATGCTGGTAATCGGGGTTTCGGCCATGCTGGCTGGAGTGGGGCTTGGCATTTGGCGCTATGAAACCGTGCCCGACCGGGGGAGCCTGACCTTGGGCCCAACAGTTCTTCAACCAATAGGCAAGGCATTTGGGTTTCTCGCCGCCGCCGTGGCCTCGGCCTTGTTCTTTGACTCCGCCAATGACACCGACATTCTTCCCTTCGTCACCGAGCAGGGACTCCGAGCGATCCTTTTCCTTGGGTTCCTGTCGGGTGCGATCGTCTTCAGCCTCGTGTCACTATCGAGGGCACGAATGGTCTCGCCAGTCGCCCAGGGAACGGTGCTTGGACTTACCGCGGTAGTAACGTTCGCCGTTGCGCTCTTTATTCAAAGCGAGTCCCAAAGCGCCAAGTTTCGAAGCGAGCTGTTTGGAATGTTGTCAATCCTGGCGCTGATTTTGGCTGTCTGGGCGGTGGCGCTTTTGCTCTTTGAATCCCGCCGTTTCGAGGACCAGAATGCCGACAGAACGGCCCGACGTGTCGCCCTTCTTGGTGGGGTGCTGGCCATAGCCGGGGTACTCACCCGCTTACTCTTTAGCATTCAGGCCGAGATTGATGCCAAGAACCCTTCCGTGCTCGCGACCTTTTCGATCCGTATCGTGTGGTTCGTCCTTTTCACCGCCGTCATGGCCTATATCTTGCGGGCGACGCCCTTCGGCAGTTGGGTTTATGCGGTTGGAGGAAACAAGGAAGCCGCACGCCAGATCGGCGTGCCAGCAGCGCGTACGAAGACCCAGCTATTCATGCTGGTCGCTGGGGCTGCGTGGTTGGTGGGAATCTTGTTGGCGTTTCGCTTAAACACAATCCAGGCTGGCACCGGAAACGGACTTGAATTCGAATACATCATCGCAGCGGTCGTAGGTGGCACCCTGCTCACCGGCGGATACGGCTCCGTATTCGGCGCAGCCATAGGTGCCCTCATCATGGCGATGTCCAAACAGGGGATCTCCTTTGCCGGATGGAACACCGATTGGCGATTTGTCTTCCTGGGAGGGATTCTCTTGGGGGCGGTCGTCGCCAACGGCTACGTTCGCAAAATTGCGGAGTCAGCCCGATGAGCAGCCTGTTGGAGTTGGACAACCTCACGAAGTTCTACGGAAACATCATCGCCCTCGAAGGGGTCACCACGACTGTCGAGGCCGGAGAGGTCACCTGCGTCCTGGGAGACAATGGAGCGGGCAAATCGACATTCATCAAGATCCTTGCTGGCGTGCATACCCATGACGCGGGAGAACTACGACTTGACGGGAAAAGTGTGTCCTTCCCTAATCCTCGCGCCTCACTGGCTGAGGGAATCGCCACGGTCTATCAGGATCTAGCGATGGTCCCGCTCATGTCGGTGTGGCGTAACTTCTGGCTTGGCCAGGAACCAACGAAAGGTAGGTGGCCCTTCAAACACATCGACACCGAACTGGCGAAGGGCGTTGCCAAAGAGGAACTTTCCAAGATGGGCATCGACATTCGCGATGTCGAACAGCCCGTTGGCACCTTGTCTGGCGGAGAGAGGCAATCAGTTGCCATTGCCCGGGCGGTCTATTTTGGGGCCAGGGTTTTGATTCTCGATGAGCCAACATCGGCACTGGGCGTCAAGCAATCGGGAGTGGTTCTCAAGTACATCCTGGCCGCCCGAGACCGCGGGCTCGGTGTGATCTTCATCACCCATAACCCCCACCATGCTTATCCGGTTGGCGATCGCTTCATCGTACTCAATCGGGGTCGCTCGATGGGTAACTTCGCCAAGGCCGACCTGCCGCGCGAGGAGTTGGTTCAGATGATGGCGGGCGGCGCAGAGCTAGACCAACTAACCCACGAACTTGAATCGAATAGTGACGGCAATGGCGGGAATTGACGTTCTCACTATTGGTCGGGTGAGCGTAGATCTCTACGCAGAGCAGATGGGCCTGTCACTGGGGTCGGTCACAAGCTTTCGCAAGTCCGTCGGGGGTACTGCAACCAATGTTGCGATTTCTGCAGCACGGTTCGGACATCGCGCTGCGGTGGCCACGGCTGTGGGCGATGATGAGTTCGGTCGCGGCGTTGTTCAGGCTTTGCGGGACGAATACCAAGTCGATACGCGATTCGTCACAGTCCATCCCACGCTCCAGACACCACTGGCATTCGCCGAACTGGATCCGCCCGAGGACCCAACGATTGTCTTCTATCGACAGCCTGCTGCGCCCGACATGCAAATCGGATCCACACCAGAACTAGAGGCGGCGGTTGAGAATGCGGGTGTTTTCTGGGTTCCCGCTAGCCGCTTCGCCTTTGAGAAGAGTCGGGATCTGGTCT
>JAJRXF010000148.1 GCA_024276425.1 Actinomycetes bacterium | reverse complement strand
ATGACGGTTACCTATTGCCAGTGTCTCGATCGTCCGTACAGGCTTCGACAAGTTGAGGCGGTCGGAGTGTGCAGATCTGGTCAACAAGGTAGGCCTTGGGAACGACTCTTAGATTGTCGAAGCTCGCGACGCAGTCGGTAGGCATGCCATCGTCGGGCCCGAGGGGCAGCTCGCTGGGGACTGCCCTGATGGTGCGTGTTATTGGCGCTGCAAGGACACTGTTGAGGACCGGGATAGCTGCGGATCTCGTCATTACTAGAAACGGGCGTCGACCGACTCGCTCGATTGAAGATTTTCCGTCTCAGCGATGGTGTTGCCCGGCGTCGTGTCGGTTCCAACGATCGGAAACAACGGTGGCCGATCTGCGTATCGTCGTATTCTTACATAAAGTTGCAGAGTCTTGACACATTTTGCTCGTATTTGTATGATCATGATCAATGGTTGACGGAGTATGTAAGTTTTACAGTCCGATTGGGGAAAGGGGCCGAGAATGTTGAAAGAAGTGCGCCATTCCCGAATCCGCGACTTGTTGGACGAACGTGGAGAACTGCGGATCAGTGAGATCAATCGTGCCCTTGATGTCAGTGAAGCGACCGTCCGCCGTGACCTTGACGAGCTGGCCTCCCAGGGCAGGATTCGGCGAACTCATGGCGGCGCCCTTCGAGTCGACGTTGATTACGAGCCACCGAGGCGGCTTCGCGAAGGCACAAACTCTGGTGAGAAGGACCTGATCGCTAAGGCCGCCGCTAGCCAGATCTGCGATGGCGAAACCATCTTCCTTGGAAGCGGAACAACCGTGGCCAGCATGGTTCCCTACCTCCACCAGAGGAGTGGTCTTCGTGTGATAACCAACTCACTCCCCGTGATCCTGCAACTGGCCGAGCATGAAGATGTTGAGCTGATCATCATTGGGGGACTTTTTCGCCACTCAGAAGGTTCGATGGTAAGTCCGTTGGCCGATGAAGCCATCGGGAAGATCCGAGCAAATCGGGTATTCATGGGCATCCGTGGACTGGATGCCGAGCGTGGCTTCACCAATAGCTCGATCGACGAAGCCACGACCGACCGCACCATCCTTCGGGTGGCCGACCACCACACCATCCTGGCTGATCACTCCAAATTCGGTCAGGTCAGCGCCTTCCAGGTAGCTGCCATCTCAGACATTTCCGTGGTCATAACCTCGACGAAGGCAGCGGAACCAGCGATATCTGCCATTCGCGACAAGGGCGTGCAGATTTTATTCGCCGAGGACTTGATTTCATGAAGGCCGTCGACCAAGTCAGTGCCTCAACCAATTCAGACCAGATCGGCCTAACAACCTCAGCCGACATCAACGGTCAGATTGATGCATGGACAGCCGTCAACGACATGTTGCTCTCCCGAACGGGTGAGATCCGCCAAGCTTGGAACGCCCTCGACATTGATCAGGTCCACATAACTGGTTGTGGTTCGGTCAACTATTTGTCTCAAACAATGGCGCCACTTCTCCAAGACGCGGTAGGCCTGTCTTGTTCGGCCGCCCCAGGCTCGGCCTACCTCGGCGATGGTGGTTGGCCAATTGCAAAACCACAGCGAGCGCTTCTGATCGTTGCTTCCCGATCGGGTGAGACATCGGAGATGATCCAGGCTGTCGCCGCCTACCGAGCCCGCGGTGGGGAGAACGTGTGGTGCATCACCACGAGATCACAAAGCACACTACCTGGACTGGCCGATTTCGTCATCTCGACGGACGAAGGCTACGAGTTGAGTGTGGTTCAAACGCGCTCATTCTCTGCCTTGCTGGCTATGGCCCAGGGGCTGGCCACGATCCTTGGTGGCGGTGAGCTCCACACTTCTGAAACGATTGCTGAGGCTGGCTCAGCAGCGATCGAGCGAGCCGAATCAGT
>JAJRXF010000147.1 GCA_024276425.1 Actinomycetes bacterium | reverse complement strand
ATGGCATTACCGCCATAAGTCCCTCCATGACTCCCCGTAGTCCACTTGTCATCAAGCTCCTTGCGAGTGCCGAGAGCGGCAAAGGGGAAACCCGAGGCAATGCCCTTGGCCATACAAACAATGTCGGGCTGAATCCCATAGTGCTCGATGGCGAACATCTTGCCGGTGCGGGCAAACCCAGACTGCACCTCATCAGCAATAAACAAGATGCCATGTTCGCGGCAGCGGCTTGCGATCCCTTCGAGAAATCCAGCAGGAGCGGCCCGGTAGCCGCCCTCGCCCAAGACCGGCTCGATGATGACACATGCGGTCTCACTTGGCGCGGTCATGGTCTTGAGCAGGAGGTCAAACCCAGCAAGGGCACGGGCTACCTCGGCCTAGATGTCTTGGGCATGGACATCGGGGAATGGGGCGACGTGCACGCCCGATGGAAGCGGTGAGTGCCCTGCCCGATAGATGGTCTTGGACGTGGTCATAGCCATGGCCATGTGGGTTCGACCATGGAAGCTGCCATGGAACACGATGGTGTTGGGCCGACCAGTTGCCTGCTTGGCCAACTTGACCGCGGCCTCGGTAATCTCCGCCCCAGAGTTGGCGTAGAAGAAGGTGTCGATTCCCTCCGGTGACAGCTCGGCCAGCTTCTTGGCCAGGGGCTGGAGCAGGTCATGAGTGAACGTGTTCACCTGAAGGTGTATGCCTCGGGCAGCCTGCTCAGCGATGGCCTCGACCACCTTGGGGTGAGCGTGTCCGGTGGAATTGACCGCGATCCCGGCGATAAAATCTAGGTATCGCTCCCCCGTTGTGGTGGTAACCCAGGATCCCTGTCCGGAGGAAATCTCAAGGTCTGTGACCTTGAACCAGACTCCAGACAAATTCGATACTGCGTTGTCAGTTGACACTACGTTTGACACTGCGTTCTCCCCACGTTGCCCGCCCGTATTCGGGTCTCCGGGCGATTGTTCGCTCCCAAACAACCGTCATCGTAGGACCGTGTGTGCAATCTCTCAAACGCAACCAAGAACAACTCTTGTGCAATAGCAACCTCGCTCCCTCGCCCGACCAGGTTGTGTACGTTCCAGCGGCGCGGACTAGCTTCGATTCGGGCGCGCAACCCAGCGTGCTAACAACGAGATGTGGTCCACAGTCATGAGCAACCCACTTAACCTTCGCCTCTCCAACGGTGCCATTGTCTTGATGACCTATCGAGGGGATTGGTGACCATACTGTTGTAGCCAACTCGTGAGGTTGGCAACGCACTACGACCAAATCCATCAGGCTGGCGCCGAAGTGGTGGCCATCAGTGTCAATGGCGACGAGCGCCAGGCGGGAATGGCTAAACGCTGGGGCCTCAGCCACACCCGGATGGTCTCTGACCCTGCTGGAGAGACGTACCTGCAAGCTCTTGACCTATTCGATCCCAAGGAGCGCGACGGAATTGCCCTGCCCGGCATGCTCATCATCAATCCAGACGGCACCGAAACCTACCGTTACCAGGGCCGAGATTTTGCCGACCGGACCAACGACGATGACCTGTTCGCGGCCCTTTCCGACCTGGACCTCGCCCCAATCAACCCTGGCCCTTGGGAGCCAACAACTCCGGTGCCTGAGGAACTTCGGGGCTATTTCCGACCAAAGGATTTTGGCGCCTACTTCCGCGGAAACATGTTTGGAGCGATCGCTGTCGCCAGTCGGATCCAAGACCCAGAGTCCAAGATGTTGGCCAAAGAACACGCCACCATGTCCCGAGTGAGCAATGAGGCCTGGGACCAATGGCGCAAAGAGAACAGCCTCAGCTGAGCCGACGGCCTGGGCTATCTCAGGCCGTTGAGTCAGCGATGCAAGAGGTCATTCGAGAGGAAATACTGCCTCGCTTCAACGCGCTCGCCGATCTTGAGATCATCGAGAAGTCACCGGGAGAGATCGTTACCGAGGCCGACCGCGAGGCCGAGGCAGCATTGACTTGCCTGCTGCAAGCCATCCTGGATATCCCGGTTGTCGGCGAGGAAGCAACGGCGGCTGACCCCTCGCTGAGCATCGAAATCGATCGGTCAAAGGCCGTGTGGCTCCTCGACCCCATCGACGGGACCTCCAACTTCGTCGCCGGTTCTGACCAGTTTGCCACCCTGGTTGCACTGGTCGAAGGCGGTGCCACCACCGCCTCCTGGATCCTGAGCCCGCAAAGGTCTCCCGGCCGATCCCACAACATCGAACCAGCAGAACAAGCCAAACAGATCAACTTCACCACCGCGACCGCCATCCTGGGCCAAGGAGCCCAGATCAATGGCGCACCCGTCTGGGTGTCGACCCCGGCCAGTGGCCTCGATCAACCCAACAAGCTTGATGGAGTTGTCAAGAAGCGGTTCCTTCCCCCAGCGATGCGGCAACAGGTCGATTCCCGAGTTGGGAGTTTTGGCTCTTGCGGGGAGGGCTCCGAGATTCCCTTCTGGGACGCCATCGCTAACGCTGCCACAAACTTCGGCTCATTTCACCTAGTGAAATCTCTTGTTACTAGAGACACTGTGTGGTCTGATCCAAACATCACACTCATCCATCAGGGACGATTTTCTCCGTGACCACCAGCCCTTCTGTCGATGGCACCGCTGAGCACTCTCAGCACTCAGCACCGGTACAGCTATCCAACCGCGGCCTCCGCCCCAACGAGGTGGTCGCGATTGCCCGCCATGACGCCCCCCTCACCCTCGCTGTCGACGCACTGACCGCCCTTGAGGCTAGTGCCGCGATCATCGACCGGATCTTGGACGGAGGCGAGTCGGTTTATGGGGTGACTACCGGTTTCGGAGCCCTGGCCGACACCCCCATCCCTCCCGAACGGTCAGCCGAATTGCAAATCGCGCTGGTCCGCTCTCACGCCGCCGGGATGGGACCGCTCGTCGAGCGCGAAGTGGTGAGGGCCACCATGGCTCTACGAGCTCGCAGTCTGGCCCGGGGCTATTCCGGCGTTCGCCCAATCGTGGTCGAAACCATGCTGGCCGTGCTCAACGCTGGGATCACCCCAGCGGTCCATGAACACGGCTCCCTGGGAGCTTCCGGCGACCTCGCTCCCCTGGCCCATTGTGCCCTTTGCATCATCGGCGAAGGCGAAGTGCTTGATGCAGGCGGAAGAACCCGGCCGGCGGCCGAGGCACTGGACGCAGCCAAGATCAAGCCGATCAGACTACGAGCCAAAGAAGGCCTCGCCCTGATCAACGGCACCGACGGCATGCTTGGCATGTTGGTGCTTGCCCTCGCCGACCTTGATCACTTGCTGAAGGTGGCTGACGTTGCTGCGGCCCTCACCATCGAGGGACTCCTGGGTACCGATCGAGTCTTCGCCGCGGACCTCCAAGCGCTGCGACCCCAACTGGGACAGGCCGCCAGTGCCGCCAACTTGTGTGCCTTGCTGGCGGACTCAGCCATCGTCGCCAGCCACAAATTTGGAGACAGTCGTGTCCATGATGCGTACTCACTTCGATGCACGCCAGCCGTGCACGGTGCAGCACGCGACACCATCGCCCACGCCACCAGCGTCAGCAATCGAGAACTAGCCTCAGCCATTGACAACCCCATGATTCTGCCCGATGGCCGGGTCGAGTCCTGCGGAAACTTCCATGGCGCCCCCATTGCTCAGGTGGCCGACTTCCTCGCTATTTCTATCGCCGACCTCGGCGCTTTGGCCGAACGTCGAACCGACCGATTGCTCGATGTTGGCCGCTCCCAGGGGCTCGCCCCGTTTCTCGCTGCCGATGCCGGAGTCGACTCGGGACTGATGATCGCCCACTACACCCAGGCGAGCATGGTGGCCGTCAACCGTCGATTGGCCGTGCCGGCCAGTGTTGACACCATCCCGACCAGTGCCATGCAGGAAGACCATGTTTCCATGGGCTGGGGCGCCTGCCGCAAGCTGCGCCAGGCGGTCCAAAACCTGGGTCAGATCCTGGCGGTGGAGATTACCGCCGGGGCCAGGGCTGTCGAAGCCCGCTCCCCCCATCAGCCAGCCCCGGCCACAGCGATAGCTCTAGCCCAGATCCGCCAACGAGTTCCCGGCATTGGTTCAGATCGATGGTTGGCCCCCGAACTGGCCGCGATTCACGACCTCATTGTCCAAGCCAGTTTCCTATCCAAGATCGAAGCTGGCTCCGTCCAACTCCAATAGCCAACTCCTGACGAGCGGAAATCCATGACTCACCCCACAAACAGCAATGAGCGATCACCCTCAACCGCCCAGCCCTCAACCGCCCAGCCTCGGCCAGTCAAGGCTGCCACTGGCACCAAGATCTCTTGCAAAGGCTGGCAACAAGAGGCCATTCTGCGCATGTTCCACAACAACCTCGATCCAGCCAACGCCGAAAACCCGGACAAGCTGGTGGTCTATGGCGGCACGGGTCGGGCGGCACGCTCCTGGGATGCGTTCGAGGCCATTACCCGCACCCTGCAAACCCTGGAGGCAGACGAAACCATGTTGGTTCAGTCCGGCAAGCCCGTTGGTGTGTTCCGTACCAACGAGTGGGCGCCCCGGACTATCATCGCCAATTCCAACCTGGTCCCTGACTGGGCCACCTGGGATGAGTTCCGTCGTCTGGAACACATGGATCTCACCATGTACGGCCAGATGACGGCCGGGTCCTGGATCTACATTGGCACCCAGGGAATCCTTCAGGGAACCTATGAGACATTCGCCGCCATCGCCAAAAAACGTTTCGGTGGAACCCTGGCCGGAACTATTACGCTCACCGGCGGACTCGGAGGTATGGGAGGTGCCCAACCCCTGGCCATCACCATGAACGATGGAGTGGCCCTTTGCGTTGAGGTTGACCAGCGCAGCATCAAACGACGGCTAGCTACTCGCTATTTGGACGTCCAGGCCGACAACCTTGAACACGCCATGAAGCTAGCCACCGAGGCCAAGGCGGCGGGCAAGGGCCTGAGCATCGCCCTCAAAGGAAACTGCGCCGATGTGTTTCCCCGACTGCTGGAACTGGACTTTGACGCAGACATTGTGACCGACCAAACCTCAGCGCATGACCCAATGACCTATTGGCCCAACGATCTATCGGATGAGGCGGCGGATGACATGCGTGCCAACAACCCCGAGGAGTACATCCGCCGATCTCGGGCTGCCATTGCCACCCATTGCGAAGCCATGGTTGGTTTTATGGACCGCGGATCGGAAGTCTTTGATTACGGCAACAGCCTGAGGGCAGAAGCCCAGCTACACGGGTTCGATCGGGCGCTGGACTATCCGGGATTCGTCCCGGCCTACATCCGGCCGTTGTTCTGCGAAGGGAAAGGGCCATTCCGGTGGGCCGCCCTATCCGGTGACCCGGCCGATATCGCCGCCACCGACCGGGCGGTCCTGGAGGAGTTCCCCGAGGACGAGGCCTTACATCGTTGGATCACGATGGCCCAAGAACGAGTCGAGTTCCAAGGCCTGCCCGCCCGCATCTGCTGGCTCGGCTACGGCGAACGTCACCGCCTAGGTCTACGGTTCAACCAGATGGTGGCCTCGGGTGAAATCTCAGCCCCGGTTGCGATTGGCCGCGACCACCTCGACTCGGGTTCGGTCGCCTCCCCCTACCGGGAGACTGAAGGCATGATTGATGGGTCGGACGCCATTGCCGATTGGCCCCTGCTCAACGCCATGCTCAACACCTCCTCCGGCGCCACCTGGGTAAGCATTCATCATGGTGGCGGAGTTGGAATCGGCCGTTCAATTCACTCCGGCCAAGTCAGCGTGGCCGACGGAACCGAATTGGCCAACGAGAAACTGGAACGGGTATTGACCAATGATCCGGGAACCGGAGTCATCCGCCATGCCGATGCTGGCTATGAACGAGCAACCGAGGTAGCAGACGAGCGAGGCATTCGCATTCCCATGGACGAGCGGGAACTAGATCAATCATGACCGTACGCGACATTCTCCAGATCGGACACCCAACACTCCGACAGAGAGCCGCTCCCGTCGTCGTTGATGCCATCACATCATCGGAGATCCAAAATCTGATCACCGACCTAATTGATACAATGCACTCAGCTAACGGAGCTGGCATCGCCGCCAACCAAATCGGCATACCCCTGCGGGTCGCCGTCATGGAAGTAGCAGACAATCCTCGCTATCCCTACAAGCCCACGCTCCCCCTCACCGTGGTCATCAACCCCGAAATCACCTTCCTTACTCCAGCTCAGGTCGACGACCCCGATGGCCCAGAGACCGTGGTGATTAACGAGGGCTGCCTCTCGGTACCGTTGCGGGGCGACGTGACTCGTCAGGTAAACATCGCGGTTCACTACGACGACGCCGAGGGGAACCTACATGAAGAAATCAAGCGCGGCCTCACGGCGGGTACCTGGCAACACGAATGTGACCATCTCGATGGGGTCTTGTTTGTCGACCGAGTAAATGATCCAACCACCCTGACCACCTGGGACGAGTTCCAGATCAACGGTCGCGATGCTTTTATCGAACGCATCACTGCTTTCGTCGAGCGGATCGGTTCATGAGCCGCTCCTTTTGGTGCGAGTTCGCCTGGCTCGGTCAACGGAGTCGGCCCGAACGCCCGGGTTTCGCTGACCAGGAGGTCACCCCAGGGGTTCTCATCGAGGTAGCCGACGGAACCATCCTGCACGTCGAGGAGGGCATCCAGCGCGCCCCCGAGGGGGCGACCTTACTGGCGGGCCTCACGCTGCCCGGCCTGGCCAATGCTCATAGCCACGCCTTTCACCGGGCGCTGCGAGCCAGGACGCAGGGGGCAGTCGGCGACAACCCCAATGGCGGCCTCGGATCATTCTGGACCTGGCGCGAGCAGATGTACACCCAAGCCGCCTCCCTGACTCCGGGGTCCTACTATCGACTGGCCAGGGCCACCTTGGCCGAGATGGCTTTGGCCGGAGTGGCAGTCGTTGGCGAGTTTCACTATGTGCATCACCAAATCGACGGTACGCCCTATGACGATCCCAACGCCATGGGCCACGCAGTACTTCGGGCTGCTGCCGACGTCGGGCTCCGACTCACTCTGCTGGACACGGCCTACCTTCGGGGTGGGATCGCCGCTTCTGAGGTGGGGGTTCATCTCCCTCTAGCTAGCGAACAACGGCGCTTCGCCGACACCGATATCAATGCTTGGAGCCGCCGGGTCGATGCCCTGCTCGAGGAGGCTCATCCCGACCCGGTCAAGGTCGGTGCCGCGATCCATTCCGTTCGAGCCCTCAACCCGGACGAGATCCAGGTTGTCGGCCAGTTCGCTCGAAATCACTCATTGCCCCTCCATGTTCACCTGTCCGAGACTCTGACCGAGAATGAGCAATGCCAGCAGGGGTTTGGTCTCAGCCCGACCGAATTGTTGTCAAAGGCCGGGGTTCTCGGACCTCACCTGACCGCGGTTCATGCCACTCACCTAAGCGACATTGACATCGAACTTCTCGGCCGTACCGGGACTGGGGTGTGCCTGTGCCCGACAACCGAACGAGATCTCGCCGATGGAATCGGCCCGTCGCCGGATCTGAGCAATGCCGGGTCTCCCCTCAGCCTTGGCAGTGATTCTCACGCCGTGATCGATCTTTTTTCCGAGGCTCGGGCCGTCGAACTCAACCAACGCCTCCTCAACCACCAACGTGGTACTCACTCGCCGCCAGCGTTGGCCTCCATGGCGACGGCGAACGGCTATCGAGCCCTTGGCTGGGACAACGGTGGCACGATCGAGACCGGTCAGCTCGCTGATTTTGTTTCGGTGCGGTTGGACTCGGTGCGGACTGCGGGAAGCCGAACCGATAGCTTCCTTGCCACGGTGATCTTCGCTGCCACCGCCAGCGATGTTCACAGCCTGGTCGTCAACGGCAACCAGATCGTGCGGGATGGGCAGCACCACACCATTGATGTGGCCAACGAACTAAGCGAGGCGATCGCGTGAGCAAAATTGGGGGCCCATACATTGGGCAAGACCGAAGCCGGTCGACAAGCGGAACCAGCCTGGCTATTGACAACATTGGTCTGCTGGTGACCAATCACCCCGAGGACGGTGAGGGGCCACTTGGTATCAGACGCGGGGTCGCTTTGGTCATCGAGGATGGATTCGTCTCCGCCATTACCTCGGCGGGGGCCGCCATCACCGACACCCAGGTCGATGCTGGCGGTCGGTGCGTTCTGCCGGGTTTTGTCGACTCCCACAGTCATCTAGTTTTCGCCGGAGACCGGGCCGAGGAGTTCACGAAGCGCATGGCGGGCCAACCCTATGACGGGGGTGGGATCCGGGTCACGACCGAAGCTACTCGCGCTGCCAGCGACGATGAGCTACGAAGACTCACGAACCAGCGTCTGCTCGAGGCACACCAGGCTGGAACCACCACCATTGAAATCAAGAGTGGCTACGGCCTTAGCGTCACCGACGAGGCCAGGATTCTGCGCCTGGCGGCAGAGGTGACTGCCGAAACGACCTTTCTCGGGGCCCATCTCTTACCGGTCGAGTTCGCCGATCGGGCCGATGACTATGTCGATCTGGTCTGTGGTGAGATGTTGGAAGCCGCCGCTGCCCACTCACGTTGGATCGATGCCTTCTGCGAGGTTGGAGCTTTCGACCTCGATCAGAGTCGAGCGGTCCTGCAAGCGGGCTCTGATGCCGGTCTTGGTCTGCGCCTGCATGCCAATCAACTCGGATTTGGGCCTGGGGTCCAGCTTGGGGTGGAGATGGGTTGCGCCTCGGTCGACCACTGTACCTACATGAGCGATACCGATTTGGAGGCCTTGGCCGCCAGCGAAACCGTCGCCACCTTCCTCCCGGCGACAGACTTCTCCACCCGCCAGCCCTATCCCGATGCCCGCCGTGCCATCGATGCTGGTGTCGCTGTAGCGATCGCTTCCAATTGCAATCCCGGGTCGAGCTACACAACCTCACTGTCGTTCTGCATTGCCTTAGCGGTGAGGGACATGGGCATGACAATCGAAGAGGCCATCCAGTCGGTCACCCTTGGTGGGGCCAGGGCCCTGCAACGCGATGACATTGGCCGCCTACAACCAGGAAGCAAAGGCCACGCCACGATCTTGTGTAGCCCGAGTTATCACCATCTCGCCTACCGGCCGGGAGTCCCGTTGGTGGCCAGGACCATTGGACCGCTGGGTTCAAAAGACAGCACTAGAACCAGCCACGGACCACATGACATCAGTCCCTAGATTGTCGGCCCTAGATTTGCGACCATAAAGACAGACCACCCAAGCGCTACCGAATAAGCGCCAACAGAACAATGAGGTGCCTCATGGAACAGCACGCAATCCTGGTCGCCATCGATCTACCGCTAGATTCGACTCGGTTAGAGCCTCTCATTGACCTGGCCCAAGGCGCTAACTGGAAGCTCCACCTGCTTCATGTTGCTCCGCCGAACTCTTCGACCGAGGGACCCGATGCCAGCAAGGTCGAGGATGTTGCCAGTGAGTTACGCGACGAAGGGCTCGATGCCATTGCTCTAACCGTGTCGGGTCCAACGGTAGAGGTGATCACAGACAGCGCGCGGTACTGCAACGCCAAGATGATCGTTGTTGTTGGTCAGAACCACCATCTGGCTCACCGCACCTTCCTGTCGAGTGTGACCTCAAGTCTGCTCAAGGTCTCCGCCCTTCCTGTCCTTGTCCTTCCACCCCCAGTAAAGGAAGTAGTCATTCCGGCCGATGGGCTCGGCACGGCTACCGATCGGCTGATCGAGATCCTGGAACGAACCAAGACCGACGGCGAGTTCGAGGATCTCCGGGTGGCGGTGAAAGCCCAGCAGGAAGACCCTCAGTCTGAGGAGCGACGACGGACCTTGGCCGATCGAATACAAGACAGTGTCGAGTCATTCGAGGAGAATCACCCTGGTCTGGCCCGGGCCATTGGTGATGTGTCCTACTATCTGAGCGGAAGCGGAATCTAGGCCACCGCTGGCCAGCAGTTGGGTCCGCCTAGCGCTTGGCCAACCGGGCGTAACCCCCGCGAGTTTGCGGCAACTTCTGCTCGAGGATCTTGGCCGCCACCACCGTTCGTAAGATCTGAGCGGTCCCTCCACCGATGGTGAACATTCGAACGTCCCGACACATGCGCTCAATCGGGTTGTTTCGCGAATACCCGGCCGCCCCATAGATCTGCAGTGCGTCGTTGGCAACCGAGATACAGGCCTCGGCGGCGAAAATCTTGGCCCGACCAGCCATGGCAACATCGGGGAACGGGCTGTCGTTGTCGCCTCGAGTGTCCGCGGCCCGATAAAGCAGGCTCCTGGCTGCCTCCAACTTGGTTGACATGTCGGCCAGCATCCACTGCAGTCCCTGAAACTCCGCAATCGGTCGATCGAACTGCTCCCGGGTTTTGGCGAAATCTAACGCTAGTTCATAGGCTCCGGTGGCGATACCAAGAGCGACGGTTCCCGCCCCAACCCGCTGGGCGTTGTATGCGTTCATCAGGTCGGCAAATCCCCGCTTGAAGCCCGACGGGGGGACGAGCACCATGTCATCGGCCACAAACATGTCGTTGAAGAGAATTTCCATCTCAGGGATGCCTCGAAGACCCATGGTTGGCTCACGTTGGCCGATACTCAGTCCCTCGGTCACATCACGAATGGCAATGAACCCACCAATCCCTTGCTCGACTCCACCTTCGTCGAAGACCCTGGCGAAAATCAGATGCAACTTGGACACTCCGCCGCCGGTGATCCAGTGCTTCTTCCCGTTAAGCACATACCCCTCGCCCCGGCGATCGGCCCTGGTTGTCATCATTGATGCAGCCGAGCCTGCTCCCGGCTCGGTGATACAGATAGCTGGCTTATCGCCGTTAAGAACAAACTCTGCCGCCATCTTTCGTTGGGTCTGGCTGCCGTAGTGGATGATGGCGCTGATCGCCCCCATATTTGCCTCGACCGCAATGCGACCAGTGACACCACAAACTTTGGACATCTCCTCAATCACGACAATGGCATCCAAGAAGCTGTGGCCCGGTCCGCCTAGCTCGGGAGGAACACACATTCCCGTGAAGCCAGCCTTCTGGAGCGCGGCCACGTTGTCCCATGGGTACTGTTCGCTTCGGTCAACCTCGGCCGCCTTCGGCGCGATGACCTCGACCGCCAGATCCCGAGCCCTGGCCTGTAGTTCAAGTTGTTCGGGGGTGAGTTCCCACATCTGGTTATTGCTCCTTAAGGATGACAAGTGACTTATATGGTCTGTGACCAACGCTCGATGACGGTGGCTGGCATAGTTTCGTTCTGTTGGCCACCGAGTCGATCCACTCGACCTGGTGTTTGGCATAGCCGAGGGACAATCCCGGGAACCGTGAGGGGTCCGAGCCCTGGTACCTCAACCGTGATCGTCGAGTCCCGAGCCTCAACCTGAGCTTGTGCCACATAGTCGGCAACGGTGTTGACTCGGCCACATGGCACTGTGGCCTGGCGGCATTGGGTCACAACCTCGTCGGCCTCGTGGCGAGCAACCCAATCGGCCACGATGCCATTGACCTCATGACGGCGTTCGATTCGAGCCAGGTTGGTGGCATAGCGCCCATCACGGAGGAGGTCCTCACGTTCCATGACCTTGGCCAGGCGGCCAAAAAGTGAGTCGTTGGTACAGGCAATGGTCACCCAGTGACCATCGGCGGCCCGAAAGTTGTTGTGCGGGACCGAACGATTGGTTTCACTACCCATCCGTTCCCGACCCTGGCCGGTATCGACATAGACCGGAACCAGCTCATCCAGAAACCGAGCGATGCCGTCATAGAGAGCCATATCGATCTGCTGGCCCTTTCCATTCTTGCGACGGGCGTTGATGGCCAGCATTACTCCTAGCGCGCCGTAGAGTCCGCAGACATAGTCGGCCAGGGCAGAGGAGCCGGACATGGCTGGCGGGCCATCAGGCTCGCCGGTGAGGTGGGTCATGCCGGTGAAGGCCTCGGCGATACGAGCCACTCCCGCAGTCTGGGCCAGGGGTCCAATCTGACCATAGCCGGTAACCGACAGCTGGATGAGACCCGGGTTGACCCTCGACAGCTCCTCATAGCCAAGACCCCACTTGGCCATGGTTCCCGCCCGGAAGTTCTCTACCACTACGTCGGCCTTGGCCACCAATGACCGGATCTGGTTGACCCCAGCATCAGTTCGGAGGTCTATCTCGATCATTTCCTTGTTGCGAGTATCGCTATACCACCAATAGGTATCTCCGGTGGAAGTTGCCGTACCCAAGCGTCGCATCGGGTCGCCAACACCCGGCTGTTCCACCTTGATGACCTCGGCACCTTGCTCACCCAAAATCGATGCCGCGAAGGGTCCGGCCAACAGGGTGGCGAGATCGAGCACTCGAAGCCCCTCAAGCGGTCGTTCCACCGACGTAGCCTCGGAGTTCAACGGCTTGTTGCCCTCGGTCCAACCTTGACTTCGAGGCGCTCGACACCGTTGACGAAGTTGGAGTGCACACTGGAGAGGCCATCGACAACCTCGAACTCCAGGTCGCGTTCGAGAATTTCCTCTAACAAGATGGCAATTTCTAAGCGAGCCAGTGAAGCCCCAAGGCAGAAATGTGGACCGCCCCCACCAAAGGCAACATTGGCTGGAACCGGTGGTCGGTCAATCCGGAATTCCATCGGAGCATCGAAGTAGTCTGGGTCAAAGTTGGCTGCCGCATACCACATCACGATCTTGTCACCAGCCTCGATCTGGGTGCCGGCAAGTTCGGTGTCACGAGTGGCCGTTCTCCGGAAGTAGAGGATGGGCGAGGAGTAGCGGATGATCTCCTCCACTGCCTGATTGAGCAGGGCCCGATCATCTCGCACCTTGGCGAACTCGTCCGGAAACTCGGCGAGGTAGCTGGCCATGTAGGACATGGCCGAACGCGTCGTCTCGTTCCCGGCAAAAATCATAAGTTGGAAGAAGCGGGCGTACTCTGCTTCGCTCAGGCGTTCTCCGTCTATCTGGGCCACGGCCAATTTGGACAAGAGGTCCTCACCGGGGTTCTCCAACACGCGAGCCCTGGTTCGCCTGGCATACACATCAATGCCATGGGCTGCCGGAGAGTTAAACGGCAGCTCCCGTAGGGGGCGAGTATTGCCATAGGCGTTTGGGTCGAGGGGTTTGGATCCTGTTCCCTCGGCCAAATGGTCGCTCAACTCGATCATGTAAGCTTCGTCTTTTGCTGGCACCCCAAGGATGTCGCAGATCACACCAATGGGAATCGGTGCCGCCACCGCGCTAACCCAGTCACCGCCTCCGGCTGTGACCACCTTGTCCAGGAGTGTGTCGACCCGCTGGGAGATGTTCGGGCGATAGCTCTCGACATGTTTGGGAGTAAAGACCTTCGACACCAGCCGACGCAAACGAGTGTGAACTGGGGCATCAAGATCGATCATCGAAGCTCGAGCGTCGCGAACATCGGGATCAATATCATAGATTTGGATGTGCCCGGCTTCGGATGAGTAAATCTCCGGGTTACGAGAAACCTCAACCAGGTCAGAGACCCTCGTTACCGACCAAAACCCATCCCCATAGGGTCCGGACTCATTCCACGCGAGACCCGGCACCGAGCGCAACCGGTTGAACAACGCATGGGGGATGCCCTGGTCGAAGTTTGCCGGATCGGCGATATCGAATCGTGGTTCGGCACGGTGAGACTCATAGGTAGTCATCGTTTCTCCTGCGTTCCAGTGGTAGAAAGGAGCTGGAGTTCTCGCCTAACCCAGACCCTGTTCGGTTCGTTCTGTACCAGTTGGTCAAGGTACCTCTGGGCCGCCGCATGGTCGTACTTCGTCAGGTTTCGCACTCGAGTTCGGGTGAAGATCTCTCGCTGGGCCCGTGAACCGCCAATGCACTGCAACTCGGAATCGACCCGACCGAAGCCCGCTTCACAATCTTGGACACGACCCGCCCGGTACGCCACGATGGTTTCGATCAGTTGGGCCGTTGTTCCCCGCAGGACTTCACCGTTTTCGGAGTGCCCAAAGTGAGGTGTCGCAACGCCAGCCCAAAAGCGGCTGGCGGCCGAACTGCTCATGGCCGTGGCGAACGCCATGGCGGCATGGACATCAATAAAGGCGCTGGTGTGGAAACAGTTCAAGTCGCTCCATCGCTCGACCACTCGTTCCCACCTGTCCCCGACATCGACTCCTTCCAGCTCAATTCGCCAAAGCAAGGAAGTGGCATCCGCTAACCGGAATGCGGTCTCGGATTCGATCAGCCGATCATCGGCAATGGCCAGGGCCTCACCGAAGTTTCGATCCTCTAGCAAACGGAGGGCCAAGTGCCACCAAATGTGTTCGGACAACAAGTTCGATTCGACCCACCAACTCTGGTTGGAGCCGAGCAACTCAAGTGCGTCTGTCTGAGCGTCCAGATGCTCATACACGTGCGCCAGGGAATGAAGAGCCCAACAATCATGGGGGTTTGCGGCCAAGGCCTTATGGCCAGCGAGCTCAGCCTCGGGGAATCGACCTGCTTCTTCCAGAGCGAATGAATAGGCCCCAAGCAGCCACCCGTATCCATTCTCTCCCTCGCTCCATGGCCGAAGGGCAGCCTCGGCTGAGTTCAAACGGTGGTCGATTTCCCCGGTGTGAAGATATACATCGTGGGCGAACCGTGCCGCCATCAGGTCACGAGGATGCTGAGTCACGAGCTGGTCCCATAGTGTGGCCGCTCGGCTGAACTCACCCCGAGCCATGCACTCCAAAGCGTCAATATGGGCGCGTTCTTGGGAGCTAGCTTCGTGCCGTCGTTGCCGAGCCCGCTCTAGGTCACGTCCGATCTCGCTCCCAGTGGGTATCCCGGCCCCTAAAATCCGATACGTCCCGGTGAACACGGAGCCCATGACAAAGCTGGGATCGGTTGCCGCTACCTCATCCAACGGGGTAATGGGATCCTCGCGCATGGAAAGCAGGTCTAGAACCGACTTATTCCATATCGCTAAGGTTGCCGCAGACCCGCTGACTTCTTGTTCAAACTGATCGAGCAAACCATAGCCTTTCTGGTTCAATTCCTTATTCGCATACCGTATACGGAGTGGCACACTGGGGCAAAATCCGCCGTTGAACCACTACGACCCAGCTCACTCCTAGACCCGATGTCGATGCGACGCAAACGGCAAAAGGGCAAGCACGGCCGACACAATCCACAATCCGGCCCCCACCCGCGCATGACTCGTCATCCCGATCCAGGTGCCAAACCCAAAAGCCAACGCGGCCAGGAACCACGACAGTCCATGCAGCCACTGGCTGCGCGTAAAGGTCATGACCCGCATCCAGGCGAAGGAAAGTTCTGGACGCTGCACTTACTCATCCCACAACTAGCAATGCCAATGCCGGTAGCAATGCCAATGCCGGGCCTCATCCGGTGGCCCGGAATCGATCGAACCCCTCGCGAATATGGTCAATCATGGCGCGCTGAGCCACATCCGCATCACCGGTCCGAAAGGCCTCACTGAGCCCAGCATGATCGGCCTGCACGTCGTCGGCACCTGGGTTGACCGGGAAACGCTGGATGAAAGCAAAAATGGCCAGACCGAGACCCCACAAGTCATCAAAACTGGTCAAAAGAAACCGGTTGCCCGTCAACTGGACAATGCTGCGATGGACCAGGCGGTTGGCATCAAAGGCACCAGCTGAGGTTCCGTCTTGGACACGGGCTGCTTGTTGCACCGCTTGATCGAAGCGACCAGCGATACTCAAGTCTTCACCATCACCCGCAACGTTGACCTCGACCAAAAGCCGAGCGGCATAGCCCTCGATCGCTTCTCTGGCGGTATAGATCTGCGCCACTTCGTCATCATCGATCACGCGCACAACAAAACCCCGTCTTCCGGTGGGTTCAATCAGACCCTCCCGCTCGAGGCGGTGCAGAGCATCGCGAACGGGAGTGCGGGAGATCTCCAACTGTTCGGCCAGTTGGTCCATGATTAGTCGGTGCCCGGGACCAATGTCGCCCGCCATCACCGCTTCAACAATCGATTGATAGGCGGCATCGGCAAGAGTCGGCCGTAGTGCACCAACTGGGGAGAGAGGCATTCGCCCTACCCTACTTGCCAACCCTGTTGGTCAACCTGCTCGACCATGGGTCCGGCCATGCATGGCCGTATTCTTCCAGCCGTATTCTTCGCATCGGCCCGGACTTCATCGACTTACTAGCCCAAAACAAATGGGTCCCGGGTTTGGCCCTCCGTTTCAATCCAGGTTGTTTTGGTATTGAGGAAAGCGTCTAGTGCTTCCAGGCCATTGTCTCGTCCATACCCTGATTGTTTCATGCCACCAAAGGGGGCAACAAAAGAAACATTGCGGTAGGTGTTCACCCACACCGTTCCGACATTCAGATCACGGCTACAACGGTGGGCCCGTCGAATGTCATTCGTCCACACCCCCGCGGCCAAGCCAAAGTCACTGTCGTTGGCCATATCGAGTACCTCTGCCTCGCTGGAGAATGTCAGGCAAGCCAGCACCGGTCCAAACACCTCCTCACGAACAATCGAAGTCTGGTTGGTGACATTGTTCAACACGGTCGGCCGAAGGAAGCGGCCGCCAAGATTTGGGTCCACCACTCCCCCAGTTACCACCTTTGCCCCCTCCGAGATTGCCTTAGCAATCATGCCCAGAATTCGGTCTCGCTGGGCGTCAGAGGCCACCGGGCCCATCTCGGTTTCCATCCTGGCTGGGTCTCCAAGGATGATGGTCTCTGCCCGCTGCGAAACCCGTGCCAGAACCTCCTCAGCAACCGACTCGTGCAGGTAGGCGCGAGATCCGGCAACACAGGTTTGTCCGCCTGCAGCAAAGATCCCGGCCACCAAGCCGTTGGTGGCAGCCTCGACATCAGCGTCCTCGAACACAATCTGGGGCGACTTACCTCCGAGTTCCAAAACAGTTGGGGTGAGATTCTTGGCCGCGGCAGCAGCAATATGGCGTGCGGTTTCACCACCTCCGGTAAAGGTGATCAGATCAAGCCCGGGATGAGCCGTCAGAGCGGCACCAACTTCAGCTCCGCCAGTCACCACATTGATAACGCCCGGGGGAAACCCAGCTTCACGGGCCACCTTGGCCAACAAGAGGGCGGTTACCGGGGTGAGCTCGGAGGGCTTAATCACCGCGGTACAACCAGCAGCGAGTAAGGGTCCCAGCTTCCATACCAATAGCGACAGGGGCGAGTTCCACGGAACAATTACACCGACGACACCCCGAGGTTTGCGCTCGGTGTAGATGAGGAAATTTGGCGTGGGACTGGGAATCTGGGTGCCTTGAATTTTGTCGGCAAAGCCAGCGAAATAGTCCAGGTAGTCGGCTAATCCGGCCGTCTGGGCTGACGTTTCACGGATCAACTTACCGTTGTCGCGAGTTTCGACGACCGCGAGGTCGGCGGCGTCACGGCTCAAGAGTTGACCAAGCTTTACCATCAGCTTGGCCCGATGCTTGGCTGGCATCGTCCCCCACGGTCCAGTATCAAAGGCAAGCCGAGCCGAGCCCACGGCGCGGTCCACTGCCCCAGGATCATCGGGCACGGTGGCCCAAATCTTTCCGGTAAAGGGATCCGATGTTCCCATCGTGCGCTCGGCGGGGACGTCACGATTGTCAATGAAATTGGCGAAGGTCTTCATCATGGCAAGGACAAGGAGGTGCTGTTTGGCCAAGGAAGGGAACGGTGAGTGGGGGAAGCGGACAAGTCAAGCGTGCGCATCAAGACCTTGCCTTAATCGCTCCGCTCGGGCATTCAAGCATGACCTTGTCGGCTCGGTCAGCTGGGAACAACGCCGATCCAATCACCACACTGATGGCATCGTCGTTGATCTCAAAGACGGTCGGCTCGATGACCTCACACAATCCCATCCCCACACAAATGTCGGTGTCGACGTAGAGTTCCACCATGTTCGTCGGAACTTCTGAGGTGACCTTGTCACCGGATTTGGCTGACGAGACCGTCTCGTTTGCTCCGCAATCACTGGTCTGTTTGGTCATAGACAATCCTTGATCTATCAGGCTTCTCACGTATCCAGAGAAGTGCATTGTTGACCCGGGCAAGATTCCATCACAAGGACATTCCGTCCCGTTTAACTCGAATCTAACGGCAGTTTGTCCTAGAGTCGGTGATCTTCAACCACTTGAATCAGAGAATGACTTCGTTGACGAGAAAGCCTGGCCCAGACGTAACCACGTCCAGTATCTATCTCCAGGGAATTCCGGACGAGACCTTCTCGGCCCTGCGGAAGGCCGACGGGTTGGTCTGGCACCCCTATGAGGAAAGCGGCTTCTGGGCCGTTGTCCGTCACGCCGATGTGGAGATGGTTTCGCGAGACTCCGACACGTTCTCTTCCGCTATTGGTCACACCAACCTCTGGGATCTGGAGGCAGACGCGTTGGAGGCGCGTCGCTCCCTCATCGACTCTGATGCGCCAGACCACACTCGACTTCGGCGAGTGGTGTCGAAAGCCTTCACCCCCAGAAACATCAAGGTTTGGGAAGACAATACCCGGGCCATTTCCGCCCTCGCCCTGGACAACTACATCGCCAACGGTGGCGGTGACTGGGTTCACTATGTTGCCGCTCCAATCCCCATCAATGTGATCCTCTCCATCGCCGGAGTTCCACTTGAAGATGCAGACTGGCTGATCGAAATCTCCAACTATCTAGTTGAAGGAACAAGCGACAAGCCGACCCTGCCGGCCGATGCCTACGGCAACACCACCCCGCTCCGCCTTCTTCCATTCAATAGCCCAGCATCCCATGCCTTGTTCACCTACGGCGAGGAAATCGGTGAAAAACGACGCCGGGAACCCAAGGACGACCTGGTTACTCGACTAGTGACCGCGGAGATTGACGGAGAAAAGCTAAGCGCCTCGGAGTATCGAAACTTCTTCCACCTCCTCGTTTTCGCTGGCAACGAAACAACACGAACCGCAATCACTCAGGGGGCAATGGCCTTTGCCGCCTACCCCGAACAGTGGGCAAAGCTTCAGGCCGACCACTCGCTCCTCGACTCAGCAGTTGAAGAGATTCTGCGTTGGGGAACCCCCATCTTGCATATGCGTCGCACGGCGAGCTGCGACACCCAAGTGGCAGGAACGAAGATTTCAAAGGGCGACAAGGTGGTCATGTGGTACTGCTCGGCCAACCGTGACTCCGAGGTTTTCGACGACCCCTTTCGCTTCGACATCACTCGTGACCCCAACCCACATTTTGCTTTCGGTGGTGGCGGTGCCCATTTTTGTATGGGAGCATTCTTGGCCCGGATGGAAATCAAGATCCTGCTGGAAGAAATGCTGAAGCGAGACGTCGTACTCACCGAGCGGACCGAGGCGGTTCGGGCGCCATCGAACTTCGTCCACGGAGTGCTCTCGGTCGAATTCAATCTCACCTGATGGGCTGGCTCTAATGGTCGAGCTGGCTTGGTGTCGATCCATCCAGGAGCATGATGCAGGGTGCCTGAAACCTATCTGCACCTAGCCGTTGAACAGTGTGCCACCCTGCTCGACTGCGACGACGCCATGCTCTATGTCTGGGATGATGCACGGCAACGACTAATCGCCCGAGCTGCCACAGACCACCATCGCAATTTCGAACTTGCGATCGAACTCGCCCTCGGAGACGGTGTGGTTGGATGGAGTGCTCTCAACCGAGAACCGGTTGTTCTCCATGACCTACCGGCGGAAGATCTTCGATTTCGTCTGGTTCCCGATGTCGACGAGGCGGGCCACCGATCCTTCATCGCGGTCCCGTTGACCGATTCCGCCCATCAGGTCCTAGGCGTCATCGTCGCCCGCCACCTGGATCCTGACCATTTCTCCGAGGGTGACGTCCTGGTTTTGCAATCTGTTGGTGCCCTGATCCTGCATCACCTCCGTTCTCGTCGACTGGCAGCCGATCAGCACGAACAACATCGAAATGTCGAATCATTTCGCTCCATTGCTGAGGCAGGAGCTTCCAATGCGCTTCAGGCCCACGAAGCGGTCAACCTGATCGCCAACCAGTTGGCCCAAGCAACGCAGAGCGACATTGTCCTTATTGTCTCGGCTCAGATCTCCAATCGACCGTATCTGGAAGCCCGTGGGGTCGGCGTGCGTCGCCAGGCTGGGGTTCCGCCCATCCAACTTGGCCAAATCCCCGCCACGGCCGTCGCCGCGGCGGCTGGATCTGGTCGTCTTCTTCGATTCGACGAGGCGCCAGAACTCTTCGCCGCT
>JAJRXF010000146.1 GCA_024276425.1 Actinomycetes bacterium | reverse complement strand
TAACGCTTGCTGTCAACTTCGCTGCAGTTTCGGCCGCGGTTGCCAGCGTCATGGTCTTCTTCCGCAGATCCTTGGCCTCGGCCAACGAACGGACCCTTGATCTGAGCTATTTGGCCGCGGTTTCTGCCCGAGCGGCGACAATCCGCGCCGCGGTGGAGGAGGCGAACGAGACTCTTTGTCGCACAACGGGGGCGACCAAGGCGGTTCTGGCCTCCAGCATGCCAGGCAACCCAGATCCCAATGACCGGTGGATCGAGTTGGGCGAAACGAGCCGCGGGCCAGTTTTCCTCGGACTACTCGACGTCAAGAACTCTAGCGAGATTGAGCTTGCGGCCATTGCCGACATATTCAGGCCCGTTGTCTATCGCGACGGGGTATACGCCGACCTCCAGGCATTGAGCCTCACAGATTCCTTGAGTGGTTTGGCCAACCGTCGGGGTCTCGATGAGTATCTGGCCAAGCACTGCCTCTATTCAGAAGACATCACATGGAATGATCCCCCGAAGGATCAACGTGAGGATATCAGCGTTGTTCTTCTTGATCTCGACCACTTCAAACGCTACAACGACGAAAACGGCCATCTTGCTGGCGACCAGGTTCTAAGAGATCTCGGACAACTCCTTCGGGAAGGGGTTCGAGGCACAGATTTGGCGGCGCGATATGGGGGCGAGGAGTTCTGCCTCGTCCTCGCTGGTGATGCTGCGGGGGCCGAGGTCATCGTGAGCCGATTGCGGGACGAATGGTCCTTCATCCATCCCGATGTGAGGTTCTCGGCCGGGATTGCTTCTTGGGACCACCAGGAGGGCCCACAAGCTCTCCTGGCCCGGTCGGACGCTGCTCTGTATGAGTCGAAGAAGCGCGGACGTGACCGGGTCACACTGGCGGCTGCCTAACGGCGTAAATCAACCGGCCGCGAAGTCTCGGCGTAGAAGTCGTTTCCCTTGTCATCAACAACAATGAACGCTGGGAAGTCTTCGACCTCAATCTTCCAAATGGCTTCCATCCCCAGCTCAGGGTATTCAAGAACCTCGACATGGCGAATAGAGTCCTTGGCTAGTCTGGCAGCGGGCCCGCCAATCGAGCCGAGGTAGAAGCCACCGTGAGCCTGGCACGAGTCGGTCACTTGTTGGCTGCGGTTGCCTTTGGCCAACATGACAAGCGATCCGCCGGCGGCCTGAAACTGGGCCACGTAGCTGTCCATTCGTCCAGCAGTAGTTGGACCAAAGGATCCTGAGGCGTAACCCTTTGGGGTCTTTGCTGGTCCGGCGTAGTAGATAGGGTGATCCCTCAGGTATGGGGGCATTTCCTCGCCGGCATCAAGTCGTTCCTTAATCTTGGCGTGGGCGATATCGCGACCAACCACCAGGGTCCCGGAGAGCGCAAGCCTGGTCTTAACCGGATAGCTGGACAAGGTCGAGCGGATCTCCTCCATAGAAGCGTTCAGGTCGATCTTGATGGCCTCCGCAGCGAGGTGCTCCGAGGTTACTTCGGGTAAGAAGCGGGCAGGATCGGTCTCCAACTGCTCAAGAAAGATGCCCTCATTGGTAATTTTGGCCATGGCTTGGCGGTCGGCCGAGCAGCTCACGGCCAAGCCGACGGGCAGAGATGCACCGTGGCGAGGTAGGCGAATTACTCGAACATCGTGACAGAAGTACTTGCCACCGAACTGGGCACCGATTCCGAATGACTGGGTGAGGGATAAGACCTTGGCCTCCATGTCCAGATCTCGAAAACCATGACCGGAAGGGGACCCTGAGGTTGGTAGGCCATCGAGGGCACGGGTCGAGGCGAGCTTGGCCGTCTCCAGGGCCAGTTCGGCCGAGGTCCCGCCGATGACGAGACCCAAGTGGTAAGGCGGACAAGCCGACGTCCCAATCAAGCGGAGTTTCTCATCGAGAAAGCGCATCAAACTGGTGGGGTTCAGCAAGGCCTTTGTTTCTTGAAAGAGATAGGTCTTGTTGGCCGAGCCGCCGCCCTTTGTCATGAACATGAACTTGTATGCCTGACCATCCACCGCTTCGATCTTGATCTCGGCTGGCAAGTTCGTTTTGGTGTTCTGCTCTTCCCACATCGTGATGGGGGCCATTTGAGAATAGCGAAGATTCGACTGCTGGTAGGTGTCGAAAACTCCGCGTGCAAGGGCCTGTTTGTCGTTCCCCTCGGTCAGAACAAACTGACCCTTTTTGCCTTTGATAATGGCGGTCCCGGTGTCTTGGCAGCCGGGGAGGACAAATCCAGAGGCAATGTTGGCATTCTTAAGAAGCTCAGTGGCAACGAACTTGTCGTTTGATGAGGCCTCGGGGTCGTCGATGATTTTGGCCAACTGTTGGAGATGGCCGGGGCGCAAAAGATGTGATATCTCGCGGATCGCTGTTGCTGCGAGCATCGAAAGTGCCTCGGGCGTAACCGTTAGAAACTCATGGTCTCCGTGTTTGACCGTGGAAACACCATCGGTGCTGAGCAGGCGGTAGGGCGTGGTGTCCTCACCAACCGGCAGGAGGTCGGTGTAACGGAACTCACTCATTTGAGGGTACTTTCCGGTGGATTATCGAATCAGCGGGTACGGCTATAGGCCACCATGGTCGACCCGGCAACGAGGAACCACATTCCGCCCAGCAAGAGCGCGGTCGAGTCGGCTCCGGTCACCGGAAGGGATGGGCCCTTTGGTGGTGGGGCGGTTGTTGGCCCGGCTGGTGGTGGGGCGGTTGTTGGCCCGGCTGGTGGTGGGGCGGTGGTGGGTTGTGGGCAGTCTGGGTTGGTTGGGTCGATGGGGTTGCCGTCGTTGTCGACTGGGCAGGGGGGGATGGTTGTTGGCCCGGCTGGTGGTGGGGCGGTGGTTGTTGGTGCGGTGGTGGTCGTGGTGGGTGGTTGAGTCGTGGTCGTTGTCTGGGCACCGAAACACACGGTGATCTCGCTTACCCGAACACTGTCGCGAGCCTTCAGATCAAAGTCGGGTCGGTGGCGAGCCCGAATGCTTACCGCTGGCTCAGAGAGTGTGACGTCACCGAGGCTCCCGAACCGGTGGGCTTCCGCCACCCGGTCCTCAAGGTCTTCGGTTCGGGCCGAAACACCCACAACGGACCCATCCGCACCCACAAACTCGACCTCCCAGATCTCTGAACCTTGGGTAACGTCAACCCGGCTGGGGTAGCCGTCCCATGCGTGGGCTTCGGTGACCGTGACAACGCCAGCCGGCAACGCCATTGGTGCTTCCGGTGTTAGCGGCACCTCTGGGTTCAAGAGGGTGATGCCACCGAAATCGGCAGTCAAACACTGCTCATTCGCCTGTGCTGACGCGGGGGAAATGGCACCGAAAAATGCTGTCGCCCCGACAAGCACGCCTGCGACGGCGCGCGTCATATTCAAATACTTGGCCATTCTGCCTCCACAACGTTCCGGCTAGAACCGACGGTATCGCGTTTCACGATTTGTTGGGCAATTGATCCCAAAATCTCGTTTGGCCTGCAATCTCTCAGGTCCGGCTCGTTTGGAAGAGATTGGAGCTGAAACCGAGCTTGGCTCAACGTCACTTCGCTGCGACGGTGACCTCGTAATACAAGTTTGCGGCATCCTCCAGGTCAAGGGTTCGAAAACCGTCGAAACCGGCCGCCATCGTTAATTCCTTTGCACGTTCGGGGTGGAGTCCCAACGTGCCCAGTCCCAGTCCGCCCGGCTCTGATGTGGCCGATTGCAAGCACGAAGCAATGGAGAAGCCATAAAAGAGGGCCAATAGTGGATTCCGGCGGTCGCGTTCAAAGTCGCCCGTCGAACGGATGTCCTTGATCAGCCACGTCCCCTCAGGGTGAATGGCCTGGCGTACCGCGGAGGCGGCAAGGTCGGGGCGTGGCATGTCGTGCAGACAATCGAAAGTCAAAACCAGATCGATGTCGCCGGTGGCGGGCACGTTCTCGCCGGACTCGACTACAAATCGACAATTGTCCAACCCCATGTCCCTGGCTCGCCCGTTAGCGAGTTCGACTGCCGACGCCGACGGGTCATAGCCAACACAAGCGGATTTGGGGTATGCCTCGGCAATGGTAGTCAGGGTCACCCCTCCGCCACAGCCAATGTCGATGACCTTGGCTCCGGCCTCAAGCTTGGCTGGAATCCCGCGGAGGGCGGGAAGAATAAACTGACGTAGACCGAGTCGGGACCACGGACCGGTCATCCTGGCCATACCAGCAGCGGCCCCTGGCCCTTGCTCCTCGTAGGTAAGCCCCTTCCCCGTTCGGAAAGATTGAGCGATTCTGTCAAGAACCGTTGGCTCAATTCCTCCTCGAAAGGCGCCAGCGGCAAAGGCAATCGAGTTCTGCTCGTCCGCCAGAACCGCGGCTTGAACCGGGCTGAGTTCAAAGGTTCCATCACCATGACGTTGAATCAAATTGGCGGCAGCCTGACCGAACAGCCACTCGCGCACGAAGCGCTCGTCGCAGTCAGACAAAGTGGCCAACTCGCTGCTACCGAGGGGCCCTTTGCCAGCCATTGCTCGATAAAGACCGAGTCGGTCTCCAAGATGGATGGAGAGCGACACTTGTTCACCCATCTTGTAAGTCCAGACCGAGAACCCAAACAGCTTGAGTTCGTCTGGGTCGATGTCTGGCTGGATGGAAGCTGCTTCGCCGGCTGTCGTTTCGTTTGTCATCAGGTGATCCCCACGGTACTGATCGGTGATGGATGTGTTCGTTGAGTATTGGCAACGATGGCGTCGATCATCTCGGGCCATAGACTTCGAGGCAAATCGTGACCCATTTCCTCAAACATCAAAAGTCGAGAACAGGGAATTGCCCGTGCGGTTGCCAGACCCCCGGAGGGAGCGACGAGCCGGTCGGAGAGACCATGAAGAACAAGGGTGGGAACATTGACCTTGGCCAGGTCATTCGTTCGGTCTGGGCTGGCCATTACCGCGGCCAACTGACGAGACACTCCGGCTCGGTCAAAGTCTCGCTCGAACGCGAGGGACGCGGCTGCTCGGACCTCGTCATCGTCAACCAGCGGACCGCCAATCAGTCTGAAGAGTTTTACCTGGTTCTCGATCGCTTCCTCGGGAGTCGGATCCATGAGCTTGAGGAGTCGGCGAAGGATTGTCAGCTTGATTAGTCCATGCCGTTTGTCTCCGGTGTTGGACATGATGGAGGTGAGCGAACAAACTCTTCCGGGGTGTTCGATGGCTAGGGTTTGAGCGATCATCCCGCCAAGTGAGACGCCAACGACGTTGGCGGCTTCGATTCCAAGGGTGTTGAGAAGCCCGACAGTGTCCCCAGCCATGTCACGTAGAAGGTACGGGGCCATTGTTTGTCGACCACGGACTCCAGCGGCCAATTGGCGGGGAAGGGTCGGAGCCGGGACCGGGATCTTCGAACTCAGGCCAACGTCACGGTTATCGAACCAAATAACTTGGAATCCACGATCGACCATGTCATCGATGAAGTCTTCGGGCCAGGCGACCATCTGCGCCCCGAGACCCATGATAAGCAGGAGCGGTTCTCCCGACCCGCGAGTCTCATACTCGATTCTGACCCCATTTATGCTTGACTGCGGCATGGACTGAGCCTAGGCCATGACCAGCGGGCGTTGGTCTACCTCTCAGACTAGAGATCGACAGCTCCAAGCTCAGTTGGGTCCGATCCTGGGCCCGAAACCAATGTCCACCTTCCCGAGATCTTCTCGAACCGAAACCACTGCTCATCGTCATTCTTGCGAAACTGGACGGTCGTTGATTCTTCGCGGGTTTCTCGGCTCGTCAGTGTGATTTCGATCCCCGCGGCACCCGCGATCCGCCAGGCATTAGCCCGCATCGATAGTTCGCGAGAAGGCCGCCCCGAGTGAGCGACCAATCTTGCCCATTGACCAGTTTCTTCAGCCAACGCAGCACGTCGGCCCAGATCGGCCTCGACTGGCAGACTCAGACAAGAAACCTTGCCCTGGTCACCTAGTTGATGCGCTCTCAGTACTGCATCGCTAACCAAGCTATGGAGACCGTCCCCAGTGAAGGGAGCATTTGGCGGAGCATCAGAGGGGTATGGGGGCACAGTGGCGGGCGAGGGGGGCAGGGGCAAGGCCGAGGGCAGCTCTGCGGTTGTCCTGTTCCAGGCGTCAATGGCATTCATGGTCAGGGTCGGCTTCGGTGACTGGGGCGTATGAGAGGAGGATTCTGAGTCAACAGTCTTGGTGTAGGTGCTGTCGTCATCAATGGAGGAAGTCTCATTGTTGCTGGTATTGGTCGAGCCATTGTCACCCGAGTTGACATTGCGAGCGTGATGGACCCGCTCGACCAGTTCGGCATAGGAAAGGCCTCGCCATGTCAGGAGGTCAAACGGTGCCTCGTCAAAGACGTCAGCGAGTAGATACAGCACAGCGGAGGAGTGTTTGCACAATTCACCCCAGTTTCGACAGGAGCAGCTGGTCCGAAGGCGCTTGGGCTGGGGGAGCAGGCCGACACCCTTGGCTTTGGCTTCACCCAGGAGACCAAGGTCTAACTCGTGGTCCAAAAGGGCGGCAGTTCGAGCACTGGACTCGGCGATGAGGCCAACAACAACGTCCCATTCCCTCGCTGACAAAACCGGAACCTCAACCACAGCCGTGTTGCGGATCCTGGGTCCTTGGCGGGCGGTAGCCTCGGCGCGCCCGGGTTCGAGGTCAACCTCGAGTTGCCAGTCGTGCAATGCATAGGCTCGACCACGTTCGAGCGCCTCATCGGGAATGGCGGCACTGTTCTCTAGCGTGGTAAGCCAGCGTGTTCCCCAGCCAGTCGCCCGTGCCTTGTTAGAGCCGCTGGCCTTCTTGGAGCCGGGGGCTGCCCGTCCGGACGCTTTGGTCATGGGGCAGAGTCCTCCTCGGAAAGGGCGACGAGGTCGGCCAGATCCTGATCGCTGAGTTCGGAGATCCAACCCTCACCAGAACCAACGACGGCATCAGCGATGGCCCGCTTGTCGTTCAGCATTGCCGCAATCCGATCCTCGATCGTCCCCTCACAAATCAGGCGATGAATCTGAACGGGGCTCCCCTGGCCAATGCGCCAGACCCGGTCGCTGGCTTGGTCCTCGACCGCCGGATTCCACCAACGGTCGTAGTGAATGACGTGGCTTGCCGCCGTCAGGTTAAGCCCAATTCCACCCGCTCGTAGGGAGACGACAAAGGCGTCGATCTCGCGCCGTTGAAAGGTGTCGACCATTTCTTCGCGTTCGTTGATGGACAAGCCGCCGTGGAGGAAGAGGGTCCGGAAACCTTGAGTTTCGAGATGGCGAACCAGCAACTGGCCCATTGTCACGTACTGCGAAAAGATGAGGGTCCGTTCCCCCTCATCGGTTATCACCCGAACAAGATCGGTGGTCGCCTCAAGTTTCCCGGACCGGCCAGCTAACTCTCCACCCTCGGACAAGAGATGCTCAGGGTGATTGCACACCTGCTTGAGTCGAGTCACAAGCCGAAGAACCAGACCGCGGCGGCTAATGCCAGTGGCCTCAGCGATCTCGGCCATCACCTCCGCCACGACAGCTTTGTACAATGTTGCTTGTTCTGCGGTGAGCGGGACTATCTCGTCGGTCTCGGTTTTCGGCGGAAGATCTGGGGCAATGTCGGGGTCGGTTTTGCGGCGACGCAACAAGAACGGACGGAGGAGGCGGTTGAGTTGGGTGGTGACCTCGGGATCCCCGTCTCTTTCGATCGGATTGGCCAGGTCTCGTCGGAACCGTTCCAGAGGCCCGAGAAGACCAGGCGTTGACCAGTCCAAAATCGCCCAGAGATCGGTGAGTTGATTCTGAATAGGCGTTCCGGTGAGGGCGAACCTGGTCTCTGCAGGAATGAGCCGAAGCGCCTTGGCCGTCCGCGAACGAGGGTTCTTGATGGCCTGAGCCTCATCGGCGATAACCAGGCCCCATTGGACGCTGGCGAGTTCGGCGGCATCCCTTCTGGCCACACCATAGCTGGTCAAGACAATGCCATTATCGGGGATTGATCCGAGGTGTCGGGTGGTGCCGTGATAGCGCAGAACTGGAATGTTCGGTGCAAACCGATTGGTTTCTCGCTCCCAGTTTCCGACCACCGAGGTGGGACAGATCACTAACGTCGGGCTTCTCCTGGACTGCTGGCGGTGGACGTGCAGGGCGAGAAACTGGACGGTTTTGCCCAAGCCCATGTCGTCAGCCAGTATTCCACCGAGCCCCAACTCGTCCATTTCCACCATCCACGCCAGGCCCCTTTTTTGATAGGGGCGCAATTGGGCTGTGAATCCCTCCGGCGGTTCAAGACTACGAAGCAGATCAAGATCTCGAAGTCGTTCACCCAGGGTGGCGAGTGGTCCCTCAACCTCGATGTCATAGCCACCAGCCTCCGAACCACCATCAAGGGCGACGGTCCCACCGAGGGCGGCGGCGAGGGCAGCAGATGCCCCAACACTGCGACGCTGGTTGAGCCGTTCGACCTCTTCGGAACGTACTCGTACCCACTGGCCGCGCAATCGGACGATACTGCGCTTTCCCTCAGCGAGTTCGGTCAATTCCTCAGCGGTGAGTTCCTTACCGTCTATTTCGCCTCTCCATCTGAGTTCCAAAAGGGACGCAAGATCCATGCGGGTTGACCGACCCGTCAGAGCAATTTGGGCCCCTTCCGGAGCAGCACCAACAACTGGCTGGAAATTGATGGTTGCAAGCATTTCGGTTGGCCATCGAACCGAAAGCCCGGCGGCCCCCAGTTCATTGCTGCGGTCGCGACCTAAGTCCTCAAGTTCGGCATTGGACAGTTCGATTTCGCTCGGATGTTGTTGGGCAAGGAATCGGTCGATGGGAGTCCAGACCCTGGCTGCGCGGCGCAAGGTCAACAGCAATGATGCTTCGACTTGGGAGTAGCGACGGCGAAGCGAGTCGGGGGCAGCCCAAAGGGCAGAGGCGGACACGGTCAGGCTGGTGTCGCGTCTACTCTGAAAGAATAGGGCGGCGCTGAAGTTGCCCGACGCCGCCTCTGGTGGACTAATCCGAAGGGTAAGTAGCGGAGGCTTGTCGCCAGCCAGGGCGTCCAGGGCAGATCGTGGGTCGACAGTGGTCGGTGTTAGTGAGGCAAAAGCGGCGTGGCCAGAACCCAGCCGAGCAGCTGAAGTGCGGACGAAACGGTCGGCAACGGCATCCAGGTAGAGCCGCAGCATAGCCATGGCCGTCGGTATCCGGGCCTCCGGTTCGACGCCCAGGTTGGTCGCCCCCGGAGATGCGTCTGCTTCGAAAGTCTCCCCCTTTGAGGTGTGGGCATCAGGTGGCAGGGCCTTGGCCAGGGCCTCAAAATGAGAGAGCTCACTTGGCCCGAGGGGTGCAAGCTTCCAACTATCGGTTCCGGCGGGAGTAGCCGTCGGTCGCAGGAGGCCCGCAGACATAAGAGCCAAGGCCGAGTGAGTCGCCACCGACCATGCCCGAAGTGATGGCGAAGAAAAGGCGGTTGTTCGACCGAGTCGTTCGATGACTTCGTGGAGCGGCAGGCAGATGACCGGTGTGGCATGGGAGTGCACGCGGCGGAACTGCCCCTCGTCTTGATGGCCCATCCCTGGCCGAACAAGATCGATGGATTCGGTCGCCCCGGGGATGGGTTCGCCCATTCTCCACAGCGCAAGCCAAGACGAGCGAGGCGGGTCGGAGGGAATGAACGTGGCCAGAGTGTCGGGTTCCGCCAGAGCAAGGTCAACCGGATGAACCCTCGGCTGGGCAGCAGCTTTGGTTGGGATAGCAGCCTTGGTTGGGATCACGGCATTGGTTGGAGGGCCAGCAGCCTGGTTTAGCTCGTGAGCGGCCATCCTGACGACTCTAGGCCGCAGTTTTCAATACTGGTGCCATTGACCGGTACGGTTTTGGCATGACGCACTCGCCACCCACCTCCGAGGTAGTTGAATTCTGGGTGGATCCCATATGACCGTGGTGTTGGGTGACTGCCCGTTGGGTGGTCGATGTTGTAGCTCCGGAGCGAAATCTCCAGATTATTTGGCAGCCGATTAGCCTGTTGCGAAAGAATAAGCCTGATCCTGACAGCGAGTATTACGCCTCGTCCTTGAAGACCCACAAGATGCTTCGGGTCATGGAGTCAGTGCGCAAAACCGAGGAGGAGGATGCCGTTTTCCGACTCTATTGGGAGGTCGGAACCCGAATTCACCACGACGGCGATCTCGATTTCGACTTGGCCGACGCATTAACTTCTATCGGTCTCGACGCCGATCACGCGACTGCCGCAGAGGAAGCAGGGTGGGACGAGGAAATTGCCACTCGGATGGATGCTGGTCTTGCCCTAGTTGGTGAGGATGTTGGGACGCCGCTGATCGCCTTGGATCGAGCTGGCGGTCAGAGTCAGAGCGGTGGCCGCGATTCGCGTGTGGGGATATTCGGGCCCGTTATCACTCGCGTTCCCAATACCGAGGATTCACTTCGACTGTGGGACGCCATGGTCACCATGATGCGTATCCCCGGATTTTGGGAACTGAAGCGAACAAGAACTGAACGAGCGGAGTTTGGGGAACGACCTCATTCAATTGGTGAAGCGAAGCACTAGCTCGATAGCGGGAACGTTTGTTCCCACTGTCCCTGGGAATTCCCTACACTTAGGCCAATGGCCGCCCTCTCCCTTGTTGACACCTTTGCTGTGTCCTACCCCACGGTGTGCCCAGATTCGGTTGACCTTTCCCAGGTGGAAGCAACCTTCATTCCTGCCGATCCTCCTCGCTCGTCCTGGTTTGGGTTGTGGGACCGGGGTTCTGTGCCCGGGCTCTTTGGAAGCATTGTGCCCGCCCTCGAAGAGGCAACGATTCCGCTCATCGTGCCCTCACCATCGGGCTCGCTGGAAACCGAACAAGTCCGGGTTTCCAAACTTCCTATGGCCGACGCCATTGATCTGTTTACCAATCTTGCAGCCAGCCGCCCCACCACCGATTCCATGCGGGCATGGGCCACAGTTGTTCGTTCTGCGGTCAGTATTGTGGCCCGTGGTCGGGTTCTGCCTGGGGTGAGTCCTCAGGGCTGGGAGTGCTGGCAACTGAAGCCGCTCAAGGCCACTGAGTTTGCCCGGATGGAGGAATTCGGACGAGCGTTGCCTGCGCTGGGATACTGCCAAAACATCGCAGCCCCATCTTCGAATACGGCGCACATGATCTCGCCAAAGGACGCCATTCAGATGTGCTGGGACGGGGTGGCAGACCGGATTGTTCGAAGTGCTGCGGCTCCCTCCACTGTCTCATCCCCTTTGTTCTCCGAACTTGAATCCATTCGGGTGCCCCAGCTTCGCTCCTGGGCCAGTGACCTTTTGCGAGCCCACAGCCCTGGAGCCGGTCTGAGTCTCCGGGTCGTTCCTCCAACTGACGAGGATGGTCCATGGATCCTGGTTTTGCTCCTTCGGAGTCATCTTGACCCGTCCTTGGTGGTCGACGCCGGTGATCTGTGGCGGGCACCGAGCGAGGTTCTGGCTCGCTTCGGACCTGAGGCCGAATCCGACTTGCTTTTAAGTTTGCGGCGCGGCGCCGCAGTCTGTCCCGTGCTTGCGCCGGCGCTTCAACAATCGGCTCCGACCCGGATTAACTTGGATGAGGAATCCCTAGACGTTCTGGTCGATCACCTCGACGCGTTGTCCGCAATTGGAATTGACGTTCGCTGGCCCAGTGGGTTGGTTGCCCCAGAAATTGAACGTCGACTTGTGGTAAGTGCTACCAGTCCCAGTGGAGCACTCCCCACAGTGACCGATCTGGACAGCTTGATGTCGGTGAACTGGGAGTTTCTCCTCGATGGTCTGCCCTTGAGTGTGGAGGAACTAGCCGTTTTGTCCGAGGCTAAGCGTCCGATCGTGCCCATGCGTGGTCGCTGGATTCGGCTTGATCGCCGGGCCAGGGAGCATTTGTTGGCCAGAGTCCCCAAGATCTCAGCGGCTGACGCCCTGGCTGGGGCCTTGGGGGCTGGCTTAGAACTTGAGCAGCCGACAAGCGAGGACGGCCAGCTTCTGGATAGCCCGATTCCCGTCTCGATCCGAGGGGCAGTCAAGGAACTAGCTGACCGCCTACTCGAACTCGATGGAGAACGCGAGGAAACTGAACCCCCTGGTTTGACGGCCACCCTTCGTCCCTATCAACGACGTGGTCTTGCCTGGATGGCCGACTTGTGTTCGCTCGGACTTGGAGGTTGTCTCGCCGATGACATGGGCCTGGGAAAGACAGTGCAATTGCTGGCACTGCACGCTTTGCGCGGCGGGCCGACATTGGTAATCTGTCCGACATCGCTGTTGGCCAACTGGGAACGAGAAACCCATCGTTTTCTACCCGGAACCATCGTGCACCGATTTCACGGCCCTTCCCGTTCCTTGGGCACCGTGGAGCCTGGCGACCTCGTCGTCACGACTTATGGGGTCATTCGTAGCGAGGCTGAGGCTCTCGCCGCAGTGGAATGGGATCTGGTGGTGGCCGACGAAGCACAATTCGCCAAGAATCCTCGCTCGGCGACGGCTAAGGCGTTGCGGCAGATTCCGGGCCGTTCCCGACTCGCTCTAACCGGCACTCCAGTCGAGAACAGGTTGAGCGAGCTCTGGTCAATCCTGGATTGGACTGTTCCTGGTTTGCTGGGCCCCCTCGAGACCTTTCGTCGAGGCATATCAATCCCGATCGAACGCGACGGGGACCCACAAGCAACCGCTCGCCTTGCCGCCACAATCGCCCCCTTTGTTCTCCGGCGTCGCAAGTCAGATCCAGGAATCGCCCCTGAGTTACCTCCCAAGCTTGAACGAGACGTAATTGTTCCTCTCACGACCGAGCAGGTCACCCTCTACCAGGCGACAACCAAGGAGGTGCTGGCTGCCTTGGCCGACAATGACGGTATTGCTCGCCAAGGGCTAATTCTCAAGTTGCTAACCGGGCTCAAACAAATCACGAATCACCCGGCTCAGTATCTGGGCGAGACGAGCCCCCTAGCGGGACGGTCGGGAAAGCTTGCTGCTCTGGACGAACTTATCGCCAGCGAGGTCTCCCAGGGTCAAAGCACGCTGATCTTCACCCAATACGTTTCCATGGGATCGCTGCTCGTCTCTCATCTTCGCTCTCAGGGAGTCGAAATTGATCTGCTTCATGGTGGATTGAGTACGAAGGCGCGCCAGGCGCTCGTGGATCGGTTCCAGGCTGGCAACCTTCCGGGTCTGGTTCTCTCTCTCAAGGCCGGAGGAACGGGCCTGAATCTGACCCGGGCGACCAGTGTTGTTCACTATGACCGTTGGTGGAATCCGGCCGTCGAGGACCAAGCGACAGATCGGGCTTATCGCATTGGTCAAGATCGAACCGTTACCGTGCATCGCCTCATCACTGAGGGCACAGTCGAAGATCGTGTCGCAGAATTGCTGGCCCAGAAACGTGAGCTGGCCGATCGAGTGGTTGGTTCGGGCGAGTCGTGGATTGGTAACCTTGACAACGAAGCCTTGGCCGATCTGGTGAAGCTAAGCACGACAACCGCTGCTCTGACTGATGAGGGGGCCGACTAGTGGCCAGGCAGTTCGGCTCAACCTGGTGGGGCGAGGCCTGGGTTCGATCGGTTGAGGCCAACATCAGCGCCGACGCTGGTCGGCTCTCCCGTGGGCGTACCTATGCCCGACAAGGGAGGGTCTCGGTGCCAGAAATTATCCCTGGCTTGGTTCGGGCCGAAGTAGCTGGCACTGAGGACTACATTGCCGATCTTTCCGTTGTTCAACTCACCAACGATGCCTGGCAGGCTTTGATTGGTGTAATCGCAAGTCGAACCGACAATGCTGCGGCGCTTCTTGGCGGTGAGCTTCCGATTGCATTGCTGGATGAGGCCGCGGAGAAGGGAATCGAACTCCTTCCGGGTTCGGGTGAGATCACACCGGATTGCAGCTGCCCAGACTGGGGCGAACCCTGTAAGCATGCCGCGGCCCTGGCTTATCTTGTTGCCGACGCAGTTGATGAGGATCCGTTTGTTTTATTGCTCTTGCGGGGTCGTGGACGGTCCGAGCTTATTGATGCCATTCGGGAGGTTCGGGCTCAATCAACGAGGGAGACTTCAGCCTCAAGCGAGGCCAGGCAGAGCTCCGAACCAAGTTCCTCCACCCCTGAGATATCCGAGGCCAATGGCGTCGATGCCGACACCGCCTTCGCCCGAGATCTCGGCCCGTTTCCGCCGCCGATCGAGGTGCCACAACGTGCCGGTTCGCCGGTGGCGCTTGGCACGCCACCACCCATCGACTCCGGCTTGCGACTCAGCGAGCTTGAGTACCTGGCCAGCGATGCTGCGATTCGAGCCACCGATCTGTTGCACCAGTGCGCTACATCCGGGCTGGAACTATCACCAGAAGAAGACCTAGCCCGCCGGGCAGCGCAAACCCGAAACCATCCGGCCGCACTTTCGGCTTTAGCCCAAGCCAGTGGCCACGATCTTGATGATCTGGCTCGGATGGGGTTGGCCTGGGGCAACGGCGGGGTGCAAGGTCTGCGGGTATCGACCACTCGATGGGATCCCCCAGTGACCAAGCTGGAGAGTGCGAGAGTGTTGCTCGGACCGAGGGCTCGGGTTTTCGCAAACGTCGTAACCGGCAATGGCATACAGTTGCGAGTTGACCAAGAAGGTAGCTGGTGGCGATTTCGAGCCGATGATGGCCTTGGTTGGGTTCTGGACAGCCCAGGATTCGCCGATCCCGCCGAACTTCTCTAGTTCAGCCGTTCTGCTCTTCGTCCTCTCTACTCTTCGTCCTCGTCTTCTTCGAAGCGAGACATGTCCACGGGCTTGCCGCCTGAGTAGTGCACGATTTCGGCATCGTCCTGAGCTAACAGATACCGGTAACCCTGGGCTTGCATCTCGGCTAACACCCCGAGTTCGGAGTCAATGCTGTCGTCCCAGGTCTTGGGATCGACTTCGAGACACATTCCGGCACCGAGATCATCTCCGTCCCCAAGGCAGGAACGCTCCGCTTGCCAGACGACCTTCTTCACTTTCACCCGGGCTACAAGCCGGTCGGCGGTGCGTAGGTAGACCCAGCCGGAGCGTCGCAGATGATGGGGGAAGGTCCGAGCGGTCAAAAGCGTTTGGCCAACGACCTCTTCGGGAGAACTCACTCGAATCGACATATCGAGAGACCCCGTGAGGGGTGCGATCAAGTCATTGTCGCTCGAGGGCGACTTCGTTGTTCGTTGGTTCTGCTTCTTCTTTGGGGCTAGCGGCTGCGGCATAGCAAAGCAGTCAAGACAAGCGGCGAGGACTTCACCGTGCTCACAGAGCTGGCTCGCCGATCCTGTTTGAGTCGTCACAAGATTCTCCTGTATCGGATCGCCGCCCTAAGTTTAGAAGCTAGAGCCTACATCCGAATTCGACTGAGCCCAAGAACCCTGGCAACTACATTGGCAGAAATCTGTCTATTGGCGGCAGGCTAGGCTCTTAACGAGGCCGTGGACCTCCGATGCAGAACGATGGTCACACGGGTTACTGGGAGAGGAGATGGAGCCTATGACCGACCTATCTGCGGAGGAATGGGCATCAATTCGCTCGCTCGGTCACCTCGTTCGCTATCCCTCGGGAAGCTATCTGGGTCATGAGGGTGCTCAGGATCGACGGGTGTTTGCCATCGAGTCGGGCGAGGTGCACATTGTTTTGGCCAGCGAGGATGGCGGTCGGTACCTGGTTGGACGGCGCGATGCTGGGGACCTCGTGGGGGAGATGGCAGCCATCGATTGCTTACCCCGCTCGGCTTCGATGGTGGCTAAGGGGCCGGTGGTTGCCTATCGAGTTAGCCCGGGCAGCTTTCTGGTCTTTCTCGAAAATCACCCGGCGGCCTCGTTGCGAATCATGCAATCAATGTCCAGGAGGCTTCGCCAGGCGGCAAAGATGCATGTGCTAAGGGGCGGAAGCTTGTCGTGCCGGGTGGCGACAACGTTGCTGGGGCTGGCTTCGGACTCGACCTCGGGCGAGCTCGAACTTACCCAGCAAGAACTGGCCGAGTGGGTGGGAGCCACCAGGGAAGCGACCGGTCGGGTTCTGTCCGATCTTCGAGAAGCGAAGCTCCTTGAGACGGGTAGAGGTCGAATTCAGATACTCGACGATACTGGACTGGCGGAACTGTGCCGTCCGACCAAAGCCTAGGCCAGCTAGTTGGTGTGACTGATGTCATATCTGAAAGGTGATGGCGGTTACAGACGAACAGGGAGGCGACAGACATGATGAGGGTGACCCTGCGGCGGGGGTCCTGCTGTTACGAAAAGGAAATTGGTCTCGGTTTGGAGGGAACTACCGAGACGGACTTCTCGAAGTAGACAGCGTCGACGGTTCTGGTGCTACTTCGCCAGAACCGTCGGCCCATTTTTGGGGTCCCAACAACAACGAACCTTGGGAAGCAGCAGAAGCTTAAAGAGCGAGGAGGGTTCGAATCTCTTCGGAGGTGGACACGGTGCCTGCATCAACGTACCCGTCGTGATTCGATTCTATTTCTGCGGGCAAATACCGGTAGTTGACCATCATCGTGAGCCCCCGCTCCCAG
>JAJRXF010000145.1 GCA_024276425.1 Actinomycetes bacterium | reverse complement strand
GTAACTTGGGGCGGGGCCCGCTTTTCCGACCTCGCCGCCCTCTACCAACCGGAGCTAGGCGAACTCCCCAAGTATGTCGATCTGAGAACCCCCGATGAGGCTTACTATGTTGGTCTTGACCTCCCAACCATGATGCACAAGCAGACCCTGTTGACTTATGAACTGCAGGGCCAACCATTGGATGAGGGACACGGCGCCCCGTTGCGACTCTCAACCCCGCTGAAATACGGCATCAAACAACTCAAACGTGTTGGCACTATTCGATTCTCCAACGAACAGCCACGGGACTACTGGCACGAGCGAGGCTACGATTGGTACGCCCACCTATAGCAATGACCCCTAGAAGCGACCTAACCTGAAGCGATGGCACCAGAGATGCGGCGGCTATCCCAGCTCCTGAGTGTGATCGCTCTCAGCATTATTGGCGTTGGCTGCCAAAACCCGCTCGCTGGCGGTAGCGCACCAATAAGCCCAACTCAGGCCGAGACACAAGCTCTGTGTGCCATCGTGGTTCGCGGAACCGAGGATGTTAGCCAAGCAGCGGCGCAAGGGATGAGCGCTCTGGCCCAAGCCAAAATCCGGTACTACGACGCACTGGAGACAGCGAGTCCGGAGGCTTGGAAAGACAACATCGCACTCATTCGGCCGGCATGGCTTGCACTAGCCGAAATCGCCGAACTTGCTGGTGACGATGCCAACAAAATTGACTTCCCAAAGTTTCAAGCCGACTATGCTGATGCCATTGCCAACGAAAGCGCATTTGAGGGATATAGCCGTTCGGTGTGTGGCCTCTCAGACTCCTAGTCCTCGTTGGGGTCCGACCTTGGGTCTGCTCGGCGGTCCTAGTCCTACGCCAAGCTGCTACGGCACAGACACTGCCTGAAACCAACCGGCCGCATTCGCCTGAATCGTCGGCATTGCCTCTTCAACCTCCGTCGCACACATCGGCCGAGCAAAGAAGTACCCCTGGAGCTCGGTGCACCCCGCTTGAATGGCCCACTTCACTTGTTCTGAAGTCTCGACCCCCTCGGCCACTACTTCCAGTTCCAAATCAACCCCAAGCGAAACGAGCAGTGACGCAATCGCTCGTTCGGTCGGATCATCCAATGCAGAAACGAAAGCTCCATCAATCTTGATCCGATCGAACTGCACTCGACGCAAGTGGGCTACCGACGCGTAGCCAGTGCCGAAGTCGTCGATTGCCAAGCGAACACCAATCCCGCGCAACTGGGACAACACACCGACCGCTTGCTCGATACTTGGGATGAGCTCGGTCTCGGTGACCTCAATCAATAGTCGAGCTGGCTCAATGCCATGGCGTTCAAGAGCCCGAGCCACCCGACCGGGGAGCTGGTCATTGGCAACATGACGACCAGAAATGTTGATTGATATCGAAACATTGAACATCGTTCTGGAGGTTGACCACTCGGCCAGTTGGGCGCAGGCTCGGTCGAGGACCCATTCATCAAGATCAAGAATCAAATCGGACTTCTCTGCCGCTGCAATAAAGATGTCGGGTGGGATCGGCGCCTCACCTGCAGGCCGCCATCGGGTAAGGGCCTCTACGTCAAAGGCCCCATTGTGGCCAAGAATGGGTTGATAGTGAAGTTCAAGCTCATCTCGATCCAGGGCGATTCGTAGCCGGGATTGCAAGGCTGCTTGATTCAAAACCGAATCATGGAGACTTTGATCGAAGACGATCATTGAGCTTGGGCCCTGTGCCTTTCCCTCATACAACGCTACATCGGCACGCTGAAGCATCTCGGATGGACTAAGCCACATACCTGTGCCCGTTGTGACCACCCCGATACAGGTTGAGAGAGCCACAATCCCGGCGGAGGATACAAAGGGATCCGATATAGAAACCAAGATCGCCTCCCCCAGCAAAAGAACTTCTTCGTCATCCAGTGCCTTGTCGATTATCACCATGAACTCGTCTCCACCAAGACGACCAATGACGTGCCCCGTGGTTCGCGCCCGCAATCGATCTGCCACTCGGCACAGCACTTCGTCCCCCACGAGATGGCCATAGGAATCATTGGCCTGCTTGAAGCCGTCGAGATCCAACAACATCACCGTCGATGGGGTGCGGCGATCCACTGAGCCCGTCAAGTTTTGTTCAAGATGGCCTAGTAGAGCAGCCCGGTTTGGCAGCCGTGTCAAGGCGTCGTGATTGGCTTGATACTCCAGGCGTTCGGTCAACTGTCTGAGTTTTTCTACCGAAGCATGGATGCTCTCGCCAAGCGGACCGGCAATGGTCGTGTTGAGCTCGGCGTTATCAAGTTCACCCTTGGCCCAAAGGTCTGCCTGACGGACCACGGCACCCAGACTCGACGTCAAATCATCGAATGCCCCGTCGACAGCATCAAGATCTCTCGGACCAACCCACTCATAGTCGTCTGGTTCAATGAGACCCTCACTAATTCGGGTGGCACGGTCCTTGAGTTCTGAGAGAGGTACCAGTATGGACCGGATGGTGGCCACAGCACCAATGACAGTCAAGATGGTGCTGAAAAGCACGAGAAGTAGAGCGGTTCGCCTGCTCGCCTCGGCCCCCGCCTGGATCTGGCCAGCTTCGATAACCATCTGCTGGTTGGCCGCAGCTTGGAAGTCGGTGAGCACCTCGGTTCGGGCCGAAAAGGTGCTGTGCACCAACCTCGCCATGGCCACACCTCCGGCCAAATTGACGTTGCCATCATCGTCTTGCAACTCAACGGCCTGAATGGATCCACCATTGACCTCATCGCGAAATCTCTCGTAGTCCTTCCACGCCTCGCTGCTCAACAGCCCGGTCAACTCATCGGTTAGCGAGGGAGCAATATCGCGTTTCAACACCTCGAGGGTGTAGCGGAGGTTGGATTGCACCACGGCCAACTCGATCTCAGCATCAACGGCCTCAGATTGGATCTCTGGAAGCAGGTAGGCCGAAATGGAGATCGCCTCAAGACGTGCGGCTGACACCACATCAATAGCTGCTTCATTGGTCCGAATTGCCGCGGTCAGGTTTACGGCGTCACCGATGCCAGCTTGGCTCTTCCACAAGTCTCCTATTTCGATTTCCAGAGCTTGCAAGAGAAGGGCACGAGCCTCCCGATGTACCCGCTCAACCTCCGTTGCGGAATTCTCACCGGAGGGGATTCTTCGCATAATCTGGGTGATCTCGGTCTCCATCGCGATCAACCCATCAATTGCGGGAAGGGGCTCGTCGAAATGATGAATCTCTCGCTGTTGACGCAAGGCTCCGAATGATTCACCCAACGACTCCTGAGACTCAACCAGCGACGAACCAAGGTCATAGTTCAGAAACGGGGAAACGAGGGCCGGACTCAGCCCGGAATCGAGGGCCCTGGCAAAACCGAGGGCGACATCTAACTCTCGATCAAGATCCACCGAAAGGTCAATGAGTCTGGCTGTGAGTGCGGCATCCTCTCGAATCGATCGGGACACGACAACAACATGATGACGTTCTATGGCGCGGTCGACTGTCAGCGAGCTCAGCCCAACAATGGGAATTAGAAGGAGTGCACCAAGTCGAGTTGTGATGGAGGTTCGGCGAAACCAGAGAAAAACCGGAGCCATACCAATCTAATTCTCGGCAAATTCGGCTCTGAGAGGCATGGGCCAAACGATTCAGATTCCTTCGCTCAGGCCCAGGCCTGCTGAGGCCGAGACAGTTGCGCCGCAACTCATAGCGGACCAACTAGAGTGGAGAAAGTCCGTCAGTGGGGGACATTCCCTCCGTTTCTCGCTGACGGGCATTCCCATGTCTCGTGGCCCACTACCTGGTCGTCGTCAGCGTTGCCGTCTGAGCCAGCGGACCTTCTTCTAGGAGCCTCATTGCGACGCACAAAAATAGTGGCCACCGTCGGCCCTGCATCCCAGGACCCTTCCACCCTTCGGGCCATGATTTCGGCTGGAATGGACGTTGCTCGGATCGGTTGTGCCCATGGCAATATCGACGAACACCTTCTTAAGTACCACGCCATTCGGGCGGCGGCCTCCGAGTTGGGAGCCAACGTTGGAATTCTGGCTGACCTCCCGGGCCCCAAGGTCCGGTGCGCGCCATTCCCCGAAGGCGGCGTGGTGTTCCAGGACGGCGCCGATGTCCGCTTTACCACCGGCGAAGACTCAAGCAGTATCGACGTGATCTCCTCCGACTATGACCAGTTGGTGCAATCGGTCGAAGTAGGAGACCAACTTGCTCTCGGCGACGGCAACATTAGTTTCCTCGTGCACGACAAGTCATCGGAGTTCCTTTTTGGCCGGGTGATACGCGGAGCAAAGGCTCAGGGGCGACCCGGGCTTCAGGTGCCATCAGATCGAATCCGAATCTCTACGCCAACCAAAGAAGACCTTGCCTTCGCCGATGCGTTCATCGAGGAAGGCATTGATATGTTGGCCGTGTCCTTTGTTCGCAGTGCTCACGACATCCGCTCCTTGGGAGTTGAGCCTTCCCCTCGCGGACCGCTTATCGTAGCCAAGATCGAGACTCGGGCTGCGGTTGACAACTTGGAGGGAATCATCACTGCATCCGACGCGGTCATGGTGGCCCGTGGCGACCTTGGTGTTGACTACTCGATTTCGGAGCTTCCCCACCTGCAGAAGCACATTATTCGGCGCTGCGTAGCCCGGGGCCTTCCGGTGATTACGGCGACCCAGATGCTGGAATCAATGGTTTATGCACCAACACCCACCCGAGCGGAGGCCTCCGATGTGGCCAACGCCGTCTTCGACGGGACCAGTTCGGTCATGCTCTCAGGAGAGAGTGCCGTCGGCATCGATCCAGTGAACGCCGTGGCCACCATGGCTGAGATCACCCGACGCTCAGACGTCGCCTTTCCCCACGAGGAGTGGGCCAATACGGTAAGCCAGGTGCGAGAGAGCGACGGGGAACTTGGCGCGGCGGCGATTACCACCGATGCCATCACCATGTCTGCCCGCCGCATCGCGCGGGAGGTGGGCGCCCGGGCCATCGTGTGCCTTTCTCGAACTGGTTACACCGTTCGGTCGGTCAGCCGGTTCCGACCAATGGTTCCAATCTATGGTTTCAGTCCGGATGAGCGCGCCGTTCGCCAACTTTCGCTCAGTTGGGGAACCATTGCCAGCAAGACCCCAGAGCGAACCCAGCCCGAAGACATGATTAATGATGCACTTGGCCTCCTGCAGGAAATCAGCGATCTTGCTCCAGGTGACAGAGTCGTCGTAATCTCCGGCCATTCCACCTCAACCAGGGCAACCGATACGTTGCGGGTGATGTATCTCTCCTAGCCAGCAACTAAGGTCGACTCATGTCCACCTTCCACGATTTAACAATGACATCCATTCTCGGTGACCAGGTCGACTTCGAGAAGTTTCAGGATCAAGTTTGTCTCGTAGTCAATGTGGCGAGTGCTTGAGGGCTTACCCCTCAATACGCAGGTCTGCGTACCCTCCACGAGGACAACAAGGCGAGGGGCTTCACGGTTCTCGGCTTTCCATGCAATCAGTTCGGCGCTCAGGAACCGGGCACAGACGAGGAGATTCTTCACTTCGCCACCTCCAACTACGACGTGACGTTTCCGATGTTCTCCAAGATCGAGGTCAACGGTGAGGGTGAGGCCCCGCTCTACTCCTTCTTAAAGGCCGATCACGCCGATGAGGAGGGCAAGTCTGACATCGGGTGGAACTTCACCAAGTTTCTAGTCGGCCGTGACGGTTCCGTTCTGGCCCGATTCGCCCCAACAGTTACTCCCGAGGAGATCGCCGAGAGCCTGCCTGGTTTCCTGTAAATCAACAAGCCACCGCCGCATGAGCGAATCAGTCAACCGCATCCCAGTGTCCTATATCCAGAAGTCTCGGGCGTACTATCTCGCCCGAGGGTTTGACCGGCCCTATCGCTGGGCTCACCACGACGATAGCCCATTTACACCCCTGCCCCAGCCGCTGGCACAGAGTCGGGTCGGGGTGGTGACCACCTCAGTTCCGCTTCGTGACCCAAGTGAGGAATTGTTGGCTGTTCCGAAGGGTGTGGCCTTCGCCCAGCCATGCGACCCACCACCGGTGGGGATGTTCACCAACCACCTGTCGTGGCACAAGGAGGCCACGAACACTGATGACCTCGAGACTTTCCTCCCCCTCGAGACCTTGTCCAGAGCAGTTGAGTCAGGTCGCGTCGCAAGCACCGCGCCTCGCTTTTATGGAGTGCCGACCAACTACTCTCAACGCGAGACTCAAGAGGATGCCCTCACCATCACTCAATGGTGCCGGGAAGACGCCGTCGATGTTGTGCTACTCATTCCGCTCTGACCCGTCTGCCACCAGACCGTGAGTCTGGTTGCCCGGCATCTGGAGTCGGTTGGAATTCCAACACTCGTTGTTGGCAGTGCCCGCGACATCGTCGAATACTGTGCCGTTCCCCGCTTTCTCTTTGTGGACTTCCCGTTAGGCAATCCCTGTGGAAAGCCCAATGATCGGGCAATGCAGGACCGTATTCTCGAACAAGCCTTGACCGTGTTGGAGGGTGCCTTCGCACCGGAGACCACGGTTCGGGCCAGCGAAACCTGGGGTGATGACGGTTGGCGCCAGACTTACATGGCCCTCGGCAATGCCCCCGACCTCAGCGACTAAACCGGCTCACCGTCTCCACGTGAGATGTCTGGCCGAATAGGTCCACCGTTCGTACCCAGTCCAACGAGAACCCCTCGTCCACGAGAAGCCTGGCGTCGCGGGCAAGTGCCGCAGGATCACAACTGATGAGCGCAATAACCTTGGCCCGAGTTGCCACCAGTGACCCAACTCCAGCCTCCATCAACCCCCGCCGTGCCGGATCGGCGATGACAACGGCTGCCGGGGTTGGTTTCCAGGTTTCGACACGGCTCTGTAGGATCTCGTCCGCGGGCTTGAGGTTGAGTTTGGCGTCCCGAACCGATGATATGTTTGATTCGACGAGGGTGACCTTTCGCTCGGCACCGAGTGTTGCCCCGAACAGTCCAACACCTCCATACGCGTCAACTAGCGGGCCTTCGATTCCTTCGATTGCTTCGGCGGCCAGTTCGATAAGGGCTTCGGCTCCATCGGGGCGGCACTGGAAAAAGGAGTCGGCAGAAATTCGGAAGAGTCGGCCAGCGACTTCTTCATGAATCCAAGCCTGTTTACCAGCGTGAAGTTCTGATCGGCCAACAACCTGGGTGCCAACCGGAACAACAGTGTTCGAGATCCCCGATGGCGGTCCATCCACGACAACGAGTGCCTCTCCGGTCCGTTCTCCGACCCGAACAACAATTTCGCTTGCTCCTGGAAACTCTCCTTCGACCAGTATGCGTTCGGCTGCGGGATGCGCCGTCTCGCAACTGTCAATTGTCACGATGTCGTTTGAGCGCCCCTGGCGAAAGCCGGCCGAACCATTCTTGATTGCTGCCCGTACGGTCGTTCGATACCCCCGAATTGCCAGAGGGCGCCCACCAACGCTGAGATGAGAGCGAACGTCAACCCCCTCAAGATGTCCGAGGCGACGAAGTGAATCTAGGACGATTCGGTGCCTGAAGTCGCTGGCCGCCTCTGGTGCACAGTTCTGCCAGTCGCAGCCACCACATTTGTTGACGAAATGCGCGCAAGTCGGATCGACACGTGCCGGGCCGCGCTCGACAACTCGCCCAACGCTCCCCTCCAGATACCGCTTCTTTTCTTTGGTGACCACGACCTCTACGACATCTCCAGGCAAACCGCCGCGGACCAGCATGACTCGTCCATCAGGGGCGGTGGCAATGCCGGTTCCCCCGGTCGCGACACGATCAATCGTCACAAGAAAGGGGATCGGCCTCACCAGTGGCATGCTATTGGGCATGGCCTCGGATTCTTCTGTCCCTATCTCACACGTGCGTATCTCGCCCTCTGCTTTGTCTGCCGACTTCTCCAAACTGGGAGAGGAGTGTGAGCAGATCGAAAAAGCTGGCGCCGACCGGATTCACTGGGACGTGATGGATGGTCAGTTCGTCCCGAATCTGTCGATGAGCGCCGACATCATCAAATCCTGCCGCCCCTGGGTGACGCTCCCTTTCGAGGCCCACCTGATGGTGAGGGAACCGGATCATCTGCTGAAGGGGTTCGCCGAAGCAGGGTGCGATTCGATACTTGTCCATGCCGAGGCTTGCGTCCATCTTCACCGGACACTCAGCGCGATTCGCGACCTGGGGTCTCGTGCCGGTGTCGTTCTTAATCCTCACACACCAATCGATGTGCTGACCCACGTGTTGGATCTCATTGACACGGTCCTGCTTATGAGCGTTAACCCTGGATTTGGTGGGCAGAGCCATATTCGTTCAGTTGTCCCTAAGATCTCCGACACCCGCCGACTACTGGATGGGGCGGACCACCCGATTGACATCGAGGTCGATGGCGGCATCAATGCCAGCACCATCGCAGCCTCCGCTGCTGCCGGTGCCAACATTTTCGTCTCCGGGTCTGGAGTGTTTAATCACCCAGACGGTTATGCCTCGGCGATAACCGAGTTGCGCGAAATAGGCAATCACGCTCGTGGTTAGACCCCAGGGGTTAGGGTGGCGGCCCGCCAACGCTAGTTGACGAGGTCACCCGCCCGAGCGATGACATGGTCACAAAGGCCATAGTCTCGAGCCTCCTCCGCGCTAAACCATTTGTCTCGATCGGAATCGGCAATGATCTGTTCAGCGGTCTGGCCTGAGTGTTCGGCAATCAACTCGGCCATCTCACCCTTGATTTTGATGAGATTCTCGGCCTGGATGGCGATATCAGTGGCCTGGCCCTGAACGCCCGCGCTGGGCTGATGCATCAGAATGCGGGCGTGGGGAAGAGCGTAGCGCTTCCCGGCAGCCCCAGCGGTCAGGAGGAACTGTCCCATCGATGCACCAAGACCAAGGCATACCGTGGCAATGTCCGGCTTGACGAACTGCATCGTGTCATAGATCGCCATTCCGGCTGTGACCGAACCGCCGGGTGAGTTGATGTAGAGCCAGATGTCTTTCTCGGAGTCTTGGCCGGCGAGGTAGAGCATCTGGGCAGCGATGGCGTTGGAAATATCGTCGTCAACTTGCTGCCCGAGAAAGATGATGCGTTCCTTCAGCAGTTGTTGGTAGATATCGAAGCCGAACCCACCACTGGGAATCTCGGCCGTTGGCAATCCGGGGGTTGTCATAGGCGCCTAGGCTACCGGCCTTCTGGTCTTGAGCACAGGACCCCAGTGGGGGAAATCGCAAAGCGGTGGCGTGGAGTGGACCCCAGTAGCCACTACCCTCAGTCTCGCTAAGCACTACCCTCGCCGAGATGCACGACCGAAGTTGTGAGCCGCAGGCTCAGAACTTCCGAAGTGAGCAAAGCGAACGACGCGGACGTGGCGGAATTGGCAGACGCACCAGGTTTAGGTCCTGGCGCCTTAACAGGTGTGGGGGTTCGAGTCCCCCCGTCCGCACCAATGTGATCTGTCAAGACATCTGAACTACCAGATGCAATCGACGAGCTCGTCGATTGCTGCAGTTGTCTCAGGCGAGGAGCCCTCGCTTGTGGCTAGGGAGCTAAAACGCGGAAAAGAGGCCCCGGAGTCAACCAGAACCTCTCCCACCACGGCCTCTGCTGAGAAACCAACAAAAACCCGGCGGCGACCT
>JAJRXF010000144.1 GCA_024276425.1 Actinomycetes bacterium | reverse complement strand
GTGGTGATTGAGCGGGGTGACCTGGCTGCCATCCAAGGGATCTGTGCTGACGGCAATATCGCCGCCTATGTCGGCATCATGGAACGGCCAGGCGATCGTGGGGGCCACAGTCTTTACTGCACGCTGGTCTACATCGATCCCCAAGGGGAGATCCAATCGGTTCACCGCAAGCTCCAGCCGACCTATGAAGAACGCCTTGCCTGGGCTGCTGGTGATGGGCACGGTTTGCGAGTTCACGATCTGGGAGCGTTCCGCGTTGGTGGTCTGAATTGTTATGAGAACTGGATGCCCCTGGCTCGCGCTGCCCTTTATGGCCAGGGGGAGAACTTGCATATTGCCGTATGGCCTGGTCAGGTTCGTAACACCAAGGACATCACCCGATTCATTGCCTTTGAGTCCCGCTCCTTCGTGGTGTCTGTCTCTGGTTTGTTGCAGGGTAAAGACATTCCAGTTGGTACTCCCTTCCGTGACGAACTGTTGGAGGTAGCCGACACCATTGGCTATTTCGGCAACGGGGGCTCATGTGCTGCTGGCCCGGACGGCGAATGGCTGCTGGAGCCTGTAGTGGAAACCGAGGGACTCTTCACGATCGAGGCCGACTACGCGCGGGTTCGGGAGGAACGTCAGAACTTCGATATTGCTGGCCATTACTCGCGACCAGACGTCACCCAGCTTCTCATCAACCGCAGTCGGCAATCCACGATCGTGCTTGATGACAACGCTGGCGGCGCACCAACTTAGGTTTCGCGCAGAACGACTAGTCGGTCACCGGTCACGAGGTTCGCGTCGGTGGTTTCGCTGGCCGGTAACCGGGTCCCATTGCGGATCACGGCGACAAGGGTGTCCCCATCAGGAATGGAGAGGACGTTGTTGTGGTTCTGGGGCGCGGTCTCCATGAGTTCGAGGCCAATACCGGCGGCCAACAGGTCATCAAGAACCCGGGCCGCACCAGGTGCCTTTGTACCTAGGCCGAGCATCCTCCCAACCGCGGCGGTGGCGTCGATAACCTCATTCGCTCCGCCTTGGCGGAGCAGATGTAGATTTTCTTGCTCTCGAACTCCGGCAACGATGTGTACATCCGGGTTGTGTTGTCGGATGGTTAGAGTGATCAACACAGCGGTGTCGTCTCGGTTGGGTGAAACCACCACAGCCTTGGCTGCCTCAACTGCGGCTTGAGCCAACACTTCACTCCTGGTTGCGTCGCCGAGTACACCGGTTATTCCTTGATGGGTAGCGATCTGGATGGCCTGAGGTGACCTATCGACTGCAACGATCTGACTCTGGTCGGTTCCCCGGCTAATGAGATCAGCTGCCGCCGCTTGCCCGGTCGCGCCAAAGCCGCAGATAACAATATGGTCGTTCACTCGTTGCCTCCAACGGCGTTTCAGGATGAGTTCTTTGGACTGGTCGGTGAGTACCTCGACCGTTGTTCCAACTATCAGTATGAGGAAAAGAACCCGAGCTGGGGTGATGAGGATCATCGCCGCCAGCCGGGCTCCGCTACTGACCGCAGTGATGTCCCCATAGCCGGTTGTGGTCACGGTGACTGACGCGTAGTACATGGCGTCAAGAAAGCTGATCGGATCGTTGGTGATATCGATGTAGCCATCGCCGGACAACCGAACGACCAAGGCCACAAACACGATCAACCCAAGGGCAAAGGCGATCCTTCGTAGAATGGCTGAAAGCGGCGCACGCTGGGTTCGCGGAACCCTGACCATGTCCATGTCCGTTGGGCCCATGGGAGCACAGCTTAGTTCCCTTAGGGGCACCGCGGCTCGGCCAAGGCGAGTGAAGCTGCCTGAGTTAGGTGGGAGCGGGTTCGGGTCACTCCTGAGTGGGCTTTGGACCCACCATGGGAGGAAACGCGCGATGAGCTGACCGTAGGGACTTCTCCTTCAGAAGAAGGTCAAGGGGTAACATTGGGCCATGTTGATCGGACAACTTGCCGACGCTCTGAGCATCCCGACTCGAACCGTTCGGTTTTACGAACGCAAAGGGCTCCTACCAGATCCCGAACGCGCCGACAATGGATACCGCGTCTATGACAACACCACTCTTGTCAGGCTCCGATTCATCCGCTCCGCACAAGCTGCCGGACTCACGTTGGCGGAGATAGCGAGCATTATTCGTGTCCGCGATGACGGTTCAGCCCCGTGTAGCCATGTCGACTCCCTGCTCGAAACCAAACTCTCCGAAGTGCGGGAACGGCGTGCCCAACTGGCCACGCTCGAAGTCGAACTCTCCCAACTCCTCGATCGCAGTAGACAACTTGATCCAGCAGACTGCACCGCAGGCGAGATCTGCCACATCTTCTCCTCAAGCGACCAAACCTGACGCATTTTCATCGGAGTGCGCGGACTATGACCCAAGTTCCGTTAGTCATCAGTACCTAATCCTCCCCATCGGTTGATGTTTTGGAACGACTCAAGGAACGCAGGCTTGCAACTCCAGAGCAATCGACTTGACCCGAGTTTTGTTAGTAAGGTAGCCTCCCTTACTAATGACTCCCGGTACTGACTCCCGTGCACTTCGACTGCTGAATGGTCAGCGGATCATTGATGTTGTTCTCAGTATCGCTCCCGAGGCTTTGTCGCGGCCCGAGATCGGTCGTCTGACTGGACTGTCGAAGCCGACGGTGTCCGCCCTCGTTGCCGATCTTGAGGCGGCTGGGTTTCTTCGTTCTCGGCCAGGCATGGGCGACGCAAGATCGATCGGACGCCCAGCCTCGCAGTATGAAGTCAATCCGGTCGCACGGTTAGTAGCCGGAGTCGACATTGGAGCAAGTAGAACTGTCGTTGCCGTCTCCGATCTTCTGGGCACAACAATCCATGAAGAAGCCGTCCCAACCCCGGCGACTGCCCGAGAAGCACTCGATGACGCCAGTGAGTTGGTGTTGCGTCTCATCAATCAGGTCGGCAGCCGGTGCAGTTCGGTCGTCGTAGGCGTGCCAGGGATCTATCGGCCCCAGTCCGACTCTGTCGACCAGGCACTGAACCTTCCAGGATTCAAAGACATTCGAGTCCAGGAGTATTTCACTCAGCGGCTTGGATCAGGCCGTGTTCAGGTCGAGAACGATGTGAATTTGGCGGCGTTGGGTGAGCTGGCGGAAATGAACAGAACTGAGGCTCAGATCGTCGACTTTGCTGCGATCTCAGTAGGAACGGGCATTGGTCTTGGGTTGGTAGTGGACGGTGACCTGTATCGAGGGGGGACGGGTTCAGCCGGCGAGCTTGGGTCCGTCTATCTAGCAGCCTCGGTCAGTGGCCGCCCCCCGCTGACACTGGAGCACGTAGCGACTGGCCCTTCACTGCAAAAGCGACTTGGTGAAGCCATCGAACAGGGTCACCCATCAAGTGTCGAAGCGGACAGCAGTGTTTCCGAGATCCTTGCCGCCGCATCAGCGGGCGACTCGGCCTCAATGCATGTGGTCGATGAAGCAGCCGCTGCGATGAGCCTGGCTATCTCGCATCTTCGGTTCATCGCCGACCCGGCCAAGATCGTCATTGGCGGTGGAGTTGGGGCCAATCCGGTTTTCGTTGAGGCGGTCAACCGTCACCTCATACTCCTGTCAGCGGAGTCCCCTGGGGTTGTGGCATCCCGACTTGGAGGCAGAGCGGCTTTGCTCGGTGCTGTGTCTCTTGCTGTTCGTGACGCGAGAAGTTCGTTGGTTACGGAGATTTTAGAAGGGGTGAGATCATGACTTCAATGGCGAATCGGGCTGCCGACGCGGTTGACCCAGAGGCCCTAGTGCAGATGGTTCGCGATGCGACTGGCATTCCAAGTGTCACACCGAACGAGAGAGACTTCGCCAATTGGGTTCACGAGCAAATGCAAGCCTCGAGCGCGTTCGTGCGGTCTCGTATGGTTGAGTGTGCACCAGGACGCCCGAACGTCTACGGAACTGCTGGAACGAGCAGCGGAAGATCGCTACTCCTGGCGGGTCACCTTGACACCGTGCACGTGGACGATTGGCTCGAGCACTGGGAAGGAACCAGCAAGGCGGACCCTTTCGGAGCTCACTTGATCGATGGTGAGATCTGGGGACGGGGAGTCACCGATCAAAAAGCCGGAATCTGTGCCTCAATCGAAGCTCTCAGGGCTTTTGAGCGAGCTGGTCTCCGTCCAAAAGGAACCGTTTCAACCCTGTTCGTTTGTGACGAGGAGTCTGGCCAACCCGGCAGTGGAGTCTCCCAAGGTATGCGATCCGCTGTCCAAAACGACCTGATCGATGTGGACACCGACTTCGCCATCTACACCGAGCCAACAACCTCCGCGATCTATTCGGCCCAGATGGGCTTTCTGATTGCCGACATTACCGTAGAGGGAGTCTCGGCCTATTTCGGCAAACCCGAACTAGGAATCGATGCTCTACAAGCTGGGCACAAACTCCTCAGTCGGCTATGGGAACACTCCGCCGAACTCCGCACCGGCGACGCTCACGACCTGCTTGGTGACGCCTTTCTACTAGTGACCTCGGTCCGGTCCGGTGGCAACATCGCTGTACCAGGACTCTTTGAGATGTCGCTGATTCGCAAGCTGCTGCCTCGTGAAACCCTAGAACAAGCAGCCCAATCAATCGAAACGATTGTTGCTGCAGTTGCTGCTGAGAATACGGTGAAATACGAAGTAGTTTTTAGTGCCCCCAGAGACCACCCAGTAGGTGGCACACCGGATGAAATCAACGTCGAGCACCCCGGAGTGCAGACTTTGGCTGAATCGATTCGGGCGACCACCGGACTCCCGGCACGAATCGAAGGAGCGCCGTACTGGTCCGAGAAGCCCTTCCTACGAGAGCTGGGCATACCCGGCGTCTACTTCGCTGCTGGCGATATAGCGACTTGTCACACACCCTTCGAACGTCTCAGTGTTGACGAGCTCGTCAGCGCTACCCGAACGCTCACCCATTTCATCGCGGAATGGTGCGGAGTAGAAGAGATCCCGCAATATCCCAACCACTAAGGAGAGCCAATGAATACACCAATCCGGAAGCCGAGATGGCTGATACCGCTTGCCTTGATTGCATCGTTCGCGATGCTCGCTGCTGCCTGTGGCGGCGATAGCGAGTCGAGCAGCGAAACAACAGAGGGCCCTTCCGACAGTTCAGCCGAAGCAGACCAGCCCGCTGACGGCCCTGCGGCCGAAGCCCCTGTGACCAAGGGCCCCGGCGGCGAGGAAGCCACGCCATCAAGTGCTATCACACTCGATGCCGACCAGATAGCTGAGGTGCAGAGTGGAAACTACAAAGCAGCACTCCTTTGGCATACGGCTGGCGCCTTTACAGACGCCGTTAGCCAAGGCGCTAGTGACGCCTTCGCTGATCTCGGGATCGAGGTAATCGCGGAAACTGAAGCTGGATTCGACGCTGCCCAACAGGCCAACGACGTAGAAACAGTCCTCGCGCAAGACCCTGACATCATCCTCAGTCTAGTGATTGACCCTGTCTCTGGCGCAGAAGCGTTCCGCCCAGCCAGTGAGGCAGGAGTACAGCTGGTGTTCTTGTCCAATGTGCCCGAAGGCTATGTACAAGGCACTGACTACGTTGGCCTCGTGACTGATGATCTAGCAGCCATGGGCATAGCGGCGGCTGACCTGCTTGGAGAAGCGCTCGGCGGTGAGGGGCAGGTCGGCTTTATCTTCCACGACGCTGCCTACTACGTCACGAACCAGCGCGATCAAGCATTCAAGGCTTGGCTGACCGCCAAGTACCCTGGTATCGAGATTGTTGCCGAGCAGGGACTCGCTGATCCGGCTGCAGCCGAGGAGATCGCCTCGGCGCTCCTTACCCGCAACCCGGATATTGACGGCATTTATGCTCCCTGGTCTGCTGGCCCGGCGGACGGGGTTCTGGCTGCGCTTCGTGCTGCTGGTGCTGAGGATGTGGCCGTCGTCTCCCTGGACCTTGACACCAACGTTGCCCTTGATCTTGTTGAGGGTGGAAACATGGTTGGTATCGCTGCTGATGAGGCCTACGAGCTTGGACGCACCATGGCCTTTGAGGCGGCCTATGGACTACTCGGCCTCGAAGTACCTCCCTTTGTGGTTGTCCCGGCAATAAGCGCGACCGCCGACAACATTGTTGAGGCCTATCAAAACTCCCTAGCCACAGCACCACCCGCCGAGGTCCTCGCCGCCATTGGCGGTTGAGGTCAACTGAGCTGAGGAACCCGTCGTGAATAACTCAACCGGAACAGCCCTAATGCATCCCGCGCCAACAGCAAGACGTTGGCTGGAGCAGCAACGCGAGATTGGAGGGCTACGCAAGTACGTCGTGTATTTAGCGTTCGCACTCATCCTTGTTACCTTCGCTGTTCTATTGCGTGACGATGGGTTCCTCACATCCTCCAATCTCATAAACATTGGCCGTCAGGCCGCACCCGTGGCAGTGATGGCGGTCGGTATGACCTTCGCCCTCGCCGCGGCTGAGATCGACCTCTCGGTTGGCTCCGTCGTAGCATTGTCCTCACTGGTGGCAGCCAGAGTGGCTGCCAGCAACGGATTCATCTGGGCCAGTCTTGCGGCCTTAGGCGTAGGACTAGCGGTCGGCCTAATCAACGGCTTGATCACGGTGAAGGTCCGCATTCCGTCGTTTCTTGTCACGCTCGGAATGCTCGGAATCATCTCCGGAATCGCCCGAAACCAAAACAATCTCCAGTCGCTCCCAATTCGAAACGATTTGTTCCTCGCCGTATTCGGGGGTGGATCCCTGGGGCCGGTATCCACACTCCTCATCTGGACTGCGGTTATAGGGGCGCTCGGCTATTTCGTCCTGAACCATCTCAGACTCGGCCGCCACGTGCTGTCGGTAGGAGCAAACAGGGATGCGGCCAAAGCAGTTGGCATCAACACCGACCGCATTCGTGTCATCGCCCTCGTAATGAGTGCCACCGCTGCCTCTTTTGCCGGAGTGATGTTAGCCAGCCGGCTGGCAATTGGTAGACACGACCTGGGCGAGAGCGACTTGCTTACAGTCATTGCCGCGGTCGTCATTGGTGGAACCAGTCTCTTTGGTGGGAAAGCCTCCATTGTTGGTGCCGTAACCGGGGCAGTGATAATGGCGATGCTCAACAACGGACTCATTCTCATGGGTCTCGATGTTGCCGACCAGATGATCGCTCGCGGAGTCATCATCATCGTCGCAGTAGCCCTCAGCATGCGTGAACAACGCGATTCCTAGGAAACAATGTTCCTCAGAAACCTGATATCAAAGAACCCAGAGTTCATTTCGGCAGCAATCGACTTGCACCAATCCAATCAGATACGCGCCAATAGCTACGTACTTGATCTCGATGCGATTCGAGCCAACACCAAGCACATCGTGGCGGAGGCGGGTGATCGGAATCTGGCGGTGTTCGCCATGACTAAACAGCTTGGTCGTGCGCCTGCTGCCCTCGACGCAATCACTGGGGGAGGTGTCGATGGGTATGTTGCCGTGGACCTTGGCTGTGCACGACCAATCACGAGCAACGGCCATAACCTCAGCCATCTTGGCCATCTTGTCCAGGTCCCCAAAGCAGAGACGCTCACCGCGGCGCGAATGTTGCCAGACTTCTGGACCGTGTTCAGCGACAACAAGGCATCTGAAGTCGCCGCAGCATGCGAGCAAATCGATAGGGATCAAGGCCTGCTGATACGAGTTATCGAGCCGACTGACCGATTCTACGATGGTCACGAAGGGGGTGTCTCCTTGGCTGAACTCCCGGCGATGCTTGACCACATTGCATCTCTTAGAGGCATCCACTTCGCTGGCCTGACTACGTTTCCCGCTCTTCTCTTCGATTCGGAGACAGGACGTGCCAGAACTACCCCCAATGTCGAGACACTGAGAGCAGCAGCGGAAATCGCCCGTCAGCACCCAACCTGCCCCGAACATCTGGAAATAAACGCTCCCGGCACCACTTCTTCCGCAGTCCTTGACCAACTGGCCGAGATAGGCGCCACACAAATCGAGCCGGGACACGGCCTCACTGGCACCACTCCGCTCCACGCTGTCAATTACCTCCCTGAACAACCGGCGGTCCTGTACTTGAGTGAAGTTTCTCACGTCCACAATGGAACGCCATTCTGTTTCGGTGGAGGGTTCTACATCGACCCCGTTTTTGGTGACTACCCGGTTACAGCACTAGTCGGGGACAGTCCCGCAGCCATCGACTCAGCACCAGTCCCAGCTGACATCCCCTTGCCAGCAGCCATCGACTACTACGCCAAACTGCATCCACCTCCAGAACAACGGATAACGGAAGGCCAAACCGTTGTCTTCGGCTTTCGAATTCAAGCATTTGTCACCCGCGCCTTCGTCACGGCCATAGATGGTGTGTCTACAGGAAACCCATCCGTGGTTGGCGAGTGGACCGTAGATGGGCAACCAACGGAAAGACGAATATGACTGCTTCGAGTCAACCCGCACTTCTAGTCCGGGGGATCTCCAAGTCCTTCCAGGCTGTACATGCCCTCGACGGTGTTTCCATCGAACTTCGACACGGGCAAGTGACCGCTTTACTTGGGGACAATGGCGCAGGAAAGTCCACTCTTGTCAAGTGCATCGCCGGGGTGTATCAGCCCGACTCGGGCAGTATCGAGATCGATGGGAAGGAGGTTCACATTAGCTCCGCCGACCAGGCACGAGAGCTAGGAATCGAGACAGTTCACCAAAGCCTTGCTGTCATTGACACCCTCGATGTCCCCGAAAACCTTTTCCTCAATCGTGAGATCACACGCGGTGGAAGGATCGGTGCAGCCATCGGGCTACTCGACAAGAAGCAGATGCGCGCCGACTGTGCACAGACACTTGACCGACTCGATATTCGAATTCCTTCTCTGCGGCGTCCGATCTCAGCATTGTCAGGCGGTCAGCGCCAAGCCGTCGCTATTGGACGCGCCGTTGCGTGGGGTCAGCGCATCGTGTTGCTGGACGAGCCAGCGGCAGCCCTCGGCGTTGAGCAGACCGCCCGGGTGCTCGACCTCATTCGCAATCTCCGGGACAATGGTGTGGCTGTCTTGCTGATCACTCACAATATGGAGCGAGTCACGGCGGTGTGTGACAAGGCAATCGTCCTGCGACAAGGCCGTAAGTCTGCTGAAGTTGATGTTAAAGATGTCTCCAAGGACGACCTCGTGGCCTACATCACCGGTGCCAGGACGACCGTGTAGTGGACAGCCCTCAAACCCAGCTCGGAGTCGACGTCGGGGGAACAACAATCAAGGGAGCCTTGGTCCGTAGTGACACCGGGGTACTCCTAAGCGAAGTGGTCACCGTTCCGACACCAGAGCACGCCACGCCTGAGGGTCTTGCTTCAGCGCTCATCTCGATCTCTGAGTCCTTGCGGTGGTCAGGGTCCATCGGCTGCGCCCTCCCAGGCATCGTTGGTGAGCACCAGCTGCGAAGTGCTCCGAACCTCTCAGCGACATGGAACGAGCCAGGCTCAATCGATCGACTCCGACAGCTGATGAGCGTGGAGATAACGCTGCTCAACGATGCCGATGCCGTTGGGCTCGCCGAGGTTCGGTACAGCAACGGATTGGGCGCGGGTTTGACCGTCGTGTTGACTTTTGGTACTGGTATCGGAAGCGCGTTGGTCCATGATTCGACACTGATCGAGAACTCTGAACTCGGTGCACTCTACGGACCGGAAGGTATTTTTGAAGAGATTGCATCCGGCCGATCAGTAACTGAGTCTGGTCTTAGCTTTGAACGATGGGCGCGACAGGCTCAGCCTTATTTCGAGCAGATAGAAGCGATGCTTGACCCGCGGTATTGGGTCATCGGAGGAGGCCTCAGTAAGTCCTTCGACGGCTACTTTGGGCGGATAAGGGTTCGCAGCCCAATGCGGGTCGCAAGACTCGGGGAAGACTCTGGAATTGTTGGAGCGGCGGCTGCGGCCCTCAAGCACGGAACCAGACCATCCCTGGCCTCTTAGCCGTCTGGACTTATCGATCGATAGTCGGACGTGCAACCAAGCATTGCGTGACTGCTTGTCAAAGAAAAGGAGTTGACGAAGGCAAGTGATTCGCTAGCGGCGGAACGCCGTCGCATGCCCCGAATGGAAGTCAAGGACGAATACCAATTCGACGGCCCGAACGGTGCAGTTTCTCTTCTTGACTTGTTCGAGGGGCGGAGTCAGCTCATCGTGTATCGGTTCTTCTTCGAGCCAGGTGTCGATGGTTGGCCAGATAGTGGTTGCACTGGCTGTTCGCTGATGGCTGACCAAGTCGCTCACCTGTCGCATCTGAATGCTCGTGATGTCACCTACGTCAGGGTGTCACGAGTTCCCCAGACCAATATTCAGGCGCTGAAGGTTCGTATGGGTTGGGACGCTCCGTGGTACACCATCACCGACGGCTTCGACGCCGGCAGCTTCGTATTCGGCGCATGTGTAGCAGGCTTGGCCCACGATGATTTCGAGTCCATGGTCGGTTACGACACTGACGGATTGATGCCCTGGGGGTATGTCCTGGAGTGTGGAGCAAGTGAACCCCGTCGGCAAGTCTCTCGTTGTCGGACGAGAGGCGGAGTCGTCCGGGTTCGGTGTGGGCCCATTCGGGCACGGTGTAGAACTTGGTGGTCGATACTTCCAACTCGGCCTCGGTGATCCAGATTGGAGCGTGGGGGAGAGATTGGTTCTGGCCGCAGTGGTCGAAGTGCAAATGGGTATTGACGACGGCGTGTACTTCTCGCTCATCGAAACCTGCATGGTTTAGAGCGTCAACGATGGGGGTGATCTGTGGCGAGTAGAGCTTGTCTACTACTGAATGGCCGACTCGAGGGCCGGTGTAGACGACAATGATTCCATCGGGATGGATGATGGCGTAGCTGTAGATCTCACAAGTCATGTCGCGAGCCCGCGGGTGCGATTCGGGTAGATTCACGTGGCCGAGGTGCAGCTGGCGGATATGTGTCATGGTCAGCGTCCCTGGGCTCCATCGATGCTCTCACGAATGATGTCGGTGTGGCCAGCGTGGCGGGCTGTCTCTTCAATCATGTGCAGAGCGACGAATCTCAGGTTCTGGTCGGCCATGTCCGGCCAAGCGCATGGTGCATCGATGTCGAGCGTGCTGAGGATCTCGTTCGAAGCTGATATCTGTTCCCGATAGTCAGCTACAACTGACTCGATGGTGTCCAGGTTAGTGAGTTGGAAAGTTGAGTCATCTTCTTTGGATTGGACCTCGGGCCAGTGGTCTGGGGAACTGCGTCCGGCCAGGATGACTTGGAACCATCGACGCTCCCAAGTGGCTGAGTGTTTGAGCAAACTCAAAAGGCATAGAGAGCTAGCTGTTGGAGTCAGACGAGCCTCGGCCTCGGACAGTCCTTTGGTTTTGTTGATTAGTGAATCACGCTGGTAGTCGAGGAATTCGCGTAGTCCGGCTTGTTCAGAGCTAGGCCTTGTTTTGGTTGTCTTGGCAGTTGTCGTCTGCGGCTCATCGGGATCCATGCCTCAATTACCGCACTCAAGGGCGAGGCCTAGCCAGCGATGTGGGAGGAAAGGCTAGGAGGTGTCGGGTACGAGGCGTTCTTGATGTTGTGCCTCGTTCATGGCGGCTCCCTCCGGGGAGTTGTGAATGCCGGGCCCGAGTCGTGCTCGGGCCCGGCCTGTCTGGTTTAGAAGGGTTCCTCTCCTGGCTTGTAGTCGGCTGGTTCGGTCGGCTCGGTGGTGGCCTTTGGGCTGTCCAGGTAGCCGACT
>JAJRXF010000143.1 GCA_024276425.1 Actinomycetes bacterium | reverse complement strand
TTTTCGTCGAGCCAGTCGAGCATCATCTTGGCGGTGAGGATCATGGCGATGGGGTTGACGACATTCTTGCCGTCGTACTTGGGCGCAGAGCCGTGGGTCGGCTCGAAGACGGCGTACTCGTCGCCGATATTGGCCGCACACGCAAACCCGAGCCCGCCGACGAGCCCGGCAGCAAGGTCGGAGATGATGTCGCCGAACATATTCTCAGCAACAAGGACATCGTAATCTTGAGGGTTTTTGATGAGCCACATGCACATGGCGTCGATGTTGGCTTCCCAAGACTCGATGCCCAAATAGTCTTTGGAGACCTCGCGGAAGGTGCGGGTCATCAGGCCACCCGTCTCACGGAGGACATTGGGTTTCTCAACAAGGGTGACGGACTTTCTGCCGAACTTCTTGGCATACTCGAACGACTGTCGGCAGATACTTTCGCAGCCTTGCTTGCTCATAATGCGCGTCGAGAGGGCTACATTCTCGAGCCCCTTGTCGAACCACCTGGTCATACGGTCGGGGATGCCGACCTCGGGATCTGCCATGACGGTGGCGATTTTTTCGGGGAGCGGGAACCACTCGATGCCGCCATAAGAGCCCTCGGTATTTTCGCGGAAGACGACCAGGTCGATATCGTCGCCGAGCCTGTTGAGGGGGTTGCCCTTGTACGCCTTGCAGGGGCGGAGGTTGGTGTGGAGGTTGAAGAGCTGACGGAGGCGGACGATGGGCGAGAAGTAGGACAGGCCCTTGTTCTTGAGAGAGGAGTCGAGTTCCTCGGCTGCTTCGTCGCGGGGCTTGCTGGTGATGGCGCCGAAGAGGGCGCAATCGGTGCTCTTGAGGATGTCGATGGTGCGGTCGGGGAGGGGATTGCCCTCTTTGCACCAGAAGTCCCAGCCGATGTCAGCGGGGATGTATTCGGCATCGAGGCCGATCTTGTCGAGAACGGTGCGGGTGACCTTCATGACTTCGTTGCCGACACCGTCACCGGGCATCCATGCGATCGTGTGCTTTGCCATCTCTTGCGTACTCCTTCTGCACCGGAAAGTGGTGCGGGTGTTATACAGATTCAGTGGTGCTGATTATTCACCACAGGGGGCCCAGAGTTCCACAGCGAAAGCCGAGAATCGGAACGGAGGCACCTCTTTATTCCCCTGTGTTCCTCTGTGCCCCTGTATGTTCATGGAAACAGCAGGAGATATTTGTCTTGGAGTGCCGATTCGGCTGCTGACGAGCGGGGCGAGGCTTCGCTGGGGGTCGCGGCGTAGGAATCTGGAAGTCTGCCCTCCATGGCATGACGCATCGCTTGAGCCTCCTGAAACAGGGTGTGAGAGTTCACGCAACCCTATGAGGCTCAAGCATTTACAACCAGATGAATAGTCGGACAGCCTGACGGCTCGGCGTGACCATGACGGTACCCGTTGATGTCCCGGATCGTGGCCACCCAAAGCTGTGGCCACGGCACCCGGCTTTGAGCAGGTCGGTGCCACGAGTCGGTGCCACCCGCCACTTTTCTTCTCCGGCCAGACTAACACCCCACCGCCCACTCGTTCAGGAACGCGATGAAGTCCATCGTGTTGATGGTGCCGTTTTCGTCCCAGTCGGCAATGTCATTGCCCTGAGCCCAAGCACCAAGGAAGAGCAGGAAGTCGAGGGTGTCTACGACACCATCTCCAGTCAGATCGGGCGCACACGGCAGGCATGATCCAATGTGGACAATCTGAAGGCCGAATTGTTGGTCTGCGATATAGAGGCGGGAATCGTTTAAAACTACGACTTCTGCATTACCTGGCGTGTCGTACCCACCGATCACCACGGGGGTCTGCGGGTTACTGACATCGACAATCAGTACGCCAGCGGCATCGTCTGCAACGAATGCGACTCCGTCACGCACTGTGATCCACTCAGCGCGGTCGCCGGTGTCAATGGTCGTAAGGGCGTCGGATGGGTTGGGTCGCTGATGTCGATAATCTGGACACCAGGATACAGATCGGCTACAAAGGCGAGATCGCCAACTACATCCACATCGGAGGCCCAACCATCAGTGTCTAGAGACCCCACCATCGTCGGGTTCGTATGATCGCTTACATCCAAGATGAGAAGACCGGCGTTGCCATCGGCGACGAAGGCGAGTTGGTCCCGCACAACGACCCCCCGGCTGGACCCTGACGAATCGAATGATCCGACAATAACCGGCGCCGTTGGATCTGTGACTGAGATGATCTGGAGCCCACTATCTCCATCTCCCATGTACGCCAAGTTGCCGATGACAACAACACCACCACCGCCGAATCCGGGCGTAGTACACCAACCCATTGTCGATGGGTTCATCGGATCGGAAACATCTACAATGTGAAGACCACCATCACTCAAATAGCTGATGGACTCGGTCGCGTACACACCGGTGGCCGAATGAAAGGGGGGAAGCGACCCAATTGCTACTGGCTGGGCTGGATCACTCACATCGATTAAGAGTAAACCGCCATCGCCATCAGCGACATGCGCGATGGTCGAGGCAACGCTGACTGATGCACAGTATGCGGGTGTGTCTATCGACCCGAGTAGCGGCGGTTCGCATTGTGCGTAGACAATCCCAGTACAGAAGCACAATCCGAAGCCCGCAAACAGTCGGTATGTCATCGCTAACTCCTTTTATAAAGTATTCATCATGCAGTATAAATGGGTATGGGACTCTCTGAACAATAGCCGGGTGCCGTGACCACAGCTTTGGGTGGCCACGATCCGGGGCGACACGGGTGTCGATCATGGCCACGCCGAGCCGTGACCTTGACTGTGGCCTACTCGTCTGAATACCAAGAGTCGAGGTATTCAAGTCGTCGTCCTGTCTGTCTCATGACGCAAATGAACATCCGCTCAGAACTTGAACCCGCCACCCGAATGTATCCGGTGACCACCACACCGTTGCCTTCCTTCCGATCAACGACCATCGGCGGCACGAAGAGCGTCGAGTCCGTGCGAGTCAAGAACCGTTTTGTGAAGAGCTGAGCAGCACTCGCCGCCTCGGAAGTCGTGCATGCGCCAGAGTGCTGGATCGCAAATGTGCGTCTGTCGGAACTTGGCAATGGCGACCGTTCAGCTTCGGTTCCGTCATTCTTCCCTGTCAACAGGCTTGGAAGGCCGTACTCGACATTGCCGCCCTCAAGGTATAGAAACTCCGCTTGCTCTGTCGTGATCTTGAAATGCCTCGCTGCTAGTGGTGCGATTCACGCTGTTGGGGCATTATCCAGTTTTTCCAGAGCGAGCCGTGCTCGGCCAACTTTCTCGATGATCTGGTCTGCGGTCTTCGTCCAAACGAACGGCTTTGGATCCTCGTTGTACTCGTCGATGT
>JAJRXF010000142.1 GCA_024276425.1 Actinomycetes bacterium | reverse complement strand
CTCGTTGGCCTTGGCCAGAGCAAAAACGTCCGAGACATCTTGTCCGGTGAGGACGCCAGCGGGGAAGTCATTTCGTAGGTCAGACATGACCACAGGTTAGATCGTGTCGGAGGGTCGAAGTAGGGACCACCGGCCTAGTTCTCATGGGCCAATAGGCTCTGTGGTCCACAGTAGGGTCGCTACCGGGACAGTGGTGCACATAGGAGGTCCTGTCGATACTCCCGATTAGGGTGTGGCGATGACAACATGGGCCCTAGACCTTGACGGTGTGATCTGGACAGGACCGAAGGAGATTCCCGGTTCGGCTGAGGCAGTCGGGAGGCTACTTGAGGCCGGACACGAGGTGGTTTTTGTCACCAACAATGCGGCCCCAACGATTGCTCAGCAGGAGGAGAAACTCGGCTCCTTCGGGATTGATGCCATCGGCCGAGTTGCGACTTCGGCCATGGGCGGAGCTTCATTGGTGGCTGCCGGCGATGTTGTTCTGTGCATGGGAGGCCCCGGTATCTCCGAGGCAGTTGAGAATCGCGGGGCGACCGCGGTGAAGGAGTTTAGACGTGGCGATCAGATTCCTGATGCCGTGCTTGTTGGGCTTGATCCCAAACTCAGCTATGACCGACTGCGGGGTGCGGTCCAAGCCGTGCTCGAAGGCGCTCGGTTTTTGGCCACCAATGATGACCCAACCTTTCCGACTGATGATGGGCTATATCCCGGTGCCGGAGCCATTGTTGGAGCCATTGCCGCCGCGACCGGTCAGACCCCAATCGTTGGTGGGAAGCCTCACCAACCACAGGCTGACCTTGTCCGTCTGAAGTACGGCGCCGACGGGGTCATGGTGGGGGATCGGCCCGAAACCGATGGCCTTTTCGCTCGCTCTCTTGGATATCGCTTTTTGCTGGTCCTGACTGGAGTGACGAAGGAGCAAGACCTACCGACGGACCCAATTGCCGATGAGGTCGCGCCAGACCTTGCCACGCTGGTCGAGCGAGCACTTCGTACTTGAGAAGGGTTGCCTAGAAGGGTGACCTAGCGGACATAGTCGGTGGGGTGGGGGTAGGGGCCAGGGCCAATTCCACCGGTCCGGTCCCAGGTTCGCCGGCGGATGAGCAATCCCATTGCTACTCCATAGGCGAATCCAGCTACGTGGGCGATCCAGGCCACCCCAGAGCGTGGAGCGGTAAAGAACTGCAAAATGAACCAGGTAGCCAAAAACCACCGCGCACGAATATCGACCAGGACGAGAAAGACCAAGGTTCGAATCGGAGCGTCGGGAAACCAAACTAAATAGGCCCCCATAATGGCGGAGATGGCCCCTGAAGCGCCGATAATGGCCACGGTGCTATCTGGTTGGGCGACGATGTGAGCAATGGTGGCCAGAATCCCTCCACCAAGATAGAACACGGCAAAAGCGACGTGACCAAGGCGGTCTTCAATATTGTTGCCGAAGATCCAAAGAAAGAGCATGTTGAAACCGAGGTGGGCCAAGCTGCCATGTAAGAACAGGGAGCTGACAATGGCCAGGACAACCCTCTTGTCTGGATAGAAAGCGGGTCCGGTGGGCATCTGGTTGCAAGCAGACTCGTCGCCTCCTGGACCATAGGTGCTGGCTATCTCATCAATGGTGAGGGGTCGTTGTTGGGAAATCTCACAGGGAATTGCCGCTACCTCAAGGTTGAACCGCAGTTCGCTGTCTACCTGAACGGTGCCGACCGGTGTCTCCACTTCGTCGAGTCCGCTGAGGCCTGCCTGGGCAAAAAAGTAGATGCCTACGCAAGCCAGGATAAGAAGGACAGTGAAAACCGGTTTTCGTTCAACGGGGTTTTCATCTCTCAGGGGAATCACGGGGTCACCATAGAGCACTGTTGGGTGAAGGATTGTCACAACGGCGTGTCCCAGCCCCTTTGCTTTTCCTGTGGCCAGGACCGCGTCAGCGGGTAGCGTTCTTGGTTCATGGGGCCACGAAGACGACTGGATTCCGAACTGGTTCGCCGGGGCCTGCTCCCGAGTCGCGAGGCTGCCCGTCGAGAGATCGAGGCTGGCAACGTCTTGGTTGGGGGAGCACCGGCGTCTAAGGCCGCTTGGCAGGTCCTGCCGGGGGACGCCCTGCGTGTCCTGGGGCCCCCACCAAAGTTCGTCAGCCGGGCTGGCCAAAAGCTCGACGCCGCCCTCGGGTACTTCAAGATCGATCCCTCCGGGCTTCGAGTGCTTGATGCTGGTTCCTCAACGGGGGGTTTCACCGACTGCTTGGTTCAGGCTGGAGCAAGCCATGTTTTTGCCATCGACGTTGGGACTCATCGATTGCACGAGAAACTTCGCGGACACCCCCAAATCACTGTCCGCGAACAGACCGACATCCGAACGGTGACTCCAGGGTCGCTTTGCGGCCCCGGAGACTGCTGCGGTCCGGTCGATTTGGTCGTCGGGGACCTATCCTTCATTTCGCTGCGCAAAGTCTTGCCAACTCTGGTTGAGCTGGTGAAAGAGGGAGGAACGATGCTCTTGCTCATCAAGCCCCAATTCGAGGCCACTCGCCAGGAGGTGAGCAAAGGTAAGGGGATTATTAGCGACCCGGAAATTTGGGATCGCGTTATTGGTGAAATAACAGATGCCGTTGTGTCAGTAGGAGCTGTCATGCTGGACGTTATGCAATCCCCCGTCACCGGAGCTTCCGGCAATGTTGAGTTCATCGGCCATATCCAAACAAGGTCGACAAGTACCCAGGACAGCTCATGACCCGTCTAGGGTTGGTCCTGCACCAGCATCGCCCGGCCGCGGTTGAGTTGGCGACGCGCGCCCTTCAATGGTGCGAAGACAACGGCCTGACAGTTGTTCTTTCTCCCCAGGACGCACTCCTTGTCGGGCGAGAAGATCTAGCTGTTGGCATAGAAGCTTTTGGCCTTGACCTCGATCTTGTCCTGAGTCTTGGTGGCGATGGAACAATGCTGCGCGCAACCAGTCTTGTCGCGGCCAACGAGGTTCCAATCCTTGGGGTCAATCTTGGTCATCTCGGCTACCTCAGCGGAGTGGAGCCCGATGATCTTGAGGCAGCCCTGGACGAGTGGCGTGAGGGCAAGCTCGTGGCCGAGCAGCGGATGTTGCTCGAGGTTCGCTTTGCCGATGGCCAACTTGCCGGGCTCGCCGTGAACGAACTGGTAATCGAACGGGCGGAGCCCGGCCACTCCGTGTCGGTCAAGGTGTCCATTGGTGGGCGATACTTCACCACCTACTTGGCAGACGGAGTAATTGTGGCCACCCCGACCGGCTCGACTGCCTATTCACTCTCCGCCGGTGGACCAATTATCGAGCCCCAGTTCGAGGCGCTGGTATTGACGCCAGTTGCCGCTCACATGGTGTTTAACCGATCCCTTGTCTTGGCACCGACAACCGAGGTACGGCTCCAGGTCGATGGCTATCGGGATGGCATCGTGACCTTGGACGGACGACAAATCAACAAGGTCTCACCCGGGGATGTCTTGAGCTGTCGTGCGGCCACGAAAAGAGCAACCTTTGTTTCTCGCGGGGTGCGAGATTTTCACACGGTGCTAAAGGAAAAGTTCGGGCTGTCAGGGCATGGATGCTGACCGAACTGGCAGTAGCGAATCTTGGAGTTATTGATCGCGTTACTCTGGCGTTGCCCCCCGGTCTCATTGCCCTGACCGGCGAAACCGGAGCCGGTAAAACGCTCGTTATCGATGCCATCAGCTTGTTGCTGGGCGGCCGAGCCGACCCTGGATTGGTGAAGCACCGTGCCAAGGAGGCCACCGTCGATGGTCGATTCGACATAGACGGAGACGAGATCGTTCTGAGCCGGGTTATCCCTGTGGTGGGTCGTTCCCGGGCCTATATCAATGGCCGCCCAGCGACTGCATCGGCGTTGGCCGAGATTGGTGAGCGACTTGTTGACCTACACGGCCAGCATTCCCACCAGTCCCTGCTCGGGGTTGCCGCCCAGCGAGGAGCCCTCGATCGATTCGGACGCGTTGACCTGCGCCCTCTAGCCGCAGCCAAGGAGTCCATTGTGAGAATTCAAGCCGCCCTCGATGACCTTGGGGGTGACGAGCGTTCACGGGCCCGCGAATTGGATCTGGTCCGCTATCAGGTGCGCGAGTTGGACGAAGCTAGAGTTGAGGGTCCAGACGAAGACCTTCGGTTGGAGGGTCGCGAAGAGCTCCTAGCCAACGCCGTTGACCACCAGGAAGCGATGGCCGGTGTCCTGGCCGAACTCCACGACGACGGTGGAGTGCGTGACCAGTTGGCCGCCATCGTAACCAGACTCGAGACTCGGCCCCCATTTGCTTCCGAGGCGGAGCGACTACGAAACGTCTTGGCCGAACTCGACGATGTCGCAAACTCGGTACGCGCCGTTGGCGAAGGTATTGACCCGGACCCGGCGGCTCTGGAGGCTGTACAATCGCGGCGTCATCTTCTCCATCAGCTACGTCGAAAGTATGGCGATACTCTGGAGGAAGTGCTGAACGAGCATTCGCTTTTGCAGGCTCGACTCACCGAACTTGAAGACCACGACGTTCGAGCGGCCAAGCTGGATGAGGACCTGGCCAAGGCCCAAACGGAGCTGGCGGCGGCAAGTAGAGAAGTTCGCCGAGCCCGAGAGGCGGCGGCCCCCTTGCTCGCTGAGGCCATTCAGGGACATTTACCCGATCTGGCGATGGCCAAGGCCAGAATTGGGGTTGAGGTGGCCGGTGAGGATGGTTCGACCGTGCAGTTCCAGCTTGCGGCTAACCCGGGCGCCCCCCTACAGCCACTTTCGAAGGTGGCCTCGGGCGGAGAGTTAGCTCGGGCGATGTTGGCGCTGCGAAGCGTGTTGTCTGATGCACCTCCCATTCTGGTCTTCGACGAGGTCGACGCGGGAATTGGCGGGGAGGCGGGAACTGCTGTTGGTCGGTCCTTGGCTGCGCTCGGTGATCGACATCAGGTTTTTGTCGTGACCCACCTCCCTCAGGTCGCCGCCTTCGCTGATGTTCATCTAGCGGTGGAAAAACGGCAAGGAGATGACGACACGGTTTCCGACATCCGGCTATTGACGAAGAAGGACCGAGTTGTCGAGCTGGCTCGGATGTTGTCTGGGCAGCCCGACTCAAGGGCAGCGCGTACCCATGCCAAGGAGTTGTTAGGCAAGGCGGAGGCCGACAAAAGACCCGAGGCCGACAGGTAAACCCAGTGTCAGTGGTCCTCAAACTGGTTTGACAGTTGGTGAGGCCTGGCCGAGTTCATTGGCAAGACCAGAGACAAACTCTGGGCCAGTTCGAGAAATTTCTGGCCATTCCAGAGCAAGCTCATCGGCCACCAGGTCAAGATCAGATTCGTCAAAGGCCAAGCGCGGGCGACTCCGCAGGATTCGGTGCAGTCGATAGGCGACCGCCCGGGGGTCGTCGTAGTCATCGGGGGGACCCAAGGCAGCTACCTTGGTTAAGTGGGTCAGCCAGCCGTCAGGGTCAGCGGGGACCAGTGACGACAACGTGTACGGGTGGTGCTCAATTTCGGCCAAAGCCTGGTCAATGCTGTCGCAGAGCGCTTGGCTGTCAATCCCACCGGTTGGGCGGTCGAGGTGGAGGGCTCCGTCTAACAACAACTCGGGGCCAACATGGGCAATTGCCCTGGCGGCTCCTCGACCGAGTCCTCCCTCAGCGAGCCGATCGGTGAGCTGGCGCTGGCGTCCGGTAAACCAGGTCGAGCGGTGAAAGGCGTGGTCGGTTTGATGATGCAGGGCAATTCCTTGCCCCAATGAGCGATCGGCAGTCTCGCCTAGTAGACGGATCCCACCAATGCTTCCCAAGTCGGGCAAGGCTGCCCCGAGCCAGACTCTTGGGCGGCCGGGGTAGAGGTGGCAGGCCACCGCTACATGGCTACCAAGGTTCATGGTTAGTCGAGGGCACCGTAGGTGAGATTAGGGTTCGTTGTCTGTCAGCCTCAAGTCGGGACCGTTCGAAGTTTGGCATGGTCGACATCCTGGTGGACGAACTGGTGATCGTCCAGCCGAGCGCCCATACTGTCGCAATGCTGAACGTGCTTGTGATCAATGCCGAGCAAGTTGCCGAACTCTTGGACCCGGCAGCTCTTCGATCGAATCTGGAGGACGCGTTGATGGCCCACTCGGCGGGCGAGGCCTCGGTTCCACCGCGAATAGCGGCCCAGACTCCAACTGGGCTTCTGGCCGCCATGCCGGGCTACTCGGCCGCTCATGGGGGAGTGCTCGCCACTAAACTGGTTTCGGTCTTTCCTGGAAATCGAACCCGTGATCTTCCCTCCCACATGGGCTTGATCGCACTCTTTGACCAGGAGACGGGTACACCCCTGTCCATTATGGACGCCGAAGTCATCACCGAGATGAGAACTGCAGGCACGGCCGCCATTGCTGCGGATTTGTGCGCCCGAAGCGATGCCAGGGTTCTTACGATCGTGGGAGCCGGTGCCCAGGCGATGGCCCATGTGCTGGCATTCGGGAAACTTCGGGATTGGAAGGAGATTCGGTTCGTCAACCGTAACCAGTCCGCAGCGGCCGTGTTGGCGGCGGAGGCTCGAGCCATGCTTGATTCGAAGGTTTCTATTGCATCGGACTTCAATGGTTTTGAGGAGGCGGTTCGGGGCGCTGGTGTGGTTGCTCTGACCACACATGCTGACAGCGGCGTCATCGATGGCAGTTGGGTTAATCGAGGAACCCATGTGTCTTCGGTTGGGTCTTCGGCTGAGTTGCCAATGAGTTTGGTAGGTGTCGGCCCGATGGTTGTTGACCATCGAGGCGCGGTAACGACGCCTCCTCCGGCCGGGGCCGTCGAGATCCAGGCTGTGGCCCCGGAGTCGGTGATTGAACTGGGTGAACTGCTGGCCAATACCCGTGAAGCGAGAGTGGATGACACCCAAATCACGGTCTACAAAAGCACCGGGCACGCGGTCCAAGATCTGGCGGCCGCCCAGCTTGTCTACCGGGCGGCTTTGGCAGCCAATGTTGGGGTGTCCGTTGCTCTTTAGTTTCGTTCCGCTAGTTTGATCCGGCGAAGAGAAGGGGCACTTTGCATGACCAAGCACATCTTCGTAACGGGTGGGGTAGTTAGTTCGCTGGGTAAGGGGCTTACAGCGTCTTCGCTCGGACGGCTCTTGAAGCAGCGGGGTCTTCGCGTCACCATGCAAAAGCTCGACCCGTATCTGAATGTTGACCCCGGTACCATGAACCCCTTCGAACACGGTGAGGTGTACGTCACCGATGACGGCGGAGAGACCGACCTCGACCTTGGGCACTACGAGCGCTTCATCGATGAGTCGCTGACTCAAGCATCCAACGCGACAACTGGATCGATCTATTCGTCGGTCATTGCCGCCGAGCGTCGGGGTGACTACCTGGGCAAGACCGTTCAGGTGATTCCTCATATCACTGATGAGATCAAGGCGAGAATCTCTGCTCTTGGGGGCGAAGACGTCGACGTGGTGATCACTGAGGTCGGTGGAACCGTTGGCGATATCGAAATTCTGCCATTTCTTGAGGCCATTCGACAGTTCCGTCTGGACGTGGGCCGGGGCAACGTTTGTTATATTCACGTGACCCTGGTGCCCTTCATTGGCCCAGCGGGCGAACAAAAGACCAAACCTACTCAGCATTCGGTTACTGAACTGCGGAGCAGAGGTATTCAGCCGGACATGATCGTCTGCCGTTCGGATCGGCCAATATCGGAGGGTCTTCGCTCCAAGATCTCCAACTTGTGCGACGTGCCTCTCGATGGAATTATCAACGCACCTGATGCCTCCTCGTTGTATGAGATTCCACTGACAATGCACGAGGAGGGTCTCGACGCCTATGCATGCAGGATGCTAAAATTAGGGGACATCGAGCCGGACCTCAAACAGTGGCGGGCGTTGGCCGATCGGGTTGACCGCACATGGAAGCCGCTAACGATTGGCATTGTTGGGAAGTACGTGAGCTTGCCTGACGCCTACCTAAGTGTGGCGGAGTCCTTGCGTCATGCCGCATTTGAGCATGAGGTCGATCTGAGGATCGAGTGGATCATGTCAGACAACGTCACTGGCTTGCTGGTTGAGGACAAGCTGGGTCAACTCGATGGCATTGTTTTGCCCGGCGGTTTCGGCGAGCGTGGCGTTCAGGGCAAGATCGAGGCCGCACGCTATGCCCGGCTGGCCAATGTTCCGTGTCTCGGGCTGTGCCTTGGGATGCAGGCAATGACCATTGAGTACGCCCGAAACGTCCTCGATATGACAGGGGCGAACTCAAGCGAGTTCGACACTCAAGACAGCACAACTCCGTATCCGGTGATTGATCTGATGGAGTCGCAGCGGGGAGTGACAGATAAGGGGGGCACGATGCGCCTTGGCGCCTACGTTGCCATCTTGGACGAGGGCTCCCAAGTCCAGGGGATGTACGGCGAAACCGTCATTTCTGAACGGCACCGTCATCGTTATGAATTCAATCCGAAATACCGAGGGCGGTTCGAGGAATCCAAACTTCGACTTTGCGGAAATTCGCCGGATGGGCAATTGGTGGAGTTCGTCGAGCTTGAAGGTCATCCGTTTTGGATCGGAACCCAGGCTCACCCAGAGCTGAAGAGTCGTCCGGACCGTCCTCACCCCCTCTTCAACGGTCTCATCTCGGTTGCCCTGGAGCGAGCAGAGAGCGCCCACCCGGAGCGGTATCTTCGGGCGGACACCAATCGAGTCTCGGTTCAGTCCGAACGCGTCTAGGAAGCGGGGCGAGTCGGTGAACGATTCGGACGCGGAGTCGTCATCTCCGTTTGAGTTTGTTGATGAGGAGATAATTCATCAGGGGCAGGTGGTCTCTTTTCGGAACGGTCGCTTCCGTGGTCCCGACGGAGAGTTCCTTCGAGACATTGTCCGCCACCCGGGAGCCGTTTCGGCCGTCGCTCTGGATGGGGACGAGATTTTCTTGGTTCGCCAGTACCGGGCCCCGATCGACCAAGATCTGTGGGAAGTTCCGGCGGGAAAGAAGGATCCCGGCGAGGAGAGCATCGTCACCGCCGAGCGGGAACTTATCGAGGAGATTGGGATGAAAGCCGGAAGGCTTGAGCCCTTGATTGGCCTGTTTCACTCGCCGGGGTTTTGTGATGAGTGGCAGGAGATCTTTCTGGCTACTGACTTGACCGAGGTTGGTCGGGAAATCGACGGTATCGAGGAGCAATACATGGTGGTGAGGCGTTTTCCCTTCGATGAAGCGGTGAGCATGGCCATGGACGGACGAATCACCGATGCCAAGTCGATCGTCGCCATCTTGGCAACGGCCCGCAAGCTAGGCCGGTGAAGGAATTCCTACATTTGTCGGGGAGATTCCTTCGCTCAATTCGCCCAGGCTCGCTGTCGGTCATCGATACCCAGTGGGTCCGGCTGCAGTTGTCTGCGGCCGAGATCCAGCTATGGGAACGGATGAGCAATCCGGACCAGCGGCACGGGGTTGAGGTCGCCCGACTGGTTGAGGCAGAGCTGGGTGAGGAGGCGACGGTGCCTGTGCTGGCTGCAGCGCTCTTGCACGATGTTGGCAAAATCGAGAGTGGCCTGCGAACACCCGCCAGAGTCCTTGCGACCCTGGTGTGGGCCGTGGTTCCTGACCGATTCGCATCTCGGTGGACAAGGCGGGTTTGGCCCCTCAACCGGTTGGGGCAGTATCGGCTGCATCCCGAGATTGGAGAGGAACTATTGACGAGCGCGGGATCCGACAAACTGGTCGCGGCTTGGGCTGGGGACCATCACCAAGCAGAACGACTATGGCGAGTCGATGCGGCCCTTGGTCGAGTCCTCAAGGAATGCGATGATGACTAGCCCCCGGCGTTTTGGGGTACAAGCCCAACCGCGTCGCGAACTCGTTCCATGACGCTTTCGGCGATCTCCCTCGCCTTGTCTGCGCCCTGATCCAGGGTTTCCAGAACGTCCTCATCGGCCAGGTTGTTGTAGCGGGTTTGTACTGGTTCGATCAGCGAGATCAGTGCCTCGGCCGTGTCCTTTTTTAGTGGCCCATATTGGCTGTAGTCATGGGCTAGCGCCTTGGGGTCCGTGTCGGTGGCCGCTCCCAGAATCGACAGGAGGTTGGATACCCCCGGTTTTTCTGCGGGGTCAAATCGAACCTCTCCGTCATTGTCAGTCACCGCCCGCTTGATCTTCTTCTCGATTTCCTTTGGGCTGTCCAAGATGCCAATGGTGCCCTGAATGGACTCGGCGGATTTGGACATCTTGTTTTCGGGGTGCTGAAGGTCCATGATTCTCGCCCCCGCCTTGGTGATGTGATGGGCGGGAACGACCAGGGTGTCGCCATAGCGAAAATTGAATCGAATGGCAGCGTCGCGGGCCAACTCGAGATGCTGGCGTTGGTCGTCGCCGACGGGTACAACAGCAGTGTCGTACAACAAGATGTCGGCGGCTTGTAGCGCGGGGTAGGCAAACAGCCCGGCGGAAATAAACTGGCTGCGGTCGCTTTTGTCCTTGAACTGGGTCATTCTGGACAGCTCACCAAAGGAGACGACCGTCTGCATGAGCCACGCCAGTTCGTTGTGCTCTCGTACGTGTGACTGCACAAACAGGATTGAGCGATCTGGGTCGACGCCGACTGCTAAGAGCATTCTGGCCATATTGATGGTCCCGGTTGCCACCACGCCGGGATCTTGGGGGATCGTGAGTGCGTGGAGGTCCACAACGCAATAGACCGCATCATTTCCGTCTTGCAAGCTCACCCAGTTTCGCAGCGCACCAAGGTAGTTGCCGAGATGGGTTTCTCCCGTGGGTTGAATGCCACTGAAGACACGCGCCCGTTCGGGCACCGATCCGCTAGTCATGGAGTGGCAGGGTAACCGAACCAAGGGGGAGCGTCGCATCATTTAACAAGCGGGTTCGGTTAGAATAACAATGATGTCGTTTGTCGAACAAGGTCCACTAACCAAGCCAGTTTTATCCAAGCCAGCATTGGAAACGGAGCCGGCGGCGCCTGTGGCGGGCGCCTCCGAGGTGACATACAAGGTCCAGACCGAAACCTTTGAGGGGCCATTCGACCTGCTGCTTCACCTCATCCTTCGCGAAGAGGTTGAACTCTATGAGATCAACCTCTCAGAAATTGTCGATGCCTACCTGGTCGAAATTGAGCAGATGGATTTGTGCGATCTGGAGACCGCTACGGAGTTCCTTCTGATTGCGGCCACCCTGGTTGAACTAAAGGTTCGAAGGCTCATGCCAGTCGATGATGAGTTTGATCTTGATGCCGAGCTTGGGTTGTGGGAAGAGCGCGATCTGTTGTTGGCTCGGTTGTTGGAATGCAAGACCTTTAAGGATGCAGCCAAGACGCTGGACGGGATGATGGACATTGCCGCCCTGGTGGTCCCGCGCCGGGCGGGCTTGGAGGATCGCTTCCTCGACATCTCACCCGACCTTCTGGCCGGGATGACCGGCGTCAAGTTGCGTCGGGCGTTTCTGCGCATCGCGTCAGCCAAGCCAGCCCTCCCCTCGGTCAGCCTCCTCCACGTCACCGATATCAAGGCCAGCGTGGCTGATGCTCTGGAGGAATTGACATCTTCGCTCCCAACGTCTGGACGGGTCAGTTTTCGGGCTCTGACCCATGGGTTGACGGACAAGCTAGAAGTTGTTGTTCGGTTCTTGGCCGTGCTCGAACTGTACAAGCAGGGATATGTCGATATCGAGCAGCCCGGCGTTTTTGGCGAGTTGACCGTGGAGTGGATGGCCGGTGAGCTTTATGCCGACGAAGCGCTCGATGGCGCCGACCTTTACGAGGGTTAGTTGCATGGACGAGGAGTTTGCCACGGTCGGTCCCCCGTCCCTAGAGACATTGGCACTTGCGAGCCGAGCGGTTGAGGCCATTGTCATGGTTTCGACCGACCCAGTTCCAGACGTTGTGTTGGCTCAGGTGACCGAGTTGCCCGTGTTGACCATTCGGGCGATTTGTGAAGAGTTGGCTGCTGGCTATGAAGACCAGAACCGAGGCTTCGAACTCAAGGAAATTGCCGGGGGTTGGCGCTACCAAAGCCATGGAGAACTTGCCGAGTACGTGGAGCGCTACGTGCGCGAAGGTCAAGTAGCCCGGCTTTCAGGAGCGGCCTTAGAGACACTTGCCATCATTGCCTATAAACAACCAATATCTCGGGCTCAGGCCAGCGCTATTCGTGGTGTTAACGTCGATGGGGTACTGCGAACCCTTGAACAGCGCGGTTATGTGGAGGAGGTGGCGCGAGACCCTGGCCCAGGGCAGGCCATCCTCTTTGGCACGACCACGATGTTCCTCGAGCGGCTCGGCCTGGCATCAACGAAGGATCTTCCTCCATTGGGAGAGTTTGTGCCATCGGCTGCGATGGTGGAGGCCTTAGAAGACACGTTGCGGGTTGAAGAGCCCCCTCTGTCAGAGGATCGTTCATCCGATGGCAACACCTGAAGAGCCCCTATTAGTGCCTCACCCAGATGGTGAGCGGTTGCAAAAGGTCATGGCCCGCATGGGAGTTGGTTCTAGGCGACTAAACGAGAACCTGATTGCCGAAGAACGAGTGAAAGTCAACGGACAAACCGCTGTGCTTGGGGCCAGGGTGCGACCCGGCGTTGATGAGATCGAGGTCGACGGGATCGTCCTGTCTTCCATGCCTGGCATTACCACCTACCTACTGAACAAACCCAAGGGGGTCATCACGACCGCGTCGGACCCTCAGGGCCGACCAACAGTGCTTGAGATTGTGCCCGATGAGCCAAGAGTCTTTCCCGTTGGGCGTCTTGATCAGGACACTGAAGGTCTACTTCTTCTCAGCAACGACGGAGAATTGGCGCACCGGCTTACCCATCCGAGCTTTGGGGTCGAAAAAGAGTACTTGGTTCATGTGCGGGGCGAGCCCTCGCGCTCGGCGTTGCGGACGCTGCGAGAGGGCGTTGAGCTTGAGGATGGCATGACGCTGCCTGCTCAGGCGGCGACCCTGGGAGCCAACACCATCAGGCTGACCATTCACGAAGGTCGCAATCGTCAGGTTCGGCGAATGTGCGAGACCATTGGCCACCCGGTATTGCGGCTGGTCAGAACACGAATTGGTCCGATCGCTGACACCCGGCTTAAACCAGGGGAGTGGCGAGAGATCTCCACCCAAGAACTCCTGGAGTTACAGCGAGCCGTCGAACCCAGATAGCCTGCGCCGATGCCTGTCTTGGCCTTACGAGGTGCCATTACCATCGATGCAGACGAGCCCGACCTCGTTCGGGATGCCACCCATCGCCTCTTGGAGACTCTCTATCAACGAAACGGATTGACTCACGGGGACGTCATTAGCATCTTGTTCTCGGCCACCAGCGACATTCGTAGCGTGCCACCGGCAGCCGCAGCTCGGTCTTTTGGCTTGACCGATGTTGCCTTGCTCTGCACCCAGGAAATGGATGTGGAGGGAAGCCTGGGGCGGTGTTTGCGCCTGCTAATGCATATTGAGACGTCCCGAGCGAGGGCCGACCTGGTTCATGTGTTCCTTCGCGACGCTGTCGCATTGCGGCCTGAACTCGCCTGGCCGGGGGATGAACAATGACAACCCAGAATGAGACGACTGAGCTGGAGGGGCCAGAGGGTGAAACGAAAAGGGCTCAGATCATCGGCACTGGCCTGATTGGGGGTTCCGTCGGGTTGGCGTTGCGGGCCAAAGGCTGGTTTGTAAGTGGCATCGATACCGATGAGGCCGCTCTGCAGGGCGCCTTGGGCCTCGGAGCGGTGGATGCTGCGGGAGTTGACCCCGAAGCGGATCTAACTTTTGTCGCCACCCCCGTTGGCACGATCCCCGACCTAGCCCTCCGAGCGCTGTCGAGAACCTCGGGAGTGGTGACCGATGTCGGATCGACGAAACGCCAGATTTGCGAACTGGTCGACAATGCCAGATTCGTTGGCGGTCATCCCATGGCCGGATCCGAACAGGATGGCATTTCAGGAGCCAAATCTCATCTGTTTGAGGGAGCCATGTGGGTTCTGACCCCGACGTTGGAGACAGACGAGCAGGCCTTCGCCACCGTTCGGGCGGCGGTCAAGACCATGGGTGCCGAGACAATTGCGTTGGAACCAAAGGTTCACGACGAAATGGTGGCTCAGGTTAGCCACGTCCCCCACCTAACAGCGGCAACCTTGATGTGTCTGGCCGATGACTCTTCGATTGAGCATCGAGCCCTGCTTCGTCTGGCCGCAGGTGGGTTCAGAGACATGACCAGGATCTCTGCTGGACGGGCATCCATTTGGCCCGACATTTGTGTGGCGAATCGTGACGCAATCGTGGCCGGTCTGGACCAGCTTGTTGCCGCTCTTGGACAGGTCCGAGAACAGGTCGCGACCAACGACTCTCCACAGTTGTTGAGTCTGTTGGAGCGGGCCAGAGACGCAAGAATCAATTTGCCAACCGGTTTCGGGGTGGCAGACGAGTTGGTCGAAATCACCATACCGGTCCCCGATCGGCCCGGTGAGATTGCCGCAATTGCTAACCTGGCGGCCGAGCTCGATGTAAATATCTTCGACCTTGAGCTAACCCACTCGGGGGAGGGACACAAGGGAATGATGATCCTGATGGTTGATGCTGAAATGGCTGAGCGACTACTCGGTGGGCTTATAGCAAGAAAGTATCGCCCGCGTTCGCGAAAGCTGGACTAGCAATGACCGACAAACCAGCCGACCGGCGTACCCCAAGCAAAGATTCAGCGATGCGAATCGTCGCTATCGACGGCCCGGCCGGATCGGGTAAGTCGACTGTTGCTAGGCGTGTGGCCGCTGTTTTGGGGCTTGACTACCTTGACACCGGCGCGATGTATCGCTCTGCCACCTTTGCGGTGTTGTCACAAGGGATCCACCCCGAGGATGCTGAGGCAGTTGCTCAGGTAACCCGCGACATGGATTGGTCGATCAGGCAGGACGGCACAGTGCTTGTCGATGGGGTTGACGCCACCTCTCAGATTCGCGGGACCGAGGTAACGAACGCGGTCTCCATTGTGGCTGCCAACCCTCTGGTTCGAAGCGAACTTGTTCGCCGTCAGCGGGAGTGGGCCCATGATAGAAAAGGTGGGGTGCTTGAGGGGAGAGACATTGGGTCTGTGGTCTTCCCGGATGCGTCATTGAAGGTGTACCTCACTGCCAGCCCCGAGGTTCGTGCCCAGCGTCGAGCGGCCCAAGAACAATTGAAACTAGGCCAACGAGTCGAGCCAGAAACGGTCCGTCAAACTGCCTCGGACATCCAGCGCCGCGATCGGCTCGACTCCGAACGCGCCCAAGACCCGCTTCGACAGGTCGATGACGCCGTCGAGATCGACACTAGCGATCTGACAACCGATGAGGTTGTCCGAACCATCGTCCGGTATCTGGACCACTCTCGGTGATGGACCGACCAGAGGGTCACGAGCCGGTAGCGATGGGCTTCGGTGCTCGGTGGTTCTATCGAGGGTTTCGGGTGTTTGCTCTTGGGCTCTTTCGGGTCTGGACCAGACTTCGTATCGAGGGGGTAGAGAACATCCCAACGGAGGGTGGCTTCGTGTTGGCCCCGGGTGGTCACCGTTCCCTGATTGATACTCCAGCAGCGGCGGTTGCGTCCCCGAGGCTTTTGCGATTCATGGGGGCAGAGAAGTACTTTGCGGTACCAGGAGTGGGCTGGGCCCTTCGTTCCGTCGGTGGATTCCCGGTGGAACGTGACGCAACGGACCGTGCGGCATTGCGTTTGGCTGAAGACCTTCTCAACCAGGGTGAGCCGTTAGTGATCTTTCCTGAGGCCACCCGATTTGAGGGGCCGGTGGTGCAGCCACTCAAGCAAGGCGCAGCCTTCTTGGCAGCGAGGGCTGGCGTCCCCGTCGTCCCTGTTGGCTTTGGTGGCGCTGCCCGGGCCTGGCCAAAGGGGAAGAAGTTGATCCGGCCGTACAAGATGGTGATTATTATTGGAAAGCCAATCTTTCCACCCCCCCGGCCCACCGGCGGACGAGTAAAACGATCTCAAACGAAGGCTATGACCGAGCAGCTACATGCTGAACTTCAGCGGCTATTTGATCGAGCGCAAAGCGAAGCCGGTGTGCTTGAGTCCCCGGCCGAGCCCTGTGGCTAGGAGGCCGTGGTGGGTATTGAAATCGAACGAAAGTACCTGGTCACAGACATTGCGTCCGGGCTAAGCGGAACTTGGCGGCGAGGAAGTGCCAGCAGGATCGTGCAAGGCTATCTCTACCGTGGCGATCGATCCGTGGCTCGGATCCGGGTGGCCAAGGACTCTAGATCTACCCGAGCGTGGCTCACAATCAAGGGGCCGAACATTGGGGCCACTAGACCAGAGTTTGAATACGACATCCCAGTGGTGGATGCGAACCAAATGATGGAATCGATGTGTGAATGCATTATCGACAAGATGCGATTCGTGGTGAGATTTGAAGGATCCACATGGGAAGTCGATGAGTTTTATGGCGAGAACCGGGGTTTGGTCGTGGCCGAAATCGAGTTGGATTCCGAGGAACAAGAGTTTGTTCTTCCACCCTGGGTCGGTCTAGAAGTGACGGGGGATGCGCGTTACTACAACTCCAATCTCGGCCAGCGACCGTTCTCTACATGGTGAGCGCCGAGCGAGAGAGCTACAACATCAACAAAACATCGGAGGCATCGATTTTTCGATCCTGAAGCTCAACACGATCTTGAACCGAGCCCCCAAAGCCAAAGGTGGCAAAGGTGTCGATAGCGCTCAGGAGTTCGCGCAGATTGCGTGGCGGAGGAAAATACTCGTCTTCTTCCGTGATGCGAACCTCCTCAACCCCCATTCGTGGGTTCAAGAACTCCAGGACCGCCTGGACCACGTCTTCTGGAGCCGATGCGCCCGCAGTCACACCGATGGTTCCCTGCAGCCCTTTGGGAAGTTCGTCTGGGCCGTTAACCCGGTAGACGTTGTCGCAGCCTGCCTCGGTGGCGAGTCGGGCTAAGGCAGTTGTATTCGAGCTATTGGCCGACCCAATAACAATCACGGTGTCACAACGCTTGGCTATGGACATCAACGCGCTCTGTCGGTTGGTGGTGGCAAAACACAGGTCGGAACGTCCCGGTTGCCACAAATCCGGGAAACGCTGCCTTGCGGCCTTAGCCACCGTTGACCAGTCCCGATGAGAAAGAGTTGTCTGGGCCAGCAATGCGGTCGGCTGATCAAAGTCTGGGAGTGCGGCCACCTCCTCAACGGACTCGACCCTACTGATGGAGCTCGGGGCCACGGCCATGGTGCCGACCGCCTCCTCGTGTCCCTCGTGGCCGACGTAGATGATTCTGAAACCCTTCTTGGCCCGCACTTTCACCTCGTGATGCACTTTGGTGACAAGGGGACAGACGGCATCGACAACGTAGCTGCCCCGGTTGCGGGCGGCAGTAACGACCTCAGGCGAGGACCCGTGAGCGGAGAGCATGATCGGACTGCCTGGTGGAACTTCATTGATGTCGTCGACGAAAATCACACCCTTGTCCACAAATCGATCGACCACGAGCTTGTTGTGCACAATTTCGTGGTAGCAATAGACCGGAGGGTCGAAACTTCGAACCATCCACGACAGGGCCTTGATCGCCATTTCTACCCCAGCACAAAAACCTCGCGGAGAACTAAGCAGGACTCGCTCGACCTCGGACCGATCACCCGGCGTGCAGCGCGCCGGTTGGGTAGAAGATGTGCCCTTCGAGCCAGACATGGACTTGAGAGTAGCGGTAGAAACCACAACTGGAGTCGATTCGCTGCTCCTAGACTTACTCGGTGGCCCTACCCCTTGTTATTGGACTTCAACCGGATTCACCAGCCGCTTTGGCTGGTGTTGCCCTGGGCGATGTTTTGGTCTCAATCAATGGCGAACGGCCCCGAGACGTTATCCGCTACCAACTACTTGTCGATGAGGCCGAGCTTGAGTTGCAGATCGATCGTGGCGGCTTTGACCGCACCATCCAGATCTCCAAGTCCGAGGGAGCGGCCCTAGGTATCGAGGTGCAGTCCTCGCTTTTTGACCAGGTGCGTACCTGCGATAACCACTGCTCGTTCTGTTTCATCTATCAACTTCCACCGGGGATGCGCAAAAGCCTCAGCCTCAAGGACGATGACTTTCGGTTGTCGTTCCTGTACGGCAATTTTACGACCCTAACTCGGTTCACCGAAGCGGATCTCGAACGGGTCATATGCGAAGGTCTGTCACCGCTGTACGTCAGTATCCACACCACCGATCCCGAGTTACGCAGCGACATGTTGCGGAACCGTCGTGGCGCAACCAGTCTTCGTTGGTTGCGGGCCTTGTTGGATCATGAGGTGGAAGTTCATGGTCAGTTCGTGGTTTGTCCCGGCGTCAATGGGGGAGAAGAGTTGGAGAAATCTCTTGCCGGGGTCCTGGACCAATACCCCGAATTGGCATCCGTCGCCGTAGTTCCTCTTGGAGTTTCGGACCATTCTCATGAGCCAGACATGCGACCTCACACTCAGTCGGAAGCCCGGGAGGTTGTCGACACCGTCGAGGAATGGCAAGCAATCTATCTTCGTCACCTTGGGCGTCGTCTGGTCTTTGCGGCGGATGAATACTACCTGTTGGCTAACCGTGACTTTCCAGAGCCAGAGGTTTATGAGGGGTTCCCGATGCACGAAGATGGTATTGGAATGGCTCGCACTTTTGAGGCAGAGTTCTTGGGCCAGACGGCGACGGCAACAGGAAAGAGGGCCGGCTTCTTTTCCTGGGTAGACGGCGCTCCCGCCGAAGGTTACCGGGCTCCTCGAACCGCACCGGTCAACTCCTCTGGATTGCTAAATATTCGCCCCAGGGCAACGGCGCCGGTTGGCATTTTGACGGGTCAGTATGGAGCCAGAATATTGCGCCCCCTTGTAGCTTCACTCGATCGCAGCGATGTGCGCATCATCGAGGTTCCGAATCGCTACTTTGGTGGCAATATCGCCGTCACCGGTCTAATGGTTAGCCAGGACCTGGGTGAGATTCTTGACCATGAGCCGGCTGGGCACCGTTACTTGTTGCCAGACGTCTGTTTGACGTCTGGCCTGTTCCTCGATGGTGGTAGGCCCGAGGATCTCCCAAGACCAGTCGAGATTGTCCCCACAGACGGGATCGCGCTTCGCCAGGCCCTCACCCCCTCAACCTCGATCTCTCCAATCCGCCAGGAAGTCATCGCATGACCGATTCCGTTTCCACCACTGACACACGAGGTTTACCCTCCGTGGTGATCGTTGGTCGTCCCAATGTTGGCAAATCGACGTTAATGAACCGCATCCTTGGTCGACGCGAAGCCATCGTCGAGGAGAAGCCCGGTGTTACCCGAGATCGCAAAGAGGTCGAGGCAGAGTGGCAAGGGCGAGAGTTTCTACTGATCGATACTGGTGGTTGGCTATCGGGGGGGAGCGCGATTGACAAGAAGGTCTCTCGCCAAGTCGAGCGAGCCATAACCGAAGCTGATGTCATATTGTTCGTCGTCGATGCCACTGTTGGGGTAATCGAAGACGACAATCAGGTCGTGCGTCGAGTACGCGGCGCTGGTGCACCAGTATTGGTGGTCGCCAACAAGGTTGACGACGCCGGACATGTCGATGGGGTTTGGGAGATGGTGTCCTTGGGGCTGGGTCAGCCATACCCGGTTAGCTCTCTGCATGGCCGAGGGGTCGGATATCTCCTCGATGCGCTAACCGATCACCTACCCGAGGTTGAGCCATCGGTGGTGGAAGCAGAGGAAGAGCGGATCTTCTCGATTGCATTGGTTGGTCGACCCAATGTTGGCAAGTCCACCCTCTTCAACCGGCTCATTGGTGAGGATCGCTCGATTACCCACGATATGCCCGGGACAACTCGTGACACCATCGACACCGTGATCGACACGGTGACAGGTCCCATCCGTTTCCTTGATACCGCAGGCATGCGGCGGCGGAGCCGGATTGATGAAGACACCGAGTTTTACTCGGTGGTACGAGCCCTCAAGGCCGTCGATGGTGCCGACGTTGCCTTGCTCGTTATCGACTCGACGGAGGGCATTACCCAACAGGATCAGCGTCTGGCCGAACGGGTCGATGCTGCTGGGTGCCCAGTCGTTCTGGTGTTCAACAAGTGGGATCTTGTTGGCACCGAGGACCGCAAGAAGTTTGCCTCTCAGATCGAACGAAAGCTGGGGTTCCTTCCCGACGTTCCCGTTCATCGAATCTCAGCTCTGACGGGCGCAAGCGTAGAGAAACTGATGCCCTCAATGACCAACGCCATAGACGCCTATCAACAACGAATGCCAACCCGTCAAGTCAACGATGTCATTCGCACCGCCCAGCAGGCTCAGCCCGCGCCCGGAGGTGCTCGGGTGTTGTACGCAACTCAGGGTGCAAGCCAGCCGCCAACTTTCACGCTGTTCACCAACCGTGGGCTTCCCGATCACTATATTCGCTACCTGGAGCGTCAGTTGCGCGATGCCTTTGAGTTCGGAGCCACGCCAATCAAGATACGGGTCCGGCGGCGCACGGACTAGCGGGGGTACTCTGAGCCTATGGAACGCATCCTCCCCGCCGCGGCGGCCATCATCTGCATCGGCGCAGTGGTGGTTTGGATTCGTGCTGCGATCCCTCGTCGAACGGTGGCCAACAGACTCAGTGCCGAACAAATTGACCCGGATCTTTGGCGCCTCGCCCAGGGTGAGTATCGGCGAGATGCTCATTCGGCCATTTTTGCTGCCGTGGCCGGAGTTGTTCTGATCGTTATTGCCAGTGTTCAGACACCGGGCGTGCTTGCCTACTCCTCGGTTCTGTTGGCACTTCCGTCGGTGTATACCCTGCTGCGACGCCAAGAACTCTCCGACCTCGCCCGAATTGCTTCGGGGCGGGCCGAAGTGGAACAACGAGCACGAGAAGTGCTGACACAAGAAGAACTCGCCCCGCTGCAGTGGGCGGCTCGCCTGGCCCCTCCAGTGTTGCCTGATCTTGAAGGGTTCGAAATTGGCCGGGCCTATCAGCCGGGCAGCGGTGCCATGGCTGGAGATTTCTACGACGTCTTCAAGGTGGACAATCACCGAGTCGCCGCAGTGATTGGTGATGTTACTGGCCACGGCATTGAGCCGTCCATCACCGCGTTGCAGGCGAAGTACCTGCTGCGAGCCTTCCTGCTTCAGTTTCGTGACCCCGGACAGGCTCTTGAGGAACTCAATTCCCAGATGTCAGAGTTGGAACACGGTGAGGAGTTCATCTCGTTGTGCGTCCTTGTATTTGATAGTGACGCTGAGACCCTTCGTTACGCTTCGGCCGGTCATCCGGCTGCCTTTGTTTGGCATGCCCGTGAGGTTCGACCACTCGGGGCAACTGGGCCTCTTCTTATGCTTGATCCTCGCGGGTCCTACCACTCGCGAGAGCTGGCCTGGGATCCCGACGATGTGGCGGTTCTCTACACCGATGGATTGGCTGAAGCTCGACGAGGCGACGCCCTTTTTGGCGAGGACGGTGTGGCCAGCATGATACGGCGGGATCCAACGGCCTCTCCCGACGTTTTGACCAAGACGTTGGTTGAGGCAGCCCGTGACTTTGCTGATGGCCGGATCGACGATGACCTTTCCGTCCTGGTTCTGCGCCGCTCCTGATGGATTGGCGGCGTTATCCTTGACGAAATGCCATGGTGCGATTCCTGCGACAAATACCTCGCCCCAAACGGTGTTAACGAGGATGGCTCATGTCCAGTCTGTTCGGCTGAGGTCGATGCGAGCGACATGGCGAAGTTGGCTACGTCGAATGGCGAGGAACCCGCATCTGCCCCCTGGCACTTCTGGCTAATGGTGATCGCCTTATCCCTCTATCTTGGGTGGCGGCTGATTCAGTTTGCGCTTTGGATCATTCGAGGGATTTGAGAGGATCACCCCGCCCTGCGGTCAATCAGGTTTTGTAGTGTCGGGCTGGCGAGATTCGAACTCACGACCCCCTGACCCCCAGTCAGGTGCGCTACCAGGCTGCGCCACAGCCCGTGGCGCACCGAATGCTAGCGCCACCGCTGTCCGGACCCACCAGCAAGAGCGAAGGACCGCGG
>JAJRXF010000141.1 GCA_024276425.1 Actinomycetes bacterium | reverse complement strand
TCCCATCACGATCGGCGGTTGCAGCCATGGACCGCATCTCTCCTTCGATGGCCTGGGTCAGGGTTTCGAAGCGGAGTGGATCCAGGGTGCCGCGAATGTGCCCCATGCCAGAGTTGGAGTCCGTCCAATAGCGGAACTCCGATGCGGCCCGTTGTTCGGTGGCGGTTTGGAGCCCGTGGTCGTTGCGGATGTCGTTAATCGTCCGGGCAACGTGGCGGCGGAACGTGTCGACCGGGACCTGCTTGGCCACGTCGAGAAGTTGCGATTCGGCGTCTTGAACCCTGAATTGTTCCTGGGTGGTGAGTTTGTTTGTTTGGCTGGCCAAGGTGTCAAGGTGTCAAGGTGTCAAGGTGTTCGGCACCAATACAACCCTGTTGAAGGGCGGCGGCGAAGGTGGGCATGTTGGCGGCGGCCCTAGCCCGGCTGGTTTCTTGGCGAGCTGTTTGGGCCGAGACACCGCCCGCGTGAAGGAGGGTTTCGCTGGCGTCGGGACCTTCGCCGCTCATCGCTAGGTCGGTTGCTTGTTGGGCGACACGAATTTTGGTGGAAGCGGTGGCTTGTTCCAGGGTGCGAACTTGGTGGGTGAGGACGGTGAGATCGGCGGAGTCAAAGGTGTTGATTGGGAGAGCGTGCAGATGATCTCGCAATTGGGCGATGAGTTTGCTGGTGACATCTTCTTCTTCTTTTGCACTCATGGCTACAACTCCCCCTTCGCTCGTGGAATTCTCATACTTTATCGAACAATTGTTCGCCATACAATTATATTCCAGAGATTTTAGCAGAATATTCAGGAACTTACATGACGATTTCGAATCAGAGTCGAACCCCGGACAAGAAGGTTTAGGTCTCTAGCTGAGCGTTGGCCGCGAGGCGTTCCATGACCTTGACGAAGTATTCCTGGGTCTGGGCTCCCGGGATTCCGAACGATCGGTTGAAGACGAAGGTCGGCACCGAGCCAACCCCAAGATCAGCGGCCACCTCCAACTGTTCGGCCACTACAGCCGCCCCGGCGTTATCGTCCAGCCAAACCGCGGCCTCCACCTCGTCCATTCCAACCTCACCGGCCAAACGAACCAGAACTTCGGGGTCGCCAATGGCTTCCCCCTCACAGAAATAGGCTCGCATCAGTCGTTCAGACAACTCCGACTGCAAGCCAACCTTGTCGGCCAAGACCAGCAAAGCGTGGGCCATCAGGGTGTTGGCCCGCTGAGCAATGTCCATGTCAAAGTCGAGACCAACCCCACGAGCTTCCTTCGTTACTCGATCCAAGATCTCCTGGGCCCGTTCCGGCCCACCGAACTTCTTGACATAAACGTCAAACACCTTCTGCGACACCCCAGGCGGAGCGGTCGGATCGAGCTGGAAGGCCCGGTAAGAGATGGTAATTGGCACCTCAGGATGAAGTTCACGAAACCGCTCCAGGCCGGCTTCGAACTTACGCTTGCCGATATAGCACCACGGGCAGACCACATCGGACCAGATCTCAATATCTAGGCCAGGCACCGGGTCCGCCGGATCAGCTACGACCTCACCCGTGGTATTCACGCCGTTTTCGCGATCTGGTCGGCCAGGTCATACTGCTCGATCGCGCTGTCACGAAGCTTGAACTTCTGGATCTTGCCAGTGACCGTCATGGGGAACTCCTCGATCACCGACACGTAACGAGGGATCTTAAAGTGCGCAATCTTGCCCTTGCAGAAGTCTCGAACCTGTTCGACATCCAACTCAACACCGTCTTCGACCTGCACCCAGGCCATGATCTCCTCGCCGTACTTGCGGTCCGGCACCCCAACCACCTGGACATCACGAATCCCTGGGTGGCCGTATAGGAACTCCTCGACCTCACGTGGATAAACGTTCTCTCCCCCACGGATGATCATGTCCTTGATCCGGCCAACAATGTTGAGATAGCCCTCCTCATCCATCACAGCCAAATCCCCGGTATGCATCCAACCATCGGCATCAATGGCCTCTGCTGTCCGCTCCTCGTCGTTCCAATAGCCAATCATGACCGAATAGCCCCGAGTGCAGAACTCCCCCGATTGGCCGCGGGGCACAATCTCGCCGGTCTCGGGGTCGATCACCTTGACCTCAACATGAGGATGAACCCGGCCAACCGTGCCCACCCTTTTGTCGACCGGATCATCGGTGGCGGTTTGGGTGCTGACCGGAGACGTTTCGGTCATGCCATAGGCAATGGTGACCTCGTCCATATTCATCTTGGCCATGACCTGCTTCATGACATCGATTGGACAGGGGCTGCCAGCCATGATCCCCGTCCGCAGCGCCGAGAAGTCATAACCAGAGAAGTCCTCTTCGGCCAACTGGGCGATGAACATGGTTGGCACCCCATACAGGCTGGTGCAGCGCTCTTCGGCTGTGGCGGCCAGGGTTTCGCTCGGATCAAAGGCTGCGGCGGGAACCACGATGGTTGAGCCGTGAGTCGTACACCCAAGCACCCCCATCACCATGCCGAAACAGTGATAAAAGGGAACTGGAACGCAGACACGATCCTCCGGCGTGTAGCGACAACCCTCGGCCACGAAGAAGGCATTGTTCAGAATGTTCTTGTGGCTGAGCGTCGCCCCCTTGGGAAACCCGGTGGTGCCGGACGTGTACTGGATGTTGATGGCCTCGTCCGGGTCGAGGGTGGCCTCGATCGCTGTCACCGCCTCAGACCCGACCTGGGCCGCACCAGCCACGAGCGCATCCCAGTCGGCGGTACCGATGAACACCACATCCGTTAGGTCGGCCAATTCGTCGCGCACCTCGCCCACCATGGCCACATAGTCACTGGTCTTGAAATCGGTGGCAGCAATCAACCCCTTGCAGCCGGAATGTTTGAGGGCATACCTCACCTCATGAGTTCGATAGGCCGGGTTGATGTTGACCAGGATCACCCCTATACGAGCGGTAGCGAATTGGGTCAATACCCACTCGGCACAATTTGGAGCCCAAATCCCGACCCGGTCTCCCTTGGTGAACCCGCGAGCCAGCAGAGCGCGAGCCAGTTCATCAACGCGTTCCCAAAGCTGCTGATAGGTCCAGCGGATGCCCTGATGACGAACAATGAGGGCCTCGCGTTCTGCGTGGTCCTCGACTGTATTGGCCAGGTTGGACCCAATGGTCTGGTGGATCAACTCCACCTCGGTCGGTCCGCTAGAGGTGCTATGCATCGTCATGCCTCCATGCTGCCACACGGGACCAGGCTCTCGACAGTCCAAGGCACGTTGAACGTCAGTCGGAATAGTTGGCGGGAATAGACACAGCAAGGCCAGCGTTATCCTTGGGTATACTATTTCAATTTTGAAGTATTGGAGTTGCCCATCATGGCCAACATCATTCTGGAAAACTTCCCGCTCGGTTCCCACTGGCCTACCTTCGACCCCTTCCTCTTCTGCGCCCATCACCAAGACGACTACCCGAAGGGCAATAGCGAACTAGGTCCCGCGGCCTCCCTGGTAGACCACAACATCGGTCAGGATTTCGATCACTCCGATGGCTGGAGCATGTACCACGGCTCGAAGGTGCCCGGCTTTCCCCAACACCCCCACCGTGGTTTCGAAACCATTAGCTACCTTCTCGAAGGGCTTATGGATCATGCCGATTCCCTTGGTGCAACCGCACGCTTTGGAGCCGGAGATGTCCAATGGATGACCACCGGAAACGGCATCCAGCACTCCGAGATGTTCCCCCTGGTCAACCAGCACGAACCCAACCCATTGAAACTCTTTCAAATCTGGCTGAATCTGCCCGCGGCCGACAAAATGGTCGATCCCTACTTCACCATGTTCTGGAACGAGAAGATTCCACGACTACGAACCACCGATGCTGAGGGCAACAAGGTCGTAGTTGTGGTTATTGCCGGACAATTGAACGACGTCACCCCTCCACTGCCCCCTCCCAACTCCTGGGCCGCGAACGAAGACGCCGACCTAGCGATCTGGAGTATTGAACTCGACCCCAAAGCCTCCTGGACACTGCCGCCAGCCAAACCTGGAACCACTCGAACGCTGTACGCCTTTGGTGACCACGGCGTTGAACTATCGCGAGACACCAAGGCACCAGCCGAGGCCAGCCAGAATCTGGCTGCTCGCCATGGTGCCAGAATCGAAGCGGCCCAACCAGTTCGCCTCCAGGCAGGAGCGGATGGGTCTAAACTAGTGGTGCTCCAGGGTCGCGCCATCGCCGAACCGGTGGCCCAATATGGACCCTTTGTGATGAATACCGAGGCGCAGATTCATCAAGCCTTCGCCGACTACCGAGAAACCGAGTTTGGCGGTTGGCCCTGGCCCGACCCCGCACCGGATCACGGTCGGGACAAGAAGAGATTCGCTGTCCATGCCAATGGTGCCTCAGAGGAAGCACCATCCCAGGTCATGAGCGCAGAGTTAATCCAAACTTCTAAGAAGTTCTTGCCAACGCTATGGCATCGTCCTGAGCCTGTTGAAGGACCAAACCCAACTCACGAGTGAACTGTCCCATCTGCTCTCGGTTTGCTCGCCTGCCCCCTGAACCGACCGGGGCAGCGAGTGGTTCTCCCACAACAATACCGACGTTGGAGCGGCGAATCATCTTCGCTCCCTCGCCCATCGCTCCGTCGGTACCGGTTACCCCGATTGGAATGACCTTGGCTCCCGTTCGAGCCGCCAACCAGGCAACCCCGTCAAACAGTTCACCAATCTGCCGGCCCGACTGACGAGAGCCTTCGGGGAACACAATCATTGCCTCTCCCTGGTCGAGGAGTCGCTTGGCCGACTTCATGGCCGCCAGGTCAGCCTGGCCCCGACGGACCGGAATGGCCCCCATAGCCGCACACGCCCAACCCAGGCCAGGGGTGGTGAACAGTGATTCCTTGGCCAACGCGCGGATTCGACGATCGCTCAAAGAAGCAACCACAATACTGTCCAAGTGGGAACGGTGGGCGGGAGCCAGAATGAGCGGACCAGGGAGATTGAGCGAGTCTGTTCCAGACGAAACCGTACGCAAATACGGGAACAACCCGACGCGAACCGAACGACGAACCATCCGGTAGATGACAAGCGACGACTTTCGCTGCCCGACATCGAACGCCCATTCTCCCAAGTCTTGACTCACGAGGGGTGAGTTAAGCACACTAGGCTCCTGTTCAGACCATCGGGGAAGAAAAGCTCCTCAGATGATGAGCCAACTGTGACTAGGGTGGCCCCGGTGTCCGACTCCACCGCCAGTCCTCCCGCTATTGGGCCGGTACTCCAGCGGCTAACTCTCCCCGTCTTCGCACCAGTATTCCTGATTCAGATTGGGTCGGCAATGCTCATCCCCGTCCTCCCTCTAGCGCTGCGAGCCAATGCACTGAGCTATACCGGAGTCACGTTGGTCTTGGCCGCGAACGGGCTCGGCTCACTGGTGTCTCAAATACCGGTTGGCCGGTTGCTGACCCGCCGAAGTGAAAACGAAATCATGATGGCGAGTATGGTGATTTTGGCTGTCACTATCGGTTCGCTTGGGTTGACCGCCTTTGTTCTAGCCCTAATGGGACTCCGATTCATAAGCGGCATCGGTGCCACGGGGTGGCTGCTCTCTCGCCAGACATACATGACCCGAACAGTTCGGACCTCGGTCCGGGGACGAGCCATGGCCCTGTTCGGTGGCCTCAATCGGCTCGCATACCTAATCGGTCCACTTCTTGGTGGACTCGTAGCTGACCAAGTTGGCTTCCGTGAGGCATTCCTTCTGTCGGCCGGGATTACCGGAGTTGGCCTCATCCCCCTCGCCATTGCCCGACGGCGAGAGTCCGCTCCCACGGTCGACACGTACCAAGTTGTTCAACGCAGGTCCGAGCCCCCGAACAATCCGCTTGAGGTTTTTCGAAGTCACCGGCATGTGCTCGTAACAGCGGGCTCCGCCCAAAGTTGCATCACCGCCGTGCGCTATGGGCGTTTCGTCATCCTGCCCCTCATTGCTGAACTCATCGGACTCGGAGTAGCTGAGGTTGGATTGTTGATCACGATCGGATCCGCAGCCGACATGATCTTGTTTCCGGCTTCTGGCTACCTAATGGATCGATATGGTCGGCTCGCTGCCATCGTCCCTTCCTTCACCCTGCTCGGGACCGGCCTGCTGGTTCTAGCCGCAGCGCAGAGTTACCCGATGATGGTCACCGCGGCCAGCATCATTGGCGTCGGCAACGGCCTTGGGGCGGGAACAATGTTGACACTGTCCTCCGACCTCGCTCCCCAGGATTCACCGGGAGAGTTCTTGGCCGCCCTCGGGACCATTCGGGAACTCGGTCGTATCGTCGGCCCGCTCGGCGTCGGCTTGTTTGCTGACCAACTGGGGCTTGGATCGGCCGCGGTGGCCTTGTCCCTCGTGTCGTTTCTGGGAGTTGCCATCATGGTCTTGTTCGTGGGGGAAACAAAAAACCGGCCTCTCCAAGGGGCAGTAGAGGACCGGTTTCGGCCATGAAGACAGCGGCCTGATTTTGCTGCGACACTATCCCAACAAGGCCCAGCGGCGATCTAGCTCTGCCTCGATGGCATCAAGGCGGTGTTGTCGTGCCGGTGTAAGCCCTTGAGTCACCGCCTCATAGGCCAGTGCTTCCTCCTCACGGGTGAGTTCGTTGAGGGCGATGTAGTCAAGTCGGTATTGCGCCTCAGGTGATCGCCAGGAGAACGGAGCTGGTTCCAAGGAGCGAGCGACCGGAACAAGCCCACCCGGAGATGTGACCATGTCTGGCTCAGCGGCGACAGCGAGGCTCATTGGTTCATCTGCTTGACTTCAAAGGCAGCCTCGACCGATGCCAAGGCACCAAGGACGATGTCTTCAAACTCGCCCTCGACTGGGCCAAGGGAGCGAAGGTCATCAAGGACCTCGGTGATCAGGGCCCGAAGGTCGGTGTCCTCGGTAGTTTGGTAGAGATCCAAAAGCCAGTCGACGCAGCGGTCAAAGCTGATGGTCGAAAACTCGGTTGGATGGACGGTGGCGGCCCAGAAGGCTTCGGTGGTGGTCTGTACGGATTCGATTGCGGTGGTTGTGATGCTCATGTCTTGTTCCCCTTGTTGTTGTTAGGAACGAAGATAGGGATCTCAGCCAGACAGTGAATCGGGGATTCCCCTATGGTTTGGGGGGATCAATAGGGATCTCTCTGGTCGCTCACCAAGTGTCGACGAACCTCCGCCTTCCGCCACTGGAGCCCGCTGAGAGATTCTGGTCACCTTCGCGCTGCTGTGTGTTCTCGCTGGCACGAAGCATCATGAGAATCCATCGACGAGACGAGGCAGGATCGATCACGTCGTCGATCTCGAAATGGTCTGCCATCGAGGTGCCCTTTCCGATCTCATACATGTGGGCCACCATCTGTTCGTACTCAGCCAGCCGCTCGAGTGGGTCTTCGATGGCCGCCAGTTCGTTGCGGTAGCCCAGCTTGACCGCTCCCTCCAGTCCCATGCCGCCGAACTCACTGGTTGGCCAACCGACGGTGAAAACTGGGGCCTTGAAGCTTCCTCCTGCCATGGCCTGAGCGCCAAGCCCGTAGCCCTTTCGCAAAACAATGGTGCCAAATGGAACTCCAAGGCTGGCCGAGGTGACAAAGAGTCTGGCCGCGTGACGAACCAGCCCGGTGCGTTCCACCTCGGGCCCCACCATGAAACCAGGAGTATCGCAAAGAAAGATGATGGGAATGCCAAAGGCATCGCATAGCTGCATGAAACGGCACGCCTTGTCGGCACCATCACTATCGATCGCTCCAGCCAGGTGGGTGGGATCGTTGGCAATGACCCCAACGGTCCGCCCCTCGACTCTGGCGAAGGCTGTGACCATGCCATGCCCAAAACCCTGTCGCAGTTCCAACACCGAGCCCTCGTCGAACATCGCGACGATCACCCTTCGCACTTCATAAATCCGAAGCCGGTTTTCGGGAATGAGATGACGCAACTCTCTCTGATCAGCCACCGTCCAGTTCTGAACGGGGCCCTGGAAGTAGGCGAGATACTCCTTAGCCAGCGCGACGGCCTCGGCCTCATCGTTGACCAGGAGGTCGATGACTCCACTGGCAACCTGATCGCCAGGAGGTCCAACGTCGGTTGGCTTGAACACCCCGAGCCCTCCCCCCTCAATCATGGCCGGACCGCCCATGCCCAAATACGAGTCCTTCGTCGAGATAATCACATCACAACACCCAAGCAGGGCCGCGTTGCCGGCGAAGCAATAGCCGCCGTTTATGCCGACCAGGGGAACCTTGCCACTCAAGCCAGCGAACAGCGAAAAGGCCAGACAATCGAGCCCCGCTACCCCAAACCCCTCGGTGTCACCAGGGCGGCCGCCGCCACCTTCGGCAAAGAGCACAACGGGCAATTTGAGCTGGTCGGCCAACTCGAACAGACGATCCTTCTTCCGGTGATTCTTAAAACCTTGGGTACCGGCCATGACCATGTAGTCATAAGACATCACGACAACCTGGCTGGCCGCTGCCCCAAAAAGATCGCCATTGACCGAGGCCATACCACTGACCATTCCATCCCCAGGGGTCTTTGCCATGAGTTCTTCCATGGAGCGGCGTTTGCGTTGAGCCGCCACCACCAGTGGGCCGTACTCGACAAGGGAGTTGTCATCGATCAGATCGGCAAGGTTCTCCCTAGCCGTTCGTCTTCCCGAGTTGTGGCGCCAATCCACCGAGTCGCCGCGGTTCTCATCGAGCCCGAATCCATGGCGCTCATTTACTTCGGCCAGGTCTGGCCGAATGTGATCAAGATCGACTACAGCCTGTTCGTTGGTTTGCACCTCGATGTCAACGTCACCCGGTTCGATCACCACCAACTCATTGCCCTCAAAGACGGCCTCTCCCTCGGCGACAGCGATCCGTCGGACTACCCCACTATGGGTTGCCCTAATCACGTGTTCCATCTTCATGGCCTCCATGATCAGGAGTCTGGAGCCCTCACCAACCTGGTCACCGACGCTGACATCCAGTGAGAGAACGGTGCCCTGCATCGGAGCCAGAACTACCGCGCCGGAACCGAGTAGATCGTCCTTGGCGAACTCGCTGGTTGCTTCTTCCTGGGGACCAAGCTGCTCCAGAATCCCGGACGCTTCGGTCGCCACAAATGCTGTCGTGATTTGGTTGGCGATCACATCGGGATGACCAACAAGAGCCCGAAGAAATTGTACGTTGGTGGCCACCCCCTCTATCCGGAGCGACTCCAAGGCGCGACCAACGCGAGAAAGCGCCGCCGATAGGCCGCCGGACCTGGCCAACCCAACGACCTTGACTAACAGCGAGTCATAGGACGGCGAGGTGGTGTAGCCAGCATAGGCCGCTGTTTCGACCCGGACGCCAGAGGGAAGGTCGAACCGGTCCAGCGTCCCCCCGGTCGGTTTCGCCGTCCCATCATGTCGCATCACCTCGGTGTTGACCCGAGCTTGGACTGCTTGCCCAACAATCGCCGGAGGAGTCATCAGACCCAATTCGGTCAACGAGGTTCCACCAGCTATGGCCAGCTGCGTTTGAACCAGATCGACTCCGGTCACTTCCTCGGTGACAGTGTGTTCCACCTGGATACGAGCGTTGGCCTCGATAAAGTAGGCCAAGTTGGTGTTCGTATCCACGAGGAACTCAAAAGTACCAAGCCCGCGATATCGCAGAGTCGACGCCATTCGCGACGATGCATCCACAAGCTGGTCTCGAAGAAGTGGATCAAAGCCGGGCGCCGGGGCGTATTCGAGAATCTTCTGATTCTGACGTTGCAGGGTGCATTCTCGCTCCCCTAGATGGGTAACCGCGCCCGTACCATCACCAACGATTTGCACCTCAATGTGCCGTGCCGCAGTCACCAGTTGTTCGGCGTAGAGGGCACCATCCCCAAAAGCCAAGAGTGCCTCGGACTGGCATCGCTGGTAGGCCGCAGTGGTGTCTTCACCAACCAGAACGGCCCTCATCCCCCGCCCGCCTCCGCCCGCGACCGCCTTGAGCATGGCCCCTCCATATTCGGCCACGAAGGCTTCGGCCTCATCAACCGAGGACAACACTCCGGTGCTAGCCAACACCGCTACCTCGCAACTGAGGGCCAAGTCAAGCGCTCTGGTCTTGTCGCCAAGTATGGCCAGGGCTTGAGGAGTCGGCCCAACGAAGCAGAGCCCAGCCTCTTCTACCTGGCTGGCAAAGTCGGCGTTCTCGGCCAGAAATCCGTAGCCAGGGTGAACGGCGTCACATTGGTGATCGAGCGCAACCGAGAGGATCTCGGCTCCGTCCAGATAAGCGACTGCTCCAGTTCCCGCCAACTGAACCGCAGCATCGGCCTGGGATAGGTGAAGTGAAGCTTTATCGTCACTGGGATAGACGGCAACTGTTTCGATCCCAAGCTCGGCTGCTGCCCGCAGGACTCGGCACGCGATCTCACCCCGATTGGCCACCAACAACTTGGTGGGGAGCTGGGGCCGCCCAGCATCTTTGGCCTCGGGTACGGCTGACGAAGAGTCGGGTTCCATTCGTGCAGTGTCGCGGCTTTAGACCATTGTCGGCCAATCACCAGCCGCCGTCTGGCCAACGGGCTCCACTATGGTCGGACCATGCTTTTCGCCATCTATGGAATCGACAAACCAGACTCTCTCGCCATTCGCGAAGCCACTCGAGCAGACCACCTGGCTTATATGGCCACCTTTGACACCCAGGTTGGTGGTCCGTTACTCAATGAGGAGGGCGAGATGTGTGGCTCACTCATCTTGTTGGAGACACAGGACCTCGCCAGTGCCAAAGCATTCGTGGCCGGAGACCCTTATGGCAAGGCGGGTCTGTTCTCCGATGTCAAGATCCATCAGATGAAAAAGGTGATCTGGCCCGGTGAGTGAAACTGCCTCACCCAAACACAAGATCCTGATCGCCGGCGGCGGCATCACTGGCCTGACTACCGCCATCTCCCTTCACCGACAGGGTCACGAGGTGACCGTCTTTGAGTCGGTGAGGACACCACGAGAGCTCGGCGTCGGCATCAACCTTCTTCCTCATTCAGTTCGGGTGCTCCACGAGTTGGGTCTACAACAGGCACTGGAACAGGCGGCCATCAAGACCCGCCGCCTGAGTTTCTACTCCGAAGATGGGGTCAAGATTTGGGAGGAAGATCGGGGCCTCCATGCTGGAAACCCGTGGCCTCAATACTCGTTGCACCGTGGTCGCCTCCAAATGTTGTTGTGGAGAGCGGCCACCGCCAAGCTTGGTTCGAAACGGCTTGTGACCGGTCATCACCTGGTTGCTTTCGAACAAGATAACCGTGAGGTCCGGGCCAGCTTCATTGACAAGTCCACTGGAGATTCATCCGGGACTTATGCCGCAGACGTACTCATAGCCGCCGATGGATTGCATTCGGCCGCCCGCAAGATTTTCTACCCGGAGGAAGGTCCGCCCGTCTATTCCGGTCTGATGCTGTGGCGCGGGGCGGTTGAGACCGAACCCTTCCTTGACGGCGAGTCCATGTTTATGGCTGGCCACGATGAGGCCAAGGCCGTTGTGTACCCCATTGGGGGACCCGAACACCGGCGAGGGAGAAGCCTCGTCAACTGGATCGCCGAGCGACCAGTAGATTTTGATGTCAACAATGCCGACTGGAATCGCGAAGCCAGCCCCGAGGCCTTTGTCGACTACTTTGCTGACTGGACTTGGGACTGGATCGACCTTCCCAAGCTCTTCACCCAAACTGACACCTGTTACGAGTTCCCCATGAGTGACCGAGACCCGCTAGACCGATGGTCTCATGGTCGTGTCACCCTTTTGGGAGATGCCGCCCATGCCATGAGACCCAACGGCTCCAACGGTGCCAGCCAGGGAATTCTTGACTGTGAAGCCATCACCAACTCTTTAGGAGCAGAGGTCGATGTGGTCAGCGCGCTGGAGTCCTACCAGGAAGAGCGCCTAGAAAAGACAGCCGAGCTGACTCTGGCCAACCGCAAGTCTGGGCCCGAGCGAGTTCTTCAATGGGTCAAAGACCGCTGTGATGGAACATGTCTCGGTGAACATCACTGTGTTCCCCAATCAGAGTTGTCTCAAGCAGCCAATGCGTACAAGGAGCTAGCAGGGTTCGACCGTGCCAAGCTAGTGGCACTGGCCGACACCCATCTACAGAATGAGGGAGCATCATGACAGAAGCCACTGGAACCCTGCATTGGTCCGACAGCGACGTCGAAGTACACAAGGTTGTGGTCGGACCATATGAAAACAATGTGTTCGTCGTCCGCTGTCGCCAGACCGGCGAAGCAGCGATGTTGGATGCTGCCAACGAACACGAACTCCTGCTGGAATTGTGCCAAGGCCTGGGGGTCCGAACCGTACTTGAGACACACGGACACTGGGATCATATTCAGGCCATACCCCAAGTACGAGATGCTGGCTATGAGGTGGGGGTAACTGCAGCCGATGCTGCCATGTTGCCCAGCTACGACTACATCCTTGAGGATGACAAGATGATTGAGGTTGGCAAGCTGCGTCTCCACACCATCACCACCCCCGGTCACACTCCGGGGTCAATCTGCTTCAAGTTGGAAGACAAGCCACTCCTATTTACTGGCGACACCCTCTTTCCGGGAGGTCCCGGTGCCACAAAGTTCGAAGGAGCGAGCTTTGCCGACATCATCGACTCCATCGATAATCGGCTTCTCACATACTCTCCCGAGACCATCGTGTTGCCGGGCCATGGAGCTGACACCACCATCGGCGCAGAACGGCCGTTCCTGCAATCGTGGATTGATCGAGGCTGGTAGGAGAGTCACCCCGCGCTTGAACCGAGTACCAGCTTGGAACCCCTATGAGATCGCTGCAGTCACCATTTCTGGGAATCGATCAACTTTGACGAGTCGGCTGGGACCAAAGTCCCTACCCCAGCCATTTCGTTAAGGCCTTAATGGTAGACGTGCGTCACAGATAAGGCCTGCTGACGTTCGTCGTCCCGACCAATACAGACCCGCAGGAGCACCGATGACCAAGAAAGCCAAACTCGCCCAGGACATGGAGTTCCCTCCCGAGATCGAGCAACCAAATGTGTACCCGTTGTCTTGGCATCGGGGAACCGAGAAAATGGAGGAGATCTACGAGGCTTCCCTACGGGAGTTCTGGGATCCAATGGCCCTCCCCTGGGACACCTTTGACGTCTCGACCTACACCTGGGAACAGCGCGAGGCCATCGCCTACTGGTGGACCATCCTTTCCGTGTTCGATGCCTCGGCCCCCCCTGTCTTTGCTGGAGCTTTCATCAAGACCTACGAAGATCATGAGGAAGACGCTGTTCGTCGTTGCTTCTTCTCGGTCACCAAGGACGAACAGAACCACGAGCAGGTATGCGGCCTCGCCATTACCAAGTTGTTGGAACACCCGGACCCCATCACCTATGAACCGAAGACGGAGTTGGGAAAGCGACTCCACAAGAACGCCCGATGGCTCTATTACAACGGTGCCCGCTATTGGGATGGCTACAAGGCAGCGGTCCCTCGCTACAGCTTGGCCGTTCTGTTTAGCTCGTTCCTCATGGGTGAGATGGGAGCGGCCACTATCTTCCACCAAATGGCCGCCGGGGCCAAGGAGCCGGTGTTTGAAGCGGCCTTTCGTAACATCGGGCGAGACGAAGGTCGCCATATGGCTATCTGCCTCACCCTGATGCAGCGGGACTACCCCAAGATCAGCCAGGAGGAGAAGGACATCGTCACCAAACAGATCAGGGCTGGCTATTTGTTCCTGTCCGCGGTCTTGTTTGAGCCGCCAGAAGATTTCTGGGACGTTCCGAGCGACTTTATCGAGAACCAACGAGCGGGGGAGGCTGTGGCCAGGGAGGCTGGTTTCTTCATTCCCGAGTATGAGGCCAAAAAGGAGAACTGGCGAAAAGCTATCCTTAACCTCAAGTCTGTGCTGGACACCTACGACATCCCCTTCCCGGCAATTCCCGAGGTTGGAATCGATGGCCACGAGGTGACCGATATTGACATGGAAGACATCATTCCCGTCTTCTAGGAACAGAGAAGACATCATTCCCGTCTTCTAGTCGCCCACCAATTCACCTCACGCTCTGGAGCAACCTCCCATGCCCCAACAATCCCCCGCAACCGGTACCCCCTCGGCTCCTTCAGGATCTGGCGAATCAGCGTCGGTGATTCGACTTCAACCTTCGCGCAAGGAGGTACCGGTTGCGGAGGGCGACAGCATTCTGACCGCGCTAGAGCGGCAGGGTTACGCCCTTCCCAACAACTGTCGAGCCGGAGCGTGCGGTGAATGCAAAGCCAAGGTGCTTTGCGGCGAATACGACCAGGGCATGATCTTCACGATGGCCCTCTCAGCCGAGGAAATCGACGAAGGCTACGGCCTGATGTGTATGGCAGTGCCGACTTCGGATGTCATCGAAATCGAGTACGGGACCATTGATGCCCAGCCCAAATTGTTCCCACCGCGAACCGATGTGCCCTTCGTGGTGGTTGACAAGATTCCACGCACTGGGAGAATCGTGGAACTGCGTCTTCGACCGATGGGTGAGCCACTCCGGTACTGGCCTGGCCAGTACCTTCAACTTGGCCAGTCGTCGGTCGGAGCGCCGCCTCGCTGTTACTCAATCGCCAACGCTCCCCGACCCGATGGCGAAATCAGTCTACTGGTCACCAGGGTGGAGGACGGACAAACCAGTCGCTGGATCCACGACACCCTCGAACCGGGCGACCGCGTCTACGCCTCCGGTCCCTATGGAACCTTTGTTGGCGACGCGGCTACCGACACACCGGTTGTTTGCCTTGCTGCAGGGTCCGGGTTAGCTCCAATTCTCGCGCTGACCGACGCTGCTCTTCGACGTGGTTTCCCCCACCCGGTCACATTGGTCTTTTCTTCTCCAACAAAGGAGTCGGACTTGGTAAGCGGCCTCATGCGGTGGTGGGAGGCGACCCACGCCAACTTCCGGGCAATCACCACCTATACGCGCCAAGAACCCGAGGATGGTGAGTTCACCGGGCGAATCCCTACCATTCTGAGCGAACTATTCGGGGACCTTTCTCAGACCAGCGTGTTCATCGCGGGATCACCAGCCTTTGTCGAGGACTGTATGGCCGAAGCAAAAAGGCTGGGCGCTGAGGAGAGCCTTATCCATAGCGAAGGGTATGTGAGTCAGTTCATTCCCCAATCGCCGCCGAAGGACCGCCTACTCGGGTAGTTACTTACCAAAAGTTGGTGTTCGCCCGCTCAGCGGGCGACAATGCCCCCAATGACGTCTCCTGCCTCCGCCAAGATAAGCCATCCGGGCACCGCAAAAGATGTCCTTCGAATCACCGCATTCCGTCGAATCTTTCTCGCCTCGTTTGCCTCGGCTGTTGGGCGATGGATGCAGAACGTCACCCTGGGCGTTTTCGCCTACAAGCTGTCGAACTCCGCCGCCTTCACCACCCTGGTGATATTCGCGCAGTTGGTGCCGATGCTTTTTCTTAGTCTCGTCGGTGGATCACTGGCCGACACCGTCGACCGACGCTGGCTTTTGATATCGACTCAAGGTTGGCAGACGTTCTGGACGCTCATTCTTGCTTGGCAAGTGCTCGACAACGAGATCGGACGTAGCGCACTTCTAGGCATCGTGTTTCTGACCGGCCTCGGGCAAGCAATCTTTGCTCCAGCCTTCGGAGCAGTCATCCCAGGTCTCGTTGGTCGAGAGAACCTCTCGGCCGCTATCTCTTTGAACTCTGCCTCGATGAATGGGGCCAGGGTTGTTGGGCCAGCGATTGGCGGTGTACTTGTAGCCCAGACTGGCGTTGCCACGGTCTTCTTCGTCAACGCCGCCACCTACATTGCCATCATCGCCGCCCTCTTCGTGGCCACCATTCCCAATGCGAAGCGAGAAGGGACCCTCTCCGCTGCCGATCGATTTCTGGGAGGGTTTCGACTGGCTAGGCTCGCTCCACAGGTCGGACGACCGTTGCTGATCATGGTGGTCTTCGTCCTATTCTGCCTCCCCTTTATCGGGCTCATGCCCGTCATCGCCGAACTCAACTGGGGCATTGATTCCAAGAGCGAAACGTACGGCTGGATCTATGCCGCGTTTGGTGTTGGCGCCCTGGTGGGTGCAGCCAGCGCAGGAACAATCCTGCTACGAATCACCAAGCCGCTGATTGTCCGTGTTTCTTTGGCCGGATTTGGAATAAGCCTGGCCCTTCTGTCCCTCGTCCGCGGTCCAGAACTGGCTGCTGCCGCCCTGTTCTTTGTCGGACTCTTCTACTTTGTCCTGCCGGTATCGCTCAGCACCTTTATCCAGGAACACCTAGCCGATGAGGTCCGCGGCCGGGTTATGGCCCTGTGGACCATTTCCTTCGGCGGTGTGGTCTCAATCACCAACCTTTGGTCCGGTTGGTTTACCGATCAAACCTCACCAACCACAATCATGATATTGAGTGCGGTGGTGGCCGTTAGTCTCGCCCTTGTGGCCAGGATCACGCCCGGTGACGTGGTTGGTGAGGATCTTCTGAACGCTCACAAGAGTGAGGCCTCAGAAATGCCTAGGCCAGAACAGCCCCGTAGGCGGCCATGAGAACGTTGGCCGAGCGCAAGTCGCCATCCAAGTTTGGGTACATCCGGTTCATGACATAGGCCACTGACATCCGATGATCGAGGTCGACGACGGCGAGAGATCCGCCCCATCCGCCCCAATAGAACACCCGGTCACCGGGCAGGGGTACCGATGGACTGCTCAGGCCAAAGCCCATTCCCAACCGAATGTCTTCACCCAGCACCCGGTCGACACCTGCGGCCTGAACCTCAAAAACTGGTTCAAGGCCCTCCGAACTCATGAGCGTCACCCCATCAACCGAACCCCCGCAGGCCAGTGCCGAGTGGATCCTTGCCACCGAGCGGGCATTGCCATGACCACCAGCCGCCGGAATCTCTGCTCGTCGCCACTCTGGACGCCGGGGCTCCGAACCATTCATGCGAGGATTGCCGAGAACCTTAGATGTGAACTCGCTAACCCCGGCCTGGCCTAACTCAAGGTCGGGGATGCGCAGAGTCCCGACCCGGTGGTCCTCCGATTCGGGCAAGCCGATATGAAAGTCGGCTTCCAGCGGTCCAGCGACCTTTTCACGGAAATAGGACGCAATTGATTGGCCGGTGATACGACGGAAAATCTCGCCTTGGAGGTACCCCAGGGTGATGGCGTGGTACCCCGAACCCTCCCCCGGCTCCCAAAGGGGGGCCTGGGTGGCCAATAGCCCTGTAGCTTTATCCCAATCGAAGAGATCATCCACCGTCATCGGCTCTGTCCATCCGGCCAACCCGGCAGTATGGCCCATCACATGACGAACCAGAATGCCCTCCTTGCCATTGGCGGCGAACTCGGGCCAGTACTGGGCGACCGGCGCATTGAAGTCGAGCATTCCCTGGTCGGCCAGCATCAACATGCAGGTGCCAGCCATGGTCTTGGTGGTCGACCAGACATTGACAATGGTGTCCTTTTCCCAATCGGGACTGTCGACCCCGTCCTTGTGTCCGTCGCGCTTTCCGGCCCACAGGTCGACCATCATCTCTCCACCCACCGTCACCGCAACCGAGGCGCCGATTTCTTCCCCGTCAGCGAAGTTGGCGGCAAAGGCATCGCGAACCGAAACGAATCGGTCGTCGTAAGAGCCGTGGATGATTGTCGAGGTCTCGGTTTCCATCGAAGCAAGCTAGCAAACCCACCACTACTGGGCGATTCCGCTGGACCTACGACATTTCTCCTATGGCCCTAGTGTAAATTATGGTGTCACCCGCAACAGCCGCCATCAAGGCAAATACACTGTTCGACCATGTCCGAAAGCTTGACCACGGCCGAAACAACCCGGTCTCCCTCCGCCGCCCAGACTCCCTTGTTCGAGATCCGCGACCTTCACGTGCAGACCGTCTCCGACGGCGTACAACCACCGGTCGAGATCCTCAAGGGGGTCAGCCTGAGCATTGGCCACGGCGAGGTGCACGCCCTTATGGGACCGAACGGCTGCGGCAAATCGACCCTTGCTTCGACTTTGCTCGGCGCCCCTGAGTACGAAGTCACATCTGGCACCATCACCTTTCGGGGCGACGACATCACCGACTGGTCCACCGAGCTACGGGGCAAGGCCGGACTATTCCTCGCGTTCCAGTACCCCCAGGAAATTGCTGGAGTCTCGATCCTTAACTTCCTTCGGCAAGCTCTTAGCGCCCGAAAAGACATGGATATGAGTGTGCTAGAGCTCCGCCTGGAACTGATGGAGTGGATGGAACGACTGCAGATGGACTCTTCGTTTATGGAGCGCTATGTCAACGAGGGCTTCTCTGGTGGGGAGAAGAAGCGCAACGAGATCCTTCAAATGGCCATCCTGGAACCCGAAATGGCCATTCTGGATGAGACTGATTCGGGTTTAGACATTGATGCCCTGCGGGTCGTGGCCACCGGAGTGCAGGAGATCCGAAAAGATCGGCCACAACTCGGGGCGCTGGTCATCACCCACTACCAGCGGCTCCTCGATCATCTGAGACCAGACTTCGTCCACGTCATGATCGACGGCCATATTGTGCAGTCCGGTGGAGGTGAACTCTCTCAGCTATTGGAGACCAAGGGATATGAGAGCTTCGGATGAGCGAGACAAACGAGGCAAAACCCGACACCCCATCAACAGGGCCACCCAAGGCTTTCGACGTTGCCGCCATCCGGGCCGATTTCCCCATACTAAGCCAGCTCCAAACTACCAGTGATGGCTCCAAGAAGCGCCTTGTCTTCCTCGACTCGGCTGCTTCGTCCCAGCGTCCCAACCAGGTACTGGATGCCATGGATGAGGTGTACAAGACCGGCTATGCAAACGTACATCGAGGCGTGTACCAGCTAGCCGAACGAGCCACCAACGCCTATGAGGGTGGCCGCAAAAAGATCGCCAGATTCATTGGCGCCCCCGACGCGGCCGAAGTCATATTCACCAAGAACGCCACCGAGTCACTCAACCTCGTTGCTGGATCCTGGGGACGGCAGAATCTTGGCCCTGGCGATGCTGTGCTTATCACCATGCTGGAGCACCACGCCAATATCGTGCCCTGGCAAATGCTGGCGGCCGAAAAAGAGTTCGAGATCCGCTGGGTCCCCGTGAACGAGGGGGGCGAACTGATTCTGGACACCCTGGATCAACTCCTTGACGGGGTCAAGTTGTTCTCCTTCACCGCCATGTCCAATGTCACCGGAACCCTCACCCCAGTCCGGCGCCTAGTTGACGCCGCCCACGCCAAGGGGGCGCTGGCCTGCGTTGATGCCTGTCAGGCTGTGCCCCACCAACCGGTTGATGTCACCGAGTGGGATGCCGATTTTGTCGCCTTTAGTGGGCACAAGATGCTCGGCCCGTCCGGGATTGGGGTGTTGTGGGGTCGGCGGGAACTGTTGGAGGACATGCCACCTTTTCTGGGTGGTGGAGGCATGATCCTTAACGTGACCACCGAGGGATTTATCCCCGACGGTCTTCCTGGAAAGTTCGAGGCCGGAACACCGCCAATCGTTGAATCTGCCGGACTTGGTGCCGCAGTCGACTATCTGTCGACCTTGGGGATGGAGGCCGTTCGTCAGCACGAGATCGAGCTAACCGCCTACGCAATGCGTTCCCTCACCGAAGCATTGGGTGAAGGCCTCACCATTCACGGCCCCTCCGAACCGGCGGCGCGGGGCGGGGTTTTGTCTCTCACGCTTGATGACGTCCATGCTCACGACATCAGTCAAATCCTGGATGAGAGCGCCGTGTGCATCCGGCCCGGGCACCACTGTGCCAAGCCCCTGATGCGCCACTTTGGCGTGTCAGCAACGGCGCGTGCGAGCCTCTACATTTACAACGATACCGACGATCTTGATGCCCTGACTGAGGCCTTGGTGAAGGCCCGGAAGTTTTTTGCACTCTGAACAAGCCAGCGACAGCCTACTTTCAGAATCGCCACCGCTCAGCCCGCTAACTACTACCCGAAGACCGAGGATCACTGGATATGGCCGGACTCGAAGACCTCTACCGAGAGATCATCCTTGACCACTACCGCTCCCCCCGCAATCGGGGCGAGCTCGAGACCCCACCGGCCCATCGGGCCGAGGGTTTCAACCCGCTTTGTGGTGACGAGATCGTGGTCTATGTCGAAGCCGATGAGAATGATCGCATTCGCGACATCAAGGTTGGCGGCCAGGGTTGTTCGATCAGTCAGTCATCGGCTTCCATGATGTCCGGGGCGGTGAAGGGCAAGACAATCGCGGAAGCCCGGGGACTCATGGGTGCATTCAAGGCAATGATGAGCATCCATGAAACCGATATTGGTGGGGATGGGTCCGAGGCCGAACAGGGCATCGACTCTCCGGTCGAAACTATCGCTACGGCCGAACTGAAGCTTGGAGACCTGGAAGCCCTGCGTGGGGTGGTCAAGTTTCCGGTTCGAATCAAGTGCGCAACTCTGAGTTGGAACACGCTTAACCAGGTCCTTGAGGAAATCGAGGCCGACTGAGCTTGGGCCAGAAATCTAGTTGCCAGCGATAAGGTCCCAATCTGGATTGCAGGCCACACCGGCCCGAAGGTCCGGCGGCGCGGTATCAACCTCAAAACACAGGATCCTGGCTCCTACACCATCGATAGTCCAGAACGTCGGGATTCCAGCCAGAGCGTCGATTTCATAACTGACTACCTTGCCCTGCTCCTGGGCCTCATCGAGGAGCCGGTGAAGGGCGAAGGGGTTCAAAATGCCACCAGGGCGGCCACCGGTCTGATCAGCGAGCGAGGGAACGAAGCTGTGACCATCTGGGCCGCCGGGAGCCATCTGGATTTGAAATTCCTCCGGCCCACACCCATCGCAGATTTGGACGACGGTGAAATAGGCGTAAGGACCAATCGCCGACTGTTGAAAAAGGGCGGCAGCCGAACCCAGGTCGCCAGCGACCAAATCGGGGGCCTGGGTCGAACCGAAGTTGTCTATCCCCGCACGACCACAGTCCACTGGCACCGGATCGATGCCCTCGCCCCTGACGACGATCTCATACGCACGCTGGCCATTGGTAGGGGCCAAAACATCTCCGAACTGTGGGTCATTCTGAGCTTCCGGTGAGATTCCAGACTCTGAGCGGCGGAGTTCTGCGGCCCGATGCACCGGGCCGGTCTCTTCGTAGCGCAGAGGTGCGATCACTTGGAGGACCTGTCCGTCGCCAACCACTTCTACAGTCAATCCGCCAGGCAATCTTGACCAGGAAATGGTGGCCTCCGAAAACCCGTCACGGGCTTGGCAGAACAGTTCTTCGACCACTGGCTGCTCCACGTTGGCCACCCGCTGAGCCTGCCCAAGTAGTTGTGCAGCCCTTGGGTCTGGGGCGGCGAAGGGAAAGCTCAACCCGGACACGAGATCCAC
>JAJRXF010000140.1 GCA_024276425.1 Actinomycetes bacterium | reverse complement strand
GGCGTTGTCGGGAGCTTGCAGGTAGTGGTCACCGGGAACAAACTCCAGGGTTCGGTCCTTGGCCGCGAGCCCATCAAAAATTGCTTGGGCGTCAGATGGGAACACCCCGGTGTCCCCGGTACTTTGCACCACTAGGGCAGGTACCGTGATCCGCGCAAGGTGCGCCTCGCCTCGGCATGGAGATTCCTTCAAGCTCCACATCGACAGCCAACTGCGAACGGTATTGGTGGCGCCGATGCCGAAGGGGGTGTAGTTGGCGAACTTGGGATCGCCGGCATAACAACGCCCGATCTCGCGATCGCTCGGGTCAAGACTGGCATCGAGGAAGCGCGGGTCGGCCCAACTGCGATGCATGGTGAAGTTGCGGTCATAGGCCCCACCATCTTGTAGTCGCTCCATCTCTTTCAGGGCCCAGTCGGTGATGCGGTCATTGCGAGCCACCTGAGCGGCCCGGTAGCGCTCCATGAACTCGGGTGAGTACGGGGGGCCGTTCTCAGGGTTATACATGTCCAGTTCTGGGTCGACTGACAGAGGATCGTTCTCATCAACCACGGAGGGATCGATCCAACCGGTCAGGACTTCGGGCCGCCCGGGGTGAGCAATGGAGGACACATAGAGATCCCCCGGCAACAGGGCTGAGGCTTCCTCGGCCGGAGGGCGGCCCAGGAGGGGAGCCAGATTGGGTTCGACTGCTTGTGACTGGTAGGCAGCGAGCAAGGAACCGCCTCCCGAATTGCCGAGCAGGACAACCCTTTCGACTCCGGCTACTTCACGAAGCCAGCGAACACCGACTCCGATATCAATCAGGGCATGATCGAGGGCGAAACGTGATTCGGCTCCGCGAAATCGAGTGTTCCAACCCAGGAAACCGAAGCCTCGCTCCGCCATGAACTCCGCCATGTAATGCTCGGAGAAGTCCACGTTGTAGTGGGAGGCAATGATGGCGGTCCGAGGCTTGGTACCAGAGGCGAAGTGGTAGAGGCCTTGGGTCGGCTGGAACCCGGCACCGTTTCGTTTGGCGGTGGGAGAGGGGAGGGAGATAAATTGGCGTTCGATCATGTCGCGTTCTCGCTTTGATTGAGTTCGGAGGTGGCAAAGATGGTTCGGTACAGGACTCTGGCCATGGCTTCGATTGCGACCTGATCACCGATCGAGGGTTGGCCAAGTTCGCCGCCTTCAATCAGCCACACATAACAGAAATAGTCCATCATCGAACCAAGGGCCGATGCCGTGGCCTCCGGTTCGGGGTTGGAGGCGATACCCGCCGCGGCCACTCCACTGATGGTGGCGGTCATCTGCACCCTGGCATCGGCCCGGATCTCTCGCCAGCGAGCGGCAAATCGCTCATCGAGCATGGAGGCCTGGAAGATGGCAGCCAATTCGGCTCGATGGTCCCGGCAGTTTGTCCAATAGGCCGAGCTGAGTGCGTGAATGAGGTCATACCGGTTGCCGCTGAGGACATCGATTGAGCCGATTCGACTTTCCATGTCGGTCTTGAACTCGATGGCCATGTGCTCCAGCACCGCTTCCTTATTGGGGAAGTAGGTATAGAACGTGCCAAGGGCCTTATCGGCCTGGGAGGTGATATCAGCGATCGTTGTGTTGGCGTAGCCCTTGGCGCCAAACACGTGGCGGGCCGCGTCAAGCAAGGCTTCACGACTTCGAACCCCACGGGCCGTCAACAGTGTGCCGTCAGCGGGCAGTTCGCCTGGGCTTGTGGCGACGGCGTTTGCCGAGCGGGGCATCAAACGGACACAGACACGTCGTCTTTTCGGCTGGCGTCCTCAAACTCTTCCACCGGCAAACGAAGAAGTCGAAGGGCTTCTTCTTCGGTCTGATCGAACTCTTCTTGATCGGTGGTTACGCAGTACTCGACCATGATCCCGTTTGGGTCATTGATGTAGATTGAGGTACACCAGCCGTGATCAATCTCCAGGATCTCATCTAAACCGTTGGCGTGAAGCTCTGCGGTCTTGGCTGTTAGCTGTTCGAGCGTGTCAAGCTTGAAGGCAAGGTGATTGGCCCAAATGGGGAGACCGAGACCAGTCGAGATCTCGGTTTTGAAATCCGGATCTTCGTCGACATTGTCCAGGGCGAAGAAACCGAGCGCCTCCCCGTTTCCGAGCCCAAAAAAGAAGTGGCGAAAGTGCCCATCTCCACGGAGATGATTCTCGGCATGAATCAGAGGCATACCAAGCTTGTTGGCATAGAAGTCATACGTAGCCTCGATGTCCTTGGTTGTGAAGGCAACGTGGTGCAGGCCAACGGATTGAATGGGGGCGTTCTCGGGCATCTTCTGGTCTCCTCAGTAAGCGTTCACCAAACATATCCGAACATGAATGCTAATTCAAATTAACATGAGGATGACCTCAGTTTGCGGACCGCCAACTCAACAATGGTGAAGCAATCCACGCCCTACGCAAGGACATCTTCTACGCCAACCGAGGCGAAATCCGCAGGCGCCACGAACGCCGTTATCGCTCCTGGACCGAGGTCGTGACTAGTCGTCGTGATAGTTCCTTTATCGCCGTTGGAATCCCGGTCGGGCATATTCAACGGCTTCTGGACATCCTTTGCCTCCCAGAGTCTGGCAACAATGAGGAAAGGGAGGGCCAGTAGACGCGTTCGTCAGCGGGCGCCCCGAGGTGCTTTGAACCTCGACCCTATCCGGCCAAGGAAATATCGTTCATCATGTCGGCCACCTCAACGAACATCGTGTTGTAGTGCTTGACCAAGGCGACGGTTCTGTCCTGCTTGATGAGCGCGATGCTGTGAAATGGACGGTCGGTGTGACCACTAATGCCGAGCATTCCGTAGGCCTCGGACACCGAAAGGTCGGCGTCAATCAGAATCGGCTCGTCTATTCCCCATGACTGAGCAACCGAGTTGACAAGTTCGCCATCTTGGACCATTACCGGCATAAGGGTGATGTCACGGGCCCTCAGTGCGTCAGCCACCTCGGGAATCTGAGCGAAACATCCGTCACACCCGACACCCATCGAGAAGTACAACAAGACGTCGGACTCAGACAGGGCCTGTTCCAAGGAGGCCGTTGTGCCTTTGCTGGTCGGCAACTCGAATAGCGTGGCTGTGGCCGTGGCCGAAACATCCGCCGAGTCATCACCTGACCCGAAAACCATCAGCGCGCCGATTGCCACCAACGGGATCAGCATCCCGATCCATGGCCAGGGGGAGCGTGCCTCCTTAGGCCGATGGGGCTGGTTCTTCTTGGGTCGCTGGTTCTTCTTGAGTTGCTGGTTCTTCTTCTTGGGTTTCTGGTTCGTCATCACAATGACTCCCTTGCGAGTGGTTGTCCAAGGACTGGGTGGAACGAGTAAAGAAGACGGCACTAAGGGCGATTGCCACGAGTGTCAGACCGATGACCGGGTCGGGAATCGGTTCGAGCAGGTCAATGACCGGTTTGAAGCTGTCTTGAAGCCAAACCGCCATGCCATCCTGAAAGCTGGTGGCAACCGAGGCGCCGGTGATGGCGATGACCCAGAGCAGGATGCCCATGACCGAGAACATGGCTGCTGCTACCAGGTCAAAAGTATTGGTTGTGAACTGTTTGGGGCCGAGCCGCCAACGTATGATCCGCCCCCGAAGACCCGGTCGATCAGCCAAACCCGCCCGGTCCCAGAATGCGGTCAGTATGACCAGCGGGAACACCATGCCAAAGACGTAGGCAAATCCCATTGCCGTGCTCTGCAACAAGCTGGGGGAAACGGCTGACAGAGTCACCACCCCAGCTAGTACCGGGGCACAGCACGCACTTGCGGCACCGGAAAATACGCCAAGGGCGAACACGCTTCCGGCATCAGTACGGCTCACATCCGGAGCCTGGCGCATCATGGGGAGCATCCATGTCTTACCGGTGACCGCCAGAATCGCCAACACCAAAAGCAAGCTTCCCCCAACGGCATACAGGGGACCGTGGAAGCGCAAGAGAGACCGTGACAGCGTGCTCACTCCAAGGGTTACTGGTAGAAGCACAAGCGAGATGCCAGCGGCAAAGACGAAGGTGAGCGGGATGAGCTTTCGTCGCCGGTTTTTGACCGCCACCGATAAATAGGACGGGAACATGAAGACGATGCAGCATGGAGCAAACAGAGCGATGACCCCAGCGAAGAATGCCGCGGTGAGGGAGCCACCAAGGAACAGGCCGCCCATCTCAGAGCCTCTCTTGAACTGGTCGGTAGCTTTCTTGGAGGAAGCGGCGAAGTTTCTTGGCCGACAGTCGCCCGTGACCAAAAACCTGACCGTCAATCATCACCAGGGGAGGGAAGGGCATGCGATGGACCCGGGCCAGGGCCTTGCCCTCCTCAGACATCAGATCAATGAGCCGCACCTCGAGATTGTGGTCGAGCCCGACCTCGGCCACCACGTCCTTAGCCATCTCACAGAGGTGACAGCCGGAGGCTGTAACGATGGACACAATTCTTACTTGGTCACCGGTTTCTGATGGACCCATCGCGGGACCGTAGTGGGCGGTTCCGGTGGCCGGAAGTGTCAAAGGTCCCGGTGGGACCAGACCTCACGTGCTCTTCTCGAAATCATCAATCGGCGATGTACAATTTTGTTGTGCACGATGACCTCCCTCAAAAGATCGTCAACCTGTGGGATCGCCGAAAGGAAGCTGCTTCTTTCAGCTCAGACGAACAGCGGGAAGTCACCGCTGCCATCGAGCTTCTCGATAGCGGCGAGGCGCGAGTCGCCGAAGTCGCCAACGATGACATCGTGGTACACGAATGGTTGAAGCAGGCAATCTTGCTTTACTTTTCGGTTAGTTCAAACACACATCAAGAAGTCGGGCCGCTCCAGAGCTACGACAAGGTGCCGCTCAAGTCCGGGTTCGAAACCGCTGGAGTCCGTGTTGTTCCCGGTGCAATCGTCCGCTGGGGTTCCTTCATTGAAGCAGGCGCGATTCTGATGCCGAGCTTCGTGAATATCGGAGCGCGGATCGGATCCGGGACCATGATTGACACTTGGGCGACCGTTGGTTCGTGTGCACAGGTGGGGCGTAATGTTCATATCTCGGGCGGTGTTGGCCTCGGCGGAGTGCTTGAACCTCCACAGGCTGCACCTGTCATCATTGAAGACGATGCGTTTATCGGAAGTCGGTGCATGGTGACCGAGGGCGCAAGGGTTGGACAAGGCGCGATGCTTGGGGCTGGAGTGATTCTGAATCCTTCGATACCCGTAATCGATGCTGATTCAGGCGAGGAAGTGAGTCGAGGGATCGTGCCACCGTGGTGTCTGGTCATCAATGCCACCCGCCCTAAGATTTATGCCGGCGGCACCTTTGGACTTGCGTGTGCACTTATCATCAAGCGCTTCGCTGAAGGCGAGCGCCACGACAAAGCCGCACTGAATGCCTTCCTGAGGGAAGAGGGCATCGCCCTCTGAACTAGGGCAGTCCAAAAACCCGCCTCGCTGTACCGCCGAGGAATGCCTCTTGTTGGGTTTGGCTGAGGCCCAACGTGTCCAGGGGTTCGGGGAACAATGGAACATGATCCAGCGGTAAGGGCTCATTGACGCTCGATTGAGGTAGCTGAGCGGGGTCGGCCCGGATGTCCTAGCGTTACTGTCCATGCCGATTGAGTTCCTGAGCGATGAGGATGCGGCAGGTTTTGGCCGATATGACGGTCCTCCTTCGCAGGACGATTTGGACCGGTTGTTCTTTCTGGACGACGCCGATCTGGAGTTGGTGGCCAAACATCGAGGCGACCACATGCGGCTGGGCTTCGCATCACAGCTGGTGACAGTTCGCTATCTCGGTACGTTTCTTGTGGATCCTTTGGATGTCCCTCACGTGGTGGTGGAGTACCTGTGGACAGACCCGCGTGTCGCCTTGCTCGATGGCGCAGCGTGGGAGAACACGAAAGACGTTGTGCTGAATGCCCTGGGACAGGGCGGCCGCGGTCATGACTCTTTGCGGGGCGGTGCTGGTGCTGACCGGCTTCATGGGGGCCGCGGTAACGATGTTCTGGAAGGACAGGCCGGACCAGATGTATTGTTCGCCGGGCGAGGCTCTGACGAACTGTTTGGCGGCAAAGGCCATGACGTGTTGTACGGGCGTCGGGGTAGCGACACTTTGAACGGGGGCGATGGTCGCGATGAGCTGTAAGGAGGCTCAGGTGACGATGTTCTCAACGGAAACGATGGGGCCGATATTTTGTGGGGACGCCGAGGTGCAGACGTTCTCAGTGGCGGCAAAGGCCCAGATGTTCTGCGGGGTGGCCGCGGTGGGGACACTCTCGTTGGTGGAAAGGGCGCAGATGTTCTGCGGGGTGGCCGTGGTCGGGATGATCTTTCAGGGTCTGGCGGTGATGACGATCTCTATGGCGGCAATGGGGTTGACACACTGGATGGAGGTCCAGGTCATGACCGGTTGTGGGGCGGCCCGAAGGCCGATTCTTGTGTTGGTGAAGAAGTTCACCAATGCGAGAGTTAGTTGAGGCAATGGTGGGTTCCTTTGGCGACTTCAGTTTCTTGGGTGTGGTTGTCGATAGGTGAGGTATGAGAGTTCCTGGGCTACTCCTTGTTGGCGGACTGCTGTTGGTGTCCGGTTGTGGTTTTGGTGGTGGTCCTTCGGCTGAGCAGTCAGCGCTTCGTGATGAGATTCATGAGGGGGCAGTGGCGGCCATGGATTCCATTGTCTTGCCAGATGGTTGGGAAATCGTGAGGGTTCAGGAAAATGAGGGGGCGGTGTCTACTGACGCGAATCAGAACAATCCGGCCCCAGGGATCTACCGGTTCTTCATTGATGTTGGTCCCGAGATCGATTTCCGGGAGCTGGTCTTGGTTCTGGAGCAGGTGGTGGTGGATTCAGGCGGCATCCCGGTGGCTATCCGGTCCGGTGGAACGAGTCGCCGAGTGCTTTGTCGGGAGGATTCTGTGATCGCCTACTCCTTGTTGGATGGCTACAACGTTTTCGTTACTTCGTACTCATTTGATAGGGCGAAGGCCTCTGAGGCTTTGGATTCGGCGCAGGCTCAGATAGAGATCAATCACTTGGCGGCTCGGAAGACCACCTATGAGCCTCAGCAGTTCATTCCGACCGATGAATCAATTTCGTGTGAGTAGCCGTATCACTGCTGCGTTCTTCGGGTGACTGCTCGGCGGTTGGTTCGTCCGTCTAGTCAATGGTGGGGACCCCCGTGAGCGTGTAGCCGCCGGTGCCGATCATTCGGGTTTTGGTCCTTAAGTGCCTTGTCGGCAATATCTCAGGCCTCGGGAGAGGGCAGCGAGTTCGCTCATACCGTCCACATCCAGACTGGTGGCACTTGTGAAGGCCGAAAGCTCTTGATGAGCACGTCTGATTCTGTCAGAGTGACGCTCAGGATGACGACTACTCGGTACCGGTGTCTTCATTGTTGGTTTCAGGTTCGTTGAAATTGTCGAGGCCGAGGTAGTTGGCTGAGTTGCTGCGGAACACGGTGCCGGGCCGGATGTAGCCGTGAGTGGTTTCCATTGATTTGTGTCCGGCTTGGTACATGATTGCCCGGTCGGGGGCTCCGTTTCGGGCTGCTTCGGTCAGGTGCCCGGCCCGGATTGAATGCCCCGATATCCGGTCTGGGGGTATCCCAACCGTCACGCATGCTTGCTTCAACAGAAGCGAAAACGATTGAGGAGTCAGGGCTTGGGTCCCGACTTTGTCCCAACGTCGCACCCGGCGAAACACGGGGCCTTCGGTAATCTCAGCGGCGGTCAACCAGGCGTCGATCGCCGCTACCGGGCACAACGTAATGGCTGGTATGGGGTTCGGGGAACATTGGAACAGGATCCGGCGCTAAGGGCTCGAGACAGTGGTGTTCGCATTGCTCAAGCCGAGTTCTGACCGCTGGGATTTCTTAGCTGGGCGCAGCTTCATTGATGGCGTCCATGTGGGCGTAGATCGTGCCCCGGCTTACACCGACCATCCTCGCGATTGCTGAGATGCTGTTGTCTGGAAGCAGCGCTGCAGCTGCAGCGATCTTCTCTGGTGTCATCACCGGTGGCCGTCCACCAACTCGACCACGCGCACGTGCAGCATCGAGTCCTTCACGCGTGCCCTCCACAATTAGTTCTCGAATGAACTCAGCCAACGCCGCGAACACGTGGAAGATCAAACGTCCACCTGGGGTGGTCGTGTCCAGCTGTTCATGCAGTGATTGGAATCCGACACCGCGTTCACGGAGATCAGAGACCAGTGAGATCAGGTCCTGCAACGAGCGTGAGAGCCGGTCCAGGCTGGTGACCACCAACGTGTCGCCGGGTCGCATGAAATCCAGGGCCTTGTCCAGCTCGGGTCGTGCGGCGCTCTTGCCGGATTTCTTGTCAGCGAAGATCCTGAGGCAGCCAGCTTCGGTGAGTGCGTCGGTTTGGCGGTCGAGGTTCTGGTCACGAGTGCTGACTCGGGCGTAGCCAATAAGTGCTCCAGTCGGCACTGCGGGTTCTGTTTGGAGGTTTGAGGAGGCGCTCTTCGACATGCTCATCTCCGCACAGTACAGAAAACGGGTGGCGATCGTTTTTGAACACTCGGGGTTTCTGACACCCTTTTCTGAACAGCAAAAATGTTTGAATTGACCTGAGCAGGCTAGGTGTCAGAAAACGTTCGGTTCCTGAACGAGCGCAACACCGAGCGGTTCCGACGCTAGGCCGAGGTGGCGCTGTCCAGCTTCTCAAGCTGCCGATATAGCGCTGGGTCAAGCGCCGTTCGGGCGATAGCCGTAGACTGGCGTCGTGACGGAGAAACTGATTCCGATCTTTCGTGCTGATGACGCGGCCGCTACGGCTCGTTGGTACAACCGCCTTGGCTTCGAGGTGGTGGGCGAGCATCGTTTCGAGCCGGGCTTTCCGTTGTATGTCTTCCTGGACAGAGGAGGCATCGAACTTCATCTCTCGGAGCATGAGGGGGATGCCCGGCCGGGATCGCTGGCGTACTTCTGGGTGGATGACGTGGATCGGGTTGCGAGCGAGTTCGGAGAAGAAGTTCACGATCAGCCCTGGGGGCGTGAGGTGAAGCTCACGGATCCCGATGGCAATCGACTGCGCGTAGCAGAACGGACTGTGCCAGCACCGAATGGTTGACCCGACGTGCTGCAAGTAGGATGGTTGAGATATGGATCAGGCTGATATCGATAGGTTGGAGACAGCGATTGCGAGTCTCAACGATGGGGAGCTGGCGCCTTTCGTCGGTCTGATCGCCGAGGACATGGTCTGGACGGGTCGGCCACAGGGTTGGTTTTGGTGGCGTACTACTCCCAGTTGACAGGGCCCCGAGGGGGCGCGTGCGTCACTGGAGTACACCAATAACATGGTTGAGCAGCATGGCATTGTCGGATCGGCCCACTTCGTTCCAGGCCGCGAGGACCGTGGAGTTCTAGAATTTCGTGAGGAGCACCCGAAGCCTGGCAAGCGGGTCAACATCGTTGTAACGATGGCCAACGGCAGCGTCGTGGCCATGGCGGAGCACAACCGAGTTCGCAAGGCTCATCGCCTGGCCGAGGTGGCCTGAGCTGTGGGGCTCGAATTTGCGGTACTTCGATGACTGTCCCAATTGGCAGACAGCAGCTGCGCATGTCGAACAGCTGGGGACCGCACCCAGATAGCGCAGCGCACATAGTTGTGCTGCCAAGCCGACCCTGTTTGCGGCGACCATGTGACGGCGTAACCATCGAAGGTCTTCGTCAGCTAGGTGAAAGAAGGCGCTCAAGTCACTGCGAGGTATCTCCGCAGGCCACGTCGTTAGCCGCTCGACTTCTGCTTGTGACATCGTGCGAGGTGGCACCGTCTTACCCCCTAAACCGTCGTTGAAGTTGTCTAGTCGAGAACAACAATCGCCTCAACCGCCGCGTCCAGGTCTGCTTCTGATGGCAGGCTGTAACGCCGGGTTATATCGAGTCGTTTGTGGCCAGCGATCTCGGCAACCAAGACAATGTCGGCACCCGAGCGGATCAGATTTGTGAGACAGGTGTGGCGCAGCACATGTGCTGACAACGACAGGCGCGCGTCCTTGGCTATCCGCCGGACCACCATGTCGATTGCCCGGGCAGTCAGTTGTGAACCAGTGCGAGACAACCACCACGCCGCCGTCGTCTCAACCTGACGATGACTGACCTGGTCAGCGCGGTCGAGCGTCCAGTCAGACATTGCCTCTCGACAGACACTGTTGAGCGGTACCTCGCGGTACATGTCGCCTTTGCCGGAACGAACCGTCACCCGGCCACGGCGCGCTGACACAGCGACATCGTCCGAAGCGAGATTCGTCAACTCGGCGAGGCGTAGACCTGTATAGAAGAATAGAAGAGCAATCGCTCGGTCACGAGCCGCGGGCGTGACTTGCACTGCCCGCAAGAACCGACGCTGTTCATCTGTCTCCAACGATCGAGGAGCGACCTGAGCCAGATCCTCCCGGGCAACCTCGGGTCGTGACATTCCTAACGATCGATAGAAATTGTCGATGGAGGCCAGAGCCTGATTCACCGACGAGGGCTACCAGCCCTTCGCTTTGACGGCCTGTTTGTACTCACGTACAGCCCAGTCCCGGACCGATGGCTCCACCAGAGCGGCAGTGCCATGCCCCGCAGTCGACAACCATTCAAGGAACCGATTGACTTGGGCACGGTAGGCGTCACGGGTCCTATCCGCCAATGGCTGACGATCCAGCCACGAGACATACGCCGCCAGAACAGCAGCCTCCTTGATCGGCTTCACCTTGGATGCCTTCGGGCTACTCGCCATGACCGTTCCTTGTTAGTGGAAGCACAAATCGATAGTTAAGTCACCGATCTCGACACGTTAGTAGAAGTCCAACGGTCCTGGGCTTCTACTAATGATTCTTAGACGAACAAGTTTTGATCCCGTGGAAGTCCGCTTTGCGTGCCGGTAGCAGCCTCGGCAGGGAGGGGGGATCCTCGTTAGTGGAAACTCAGATGTCCGATTTGGCACCGTTACTCAGGCAACCCCCACTTCAGCCATGGCGAGGCAATCCTGAACATCGGTCTTGACACGTCTCGCACCAATGCGCCCTCGAGCGTCTTTCACGATCGCCGGGTTCAACTCGACCACATCTCGGCCGGCCGTGTCGAGTCTGGTAACCAGACCACGGTGATAGTGACCAGCCGACTCGATGCCGAACCGGACGCTGCCTGCACCCACGAACTCAGCAAACGAATCGGCTTTGGCCAACAACTCCAAGACACCGGTTTCATTCAGATCGAACGTGAACGGATCAACCACCACCTCATGGCAATGATCAGCCACCAACGCCATCGCGGATCGCTTGCCAACATCAACCGGAACAACCAGACAACGCTCCCGATCCACACACCGAATTCGGGCCATGTACTCGGCCTGACTAGGACTCGAAACCAACATGAACAACCTCCAGATAAGCAGGCTCAATCATCTACCAGAAGCCCTAGTTCTGTGGTACCAGCATCCGGAGAGGTTTGGATTTGGGCGTCCTCGTCCGCCAGTTCAACCGAGTCGAGTATGGATCAATCCGCCGTCGATCAAGGCTGAATAGTTAAGCATATTCCATCAACAAAACCGGCAATCTGCTATTGACACTCACCGCATCACAGCAGGCACCGACCCGGACCACGACCTTCGCGGCAGAACTCCAGTGCTCTACAAGCGGTCCTGAACACAGCAGTAATCTACTTCTACACCTACCCCAACTTTACGGTTGGACTGCACGATCTTGAGTAGTTAGGTCCAGAAACGGATTGACCAGTTTCGGCTCCAGGTGCGGTCGAGCAAAGAATAGATCGGTTGGATAGCGCCGTCCGTCAGCCCTAGTAACAGTCAGTCGATAGCCACGCACTCCCACCCTCTCGAATCCGAATGTATTGAATTCGTTTGTAGCAAACGTTGCACGCGTCAACGGTCGTTGAATGACGATCACATCGTTGCTGACTCTGACTCCTGAGATCATTAGCCTCGACACTCCAGCCGACCCGACTAGAACGACTCCAGTGAACCAGAACCGCTCAAACTGACCATTGGGGTAGGCCACCCGAATTGCCCCAGTCAACCCCAGGACAAGCCAGGCACCAAGAAGGATCTTTCCATGGCGAGTACTAATTACTCTTAACATCGACCATTCCAAACCGTCGGATCCACCTAATCTACTGCAGAAAGAACAACAGCATCTACTCGGGCTTGGTTCTCCTCAAACCAAGCCCATTCATGCTCTCTTAGGATATTTTCGTAAATGACCGATCGGCTGTTAAGGTCCAGTTCACAGGCCTCGTAGCTCTCCGCCAATGCAATCTCCTCTTCGACGATGAAGGAGAAATCGGGAGGTTCTTCTCCTGTCATTTCCTCATCAAGGAGCCCACTGAAGTAAGTCGTCAGATCCTCCATTTCCATCACGCCTAGATGAGGTGATCAACACCGATACCTACGCCAGGATTGAGAACGGCGGGATAGTGAACCCGTCACTGGACCCGCTCGATGATGACCCCGAGTTCGATGCTTTACACGACGAACTTGTTGCCACCCTCCCACTGGTATCAGTCGTTGATCTATTGGTCGAAGTCGATTCTTGGTGCGGGTTCCTCAACGATTTCCATCATGTTGACCACGCGAAACCCCGAGGTGAGGATCAGAGGGAGAAACTGTTGGCCACCCTGATCGCCATTGGATGCAACATTGGGACTGCCCGGGTAGCGAGGTTCGCTGGTTTCAGCCCTGAGCAGTTGGAGTGGACAGCGAACTGGTATCTACGATCCGACACCGTTCACAAGGCCAGCAGCCGGATCATTCGATACCAGCATTGTTTGCCCTTGGCTGATCATTGGGGCAGCGGCACCCTGTCTTCTTCTGACGGGCAGCGGTTCCCTGTACGGGTCAAAACACCGAGGGCTAGGCATATGAGCAAGTACTTCACTGGCACAGGAGCCACGATTTACACGTGGACATCTGATCGCCATACCCAGTTCGGAACGTCACTGATCCCAACCACTTTGCGAGAAGCGACCTATGTGCTTGACGCGATCTTCGACAACGAGCACGGCCTGGAAATTGAGGAACACACCACTGATACTGCCGGGTACACCGACCTGGTATTTGGCTTGTTCAACCTGTGCGGGGTGACGTTCTCACCCAGGATCACAGACATTGGCGCTCAACGCTTGTGGCGCATGCCTGACACCCAGACCGGTGGGGTGTCTGCTGGCCAGTTACGACACACGATTGATCCGCAGTTGATTATTGATGAATGGGACAACATCAACAAGATCGCGGCGACGATCCGCCACGGTCATCTACCGGCATCAACATTGATCACCCGCCTACAAGCATCCGCGAGGCAGAACCGGACAACCAGGGCTGCCCCGGCGCGAGCGCCCCGTAACGGTCATCGAGATGACGGCGCAGTTGGCTGCGGGTGACACTCGTGACGGGAGCATCACCGTCGAGGTCCTCAACCAGTTTCTCTAAGGTGGTGTCATACACTGCCCGGGTGGTGGCAGCCAGGTCCACAGCATCCAAATAGGTGCGGGTGAGAGCGAAAAGTTCGAGGCGCGACGACGCCCGGGACGGACCGTCGGGGGAGTGGGTGTGTAGGTGGGTGATGGTGGCCACAGTCAAAGACTCCTCGGTACCAACCGTGCGGGCTACTTATCGCACTAAACGCGTACCTTCACCGTACCTGGGGGGTGTGACAGCGGCCGCAGTTTCAGCGGGTTCTGGGTTTCCGCCCGAGAGAGTTATCGCACAGAAATGGCCGTTTACTGCGGTCGATACCTTCAATGCTACCGTCGGGCAAGCGGACCAGCAGCTCACACACAAAGGCATCACAGGGTTCTTAGCACATATATCGGATCACGGAGGCCAGCAGCAATCGCTGGCGGGACTGCTCCGAGAACAGACGAAGCTACGATAGTGACCACGGTCGCTAAGACAAAGCTAGGTTCGATCCCTGTAGAGGCCCGTTCCCCTTGAGACAATACCGCCGCTATGGATCCGAGCAGAGCCCCAAATCCAGGGGCAATGGCAGAAGATGCAACTATGAGGGCAGTCAAGCGCGACCTACTTGCGCCAAGTGATCGTTTCAAACCGAAATACTCTCGCTGGACTAGCACTAGAGCAAGGGCTACAAATAAAGTAACGACAGTCATTGCGACCAGGACTTGCAAAGCTTGACGGCGGCGTGAACGCTCAAGTTCTTGTGCAATCTCCACTTGCAGGGCGAAGGCTTGCAAGTTCGATGAGATCGAAATCTCCTCTACTCGCTCCGGTCTGGCGAGATCAAGAACCAAGCCCTGACCAAGTCTGACATCAGCCAGGCTGCGGAACATCACAAGAATCCTCGAGACAACCAGCTCGGGGGTTGGTGATGCGATCAAGCCAATCCCCGATAACTGTTTGAGTGAGGAGTCCAGTGTGTATGTGCCAACGATCGGGTAAGCAGACCCGTTCCATTCAATGGCCGTCCAAGGCCCGACGTTAAACGATTGCAACAGAGCGTTGTCAATAATCGCCTCACCACTGAGAGGGAGCCGACCCGACACTAAATCGACTGAGTCCGGAAGTGGCCCATCGAAGGTTCTCACTGATATTGGGCCTGCATGGGTCCGAGCTAGAGCGGCATCCTCAAGCTTGCTCACGGCAAGGGCCCACTCAACAGATTCCGATCGCTCCATCGAGAGGGCTGTACCAGCGGGCATACCACCCTGTCCGCTGTCATCAGTAAGGACAACCAGACGGTTCGCCGTGTTATCTATCGATCCAAGAACTGCTCGACGGGAGGCTTGGGCCTCTCCAACTGTCAAGATCATGCTGGCGGCAGCGATCGTTCCAAGGCCCAACATAAGAAACCCCAGAACTCTTTGGGCCGCCAGTATCTGGAGGCACTCAAACAAGAAGGAGCGGGCGGAACTCACTCGAAGTCGATCCAATCATCACACTCTCGTGCGATATCGCGGTCATGGGTAACGATGAGAACGGTGGTTCCTGCTGCAGCTTGGCTGACCAGCTCGTCGAAGACGACTGAAGCACTGCGTTCGTCAAGATTCCCTGTCGGCTCGTCTGCCAGTATCAGGCCGGGTCCCTTTGCCACCGCTCGGGCAAGGCCCACACGCTGCGCCTCTCCGCCAGAGAGATGAGCAGAGCGGTCATCACCAATGGCGTTGAGACCGAGGCGCTCCAGCGTCGAGTGTGCAATCGATTTCTGGTCCCTCCAAGGTACGCCAGCGTATTCTAAGGCCTCGGTGACGTTGGCAACTGCAGAACGGCGGCGATCAAGTCGGGCATCCTGAAAGACGAAACCGACCTGCGTCGCCCGGAACCTCGACCGCCTCTGGTCGGACCAACCCTTCACATCCTGCCCGTTTACGGTCAATGACCCAGCGGAAAGTCTAAGGAAGAGCCCGAGTACGTAGAGCAGTGTCGACTTTCCACAGCCTGAGGGACCTGTTACTGCTGTCGTAGCAGCCGGACGACACTCCAGATCTAGATTGGTGAGAAGTGGTGGTCTGTAGGCGACTGTGCCACCCGTTAAGGATAGTTGGACTCCGGTCATGATCCCACGCGCAAGGTAGTACCTGCGGCGATGCCTTCAACGATTGCTATCCCGCGATCCTGACCAACAACGACCACGGTCATGAAGTCTCCAGAATCAGTGCGTACTCCGATATTCCCGCTGTCATCTTCGGTGAGAGCGGACTGAGGGATTCCGACCCCGCTGATTTCGGGTTCCACTACGATTGTTGTAGGCACGGCCAATGGGTTTGTTTCAGAGGCTGTGTTGCAGTCGACGAAGGCGCAAGGGTCAACAGCGGGTTGCAGACTGATGGATGCAAACCGGCCGCCAAGAGTTGTGGTGATCTCATCGACCACTCCACCAAGGGATTCGCCGTTAAGCGACAAGACGACCTCGGTTCCTAGAAGGAGGGGCTCCGCTTGTGATTCGGCAAGGCTTAGTGAGATAGAGACCGTAGGGCGAGCATCCACAAGCAACGGAACACCGACCTCGACGCTCTGGCCGACCTGCAGCTTCGGTGACACCACCGACGAATCGGATATCTCGGGGGTGAACACAACATCGCCGAACTCAACCACCCCATCAGGTACTGGTTGACCAATAGCCTCTTGCCAACGCTTGACCGCTCGGGTGGTTGCAGATCCGAACTGCCCGTCTGGCTCAGTGATCGCTGATAGGTATCCGGCATCGATCAGGAAACTTTGAAGCTGTGCAACGTCGGGACCAACTATCCCGGCTTCCATTGTTCGAATACTAGGTCGTTGGCCAGCGAGTATTGACACGATCCGGTAGTCCACTTCCAAGATCGGGCTACCGAGTTCGACAATCGAACCCGGCTCTACTCTCACAGATGTGATGGTTCCCGATGTCGAGAAACGTGCCAATATCGAACTGTCAGCCGTGAGAGAAGCGAAACGTTCAATCGAACGACCAATGGTCATTTCACTCGCAACTACCGTGACCGGCTCCGCGGGAAGAGTAACATCAGATTCTACACCAACGACCCGACTCACAGCCCAGTAAGCGGAAGCTCCAGTCACTGCGGAAGCCAGAATCCAGGCGGCCGGTCGCAGTTTCACCGCTTTCCCTTTGCTATCGCCCTATTGAGGGCAAATTGCATTGAGTTCATCAATTTCGGCTTGGCTCTGCGGTTGGACCTGACTGTATGGATGCCATGCGGCGCCCTGAGACTCAACATACACGGCAAGTGTGGGAGGATCATCAACATCGTAGCCCTCAGCCCTGACACAGTCAGCCACCGCTTGGAGCCGTTCATACTCCGCTTCCCAGAACTCAGGTGTCCCGGTTGCGGCTGCTACTAGCCCCTGTTTGATGAGTTCATCATTGCACGCTTCAGCATATTTGGCGAACAAAGCGTGTTCCTCCTCGATCTCACTCTCGAAGTTAACGTCACCTTCGGGGGAGACCTCAACTGGCAAGCCTTGATCGGCCACGCAGGCCCCAACACGCTGTCCGACTTCAAGCGGTGTCAGAAGCTGGGTGGTCGCACCTGGCGACGTATCGTTGACCTCTCCAGAACCCGAACCTGTGCAACCTGCCGCAAGCAAAGCTAAAGCCAAGCCGGACCTAGACCACCAAGGTGAATGCCTGTTGAATGCTATTTCGAGCTGTTTCATGAAAGGCTTAGCTGGGGTGACCTACTGCCAACATCCCGACCATACGGTATCAGTAGAAGAAGCGCCTGAAGCGAAGGCTAACCAGTTCGCAGATTGAGTTCCGAATCCGCGAGTGGTGTAGCGCCACCCGCTGCCACCGGTCCAAGTAGAACTTGAGTTGTGCCTGTGGTAATGATTGTTGGGACCGTAAACGGTCGTATACACGCTCTTGGTTCCGTAGCAGACTCGAGTACCACTGTCCGCGCTGGCTGGGGATACGCCGACGGATACCAACAGGGACAACATCATCGCTGCCGACCCTACACTCTTTGCAATCTTTGACATGATCTTCTCCTTATAAAGGGGCCTTTTGGTTAACAAATCGAAATCGTGTACTTGCTCCCGGCCCGCAACAGCGTCTACGTCGAACCTAGACGATTCGCATGGCAGCCGTCTGCCAACTTTTCTGCTCACGTTTCACAGCCAGCCTTGACGCCCCCCAAGAACGAGGGCCTCCTTTAAACCGCTAACACCCAAGACCTCCCACAACTGTTTGAGTCGCCGATGAAACGACCTCTCCGAATACCCGAAACAACCGGCAACCTCAATCAACTTCACACCAGCGGCGATCATCCGTATGATCTCGATGTCTTCCTCTGAAGGCCGGACACCTAGCATCCGGTCACAGCCTTGTTGGACTGCTTGTGCCGCCCTCAGCAGCCGGGCCACTCCCTGGACCGATACCAGGGGTGCTACCTCGGCGTAAGGGAACACCCCAGGCACTGTTGTTTCTATCTCTATACCTGTCGGGATTTCGATTTGTTGGACGTGGAGGTACTCACAAATCGCTTGGGATCCCGAAGCCGTGTACTCGCCAACAATCAGCCAATCAGTCTCATCAACCCCCTCCGGTGGCTGGCGGTTGTTCATGATGTGGTCGCATTCTTTGAAAACGGCTGCCACCTTCCTGGCATAACCAGCAGGGATGACTGGCATGTAGATACGGTCAACGATCTGATGAAACCCGAGGGTCCAGGGCTCGTCGTGTTCACCGTGAGGAACACCCATTGTGTGGGTGCGTTGGATTTGGGTGGCCATGTCAGTGATCCGGGCCGCGCAACGACTAATCAGCCCGAAACTGGTTTCGTGGTTGTTGGTGTTGGACATCACCGACCGCCTTCGGATATTCAAATCTTCTTGAACAAGGATCGGCATGTCACCCGAAAACCTGGACCCAACCCCGCCAAGAACGCCCGCCACTGTTATAGGTCCCACAACAACCTTCATGCCCACACCTAAGTGAAATCACCCACACCAGGCCCAGTCCTCTCTAGGGCCCCTGGGGTTTCCTTGACCTTGGTCAGCGGCTGATACCACCGAAGTCGATGCCACGGCCTTGTTCAATCACTGGTGAATGCTGCCGTTCAAACCGGTTGATCGCCAGCGTTTGCCGATCAACGCCGTGGCCAAGAGCGATGCTGCCAGGTCCCGCCACACCCTGGACTATCCCGGTTTGTTCGATGATGCCAGCAGCCTTGGTCCAGGCCCCAAGGTTCTTGCTGGTCGGTTCGCCCAGGTTGTCCAGAGCCTGGGTTGGTGCCCAGTTCGTGGCCCTAATATTGCGTCCCCGATTCACAGCATCTGCATCGAGTTGGCTGTCGATCCCAGCCAGTTTTTGGGTGGAGCGTTCCACTGACCCTTCATAGAAATTCAGTAACTCGGTGGCGGCTTTCAGCTCGGGTTGTGCGGCCAGGATGTCGCCTTCCAACCCAAGTTTCTCCATGACCTTTGGCTTAACTAGTTCACCGAGTTCAGTGATCCGGGCCCGGTTACGAACCCTGGACACCGGCCCGGCCGAGAGTTCCAGACTCTCAGTATTCATGCCCTTGATAGCGACTGCCAGGGTGTCGACGTCGGTTTGCCAGCCCTGGATCTTCTGAGTGATCTCAGCATGGTTTGCCCTCGCTTGTGCGAGATCACTGACTGCTTCGGTTCGACGGCCCGTGAACATCGCATGCTGGTTGAATAGCTCCCCCAATGCCTCCGGGGTTAGGACCGGGTGTGGACCAACAGGCTGGGGTCTGCTGGGCGAATCCATCAGGTATGCCAGGCGTTCGGCCCTAGCTTCTTTCAGCTCGGCGATGGCTTGATCACGATGGGCTACAGCATCTACCACTGCCTGTCGCTGGGTGTTGGATTCATTAGTCACTTCAGCCAGTTGCTGCACTGCGTTGGTGAGGCGTGGCTCATTGATTGTGATGGTGTGCTCTGCTGTGGCCTTGGTGTTGGTTAACGCATTGATTTGTTCCCGGTTACGGAGCCGGCTGACCGGATTCTTGGCGGTGAGCTCACCCAGTTCGATGGTGGCTTCGGCCAAAGCCTGTCGGGCTGTGTCGATGTCACTGGTGAGCTGTTTGACCCGTTGATTGGCTTGGTACCGGTCGGTGTTCAGGACCTGCAGGGCCGCTTCGGTTTCCCGCACCCTGTTGCGGGCTGTGTTGAGGGTTGCCTCCGCGGTGGCGACTTGCTCAGTGAGCCCAACCCCGCGATCCGCCACCGGTACCGGGGTTTTGTTCAAAGGCACTGGTGGCGCTTGTGGAGGCACTGGCTGGCTGGTCGGCTGGTGTCCAGGCTCGAGCGGCACTACTGATGCCCCTGGCCCACGCTCAACGGATGCTGCTGACTCAACCCCAGCAGGCTCGATTGGTGGTGCTAGTTCGACCGGTGCTGACCCGCCAGTGAAACCCATGTCCAACTGTTCCACGAGGTTTGGGGCATCAACGCGTTCCCGCAACAACTCCGTCGCGGTCCGTTCCTTGGTGTCACGACCCAACGCCCTCACCATCACCTGCTCTGGTGACGGAACCTCACCCATAGTCCCGTACTCAGTCACATCTGGCTCGCACACCACCAAAAACTCGTTGCACTCCTTCCCCCTGGTTCCGCCGACATAGAGACCATCAGCCGACGTTGCGCCATCCACAATGGTGATCGAATGATCTACGGTTACTCCTTGGGCTTTGTGCACAGTGGTGGCATAGGCGTAATCCAAATGCGCGGCATCTAAATATTCCTCCGGCAACACCGCGATGCCCTGGCCATTCGTGCCTTCGACCCTCAGTCCACCATCTTGGGTCCATCCCAGGACTTGCCAGCGGTCACCGTTACGAACCATCCCACCCCCACTAGTGAGGATCCGCCGGTCATTCCGCAGGGTCAACACCAGC
>JAJRXF010000139.1 GCA_024276425.1 Actinomycetes bacterium | reverse complement strand
AGTGACTTCGGCCAGAGTCGGTGCACACATCACGCCGCCGGGGACCATGAAGCTCGAGTGGGGCCACTGGCCACCAAACATGGCATAGACCTCGACCGGCTTGCCGGAAAGCACGACACCGGTCTGATAGCTCTCGCCAACATAGGGAGCGAACCGCTTGACCGCCTCCTCATACAGCTGTGACTTGGCGTAGTTCTTGGTAATCAGATCTATAGCGAACAGCGCGTAGAAGTACCGCGGGATGGACTGAAGTGTCTCACAGGCCTGGGCGATATTACGGATCAGGGTGGCGTTCGGAGGCAAATGAGTTTGCCATGCAGTATCCAGGGCGTAGGCGGACTTGTAGAGGTGGCTACCTCCACAAATGCCACAGATCCTCGGGGTCATAATGAGCCCCGCCTGCTGGTCCTTACCCTTGAGGATCATTTCGAATCCCCGGAACATTCCTGCCGTTGTCCAGGCAGAACTGACAACTCCATCATCAATCGTTACCCGGACATCGAGGTCTCCCTCAACTCGACCGAGTGGACTGACGTTCAGGTCAATGGTGCTCATCTCTTGATTCCTTTCTGCGTCAGTTTCCTAGACGACGAACATGTCTTCTTTGGACCACTCTGGAGCGGCAACCTTGGCCGCGGCAGCATGAGCCATGTAGGTCAGGTGATCAGTTCCCTCTGGTACTTCCTTGGGGATGACTCCACTGACTTTTTGGGTCTTGAATACGGTTCCCGGAGCGAGGTCCATGAATGGGAACTCTGGTTCGGTACAGCCAAGGCAGGGCATGCCAGCCCTGGTCTTGGAACTCTGACGGTTCCAGAGAATTCGGTTGCAGGGCGAGTGGGTCATTGGGCCCCGGCAGCCAAACTCATAAAAGAGACAGCCTGTTCGTGTCCCTTCCCCGAAACTCAGGGTTGACTGCTTGTACTCAAAGAACTGCACTCGAGTACAGCCAGTCTGGGTGAAGGTCTTGAAGAAAGTTTGTGGGCGATGCAGGTCGTCGAGCGCTATGTCGGCAGTCCGACCGCTGGCGAGCGCGACCAGAATTTGAGTAATCCAGTCGGGGTGGGCCGGGCATCCGGGAATATTGATGACCGGGAGACCCGCCTTGGACACATAGTCCGGTCCGAGGAATCCACCCTTGTCTCGTTTGTGGAACTGGAGTCCGGTTGAGTCGGTCGGATTGGGGGCCATGGCCGGGATTCCACCCCAGCAAGCACAGTCACCAATAGCAACCACAATGCTGGCGGCGGCGGCCAGGTCGTTGACCCAATCTTTCATTGGACGGTCAGCGAAGATATTGAATCGGCCTGATCCGTCCGGTCCTTCGATCACCGTTCCCTCGAAAACCAAAATGTCCAGGTCTCGTTCACCGTTGACACAATCCCAGAAGATCTTCTGGGCGTTGTCTCCCAATTCCATTCCGAGTGATGGATGCCACAAGAGGTCCAGCCCGAAGTCGACGATGAGGTCGACGACGTTGGGTTCTTCCGCGTTGAGGAAGGACATCGTGTTGCCACTACACGCTCCTCCATGTAACCAAAGCACCGATGCCATTGGTTTCTCCCTTTCTTTGCCTTGTCGTTAGGCGTGGATCTTTTTCGTGGGTGGTAAAACGCTGTTAGGTGGTTGACAGCGAGTCGGTGGGTACCGATTGTGAGCCGAGGTCGAGCTGTCGCAGTTGGACCATGTGGTCAACGACGGCTTGAACGCTCTGCGGATTGCGGGCTGATGTTTCCAGAACGGTCATTCCGGGACTGACGGTTTCGATATTGTCTCGGGCCGCGGCCAAATCGAATTCGCAGGGGCCAGCGAGATCCATCTTTGTCAGAAGGGCGAAATCGGCCGAGTTGAACATTTGTGGGTACTTGAGGGGCTTGTCCTCGCCTTCCGTGACTGAGAGCAGTACCACTCGCAGCGATTCTCCAAGATCAAAGGCCGACGGACAGACGAGGTTTCCGACGTTTTCGATGAACAAGAAGTCGATGCCATTGAGATCCCAGCCTTGAACGTGTTCGTCAAGCATGGTCGCTTCGAGGTGGCACAAGCCCTCGGTGACGATCTGGCGGACCGGAGCAGCACTGGTCTCCAGTCGTTTGGCGTCATTATCCGTCGCGCAGTCTCCAACCAAGGCGGCGGCGGCGATCCCCCGATCGACCATGGAACGAAGGATCTCGGTGAGAAGCTCCGTCTTGCCCGTACCAGGACTAGAAACCAGGTTGATGACACAAGTTTGAGTCGATTGGAAATAGCGGCGAAGCAGGGCCGCCTTGCGATCATGTCGATTCATTACATTCTTGCGAAGCTCTACTACTCGGGGAGTTGTCATTGGGTGACCTCCTCCTTCATGTCACTGGTACCGGCAAAGTTGGAGATTTCGAAGCGGAGAATCTCCATGCCCTTGCCCGACAGAATCTCCGGGGTTGGGCAACCATGCTCGGGGCAACGAAACGCCATGTCGGACAACTCGACGGTGTGGTTCCCCTCGGGGCACCACACCACAACCGGCTCCTCTTCGATAACCAGTTCGGCCTGTGCGAGCAGCGAGCCTTCCCGGACTATCTCGAATCCAAATTGGAGCGCACCGGGGACGACGCCGCAAAGGCGCCCAATAGCCAGGGTCACTGAGGAGACTGCCGCCGCGTTGTGGGCTCGCGCTGCCGCCTCAACCTCGGAAACAATGTTGGTTGCGATGGACAGTTCGTGCACCTGTTTTAGACCTTGCTCACTTGGGCACTTGCTTGGGCGTTGTACTTCTGGCCGATTGATTTGGCGATTTCCAACATGACCCCAAGGCCGTGCTGTACATCCGGGTCTTTCAGGGCCTTCATCGCGCCCCGCACTCCCTTGACCCGGGTGCCCTCGCTTTGTGCCCGAGCGACTCCCTCGGTAGCGGCTTCGGTCATGCTGCCCAGCAACTTGACTGTTTCTGGGCTGGCCATGGACGAATCGAGAATCGACGAAAGAAGGGGAAGCGCTTCTTGGCTTTGCTTGGCCAGCCTAGTGAGTTCTGGAATGCTGGGGTAGGAGTTGTTGCCCTCGGTGGCCGCGGTTTTTACGTCGTTGACACTCTCGGCCACGGCATCGAGAATCAGGTCTCCTCGTTCCATGAATCCACTGAGACCAAGCACGAGCGTCGACATCAGCTCCGCATTGTCCAACAACGTCACCAGCGATGCGGCGACGCCTGGATCGTTGAGTCGCTCCATCACGGCATCAACTGGCTCATGAATATGCGAATGAGCATCGGTCTCACACATGAGGTGTTCCTCCCCCGAAGAAGCAGATTGGGACCTTTGGCCCTGTTCACCACGTTAGGCCACATTCCGCACGCTAGCTAGCCGTATTACGCAAACCTTGTCCGAATGCTGTACATTTATCGTTTCCAACCTATCCGAATTACGAAATTGAGGTACACGTGACGCAGGTCACTCCCGATATTGCCGGTCGTCCAAGCCGACTACGCAGTGTGAATACTTCTCGAACCAGCGAGGAACCTCGTCCTCGATTGCGGCCTCGTGGAATCCCTCCAGCGCTTGAGGCCCACGAGGTCTACTCCACCCTAGATCCCGGCAAGGCATCACAGCTTGGACAAGATCTGCTTGGAGTTCACCACATTACCCCTGGTGATCCTTCTGCCTTT
>JAJRXF010000138.1 GCA_024276425.1 Actinomycetes bacterium | reverse complement strand
TTGCGGAGCTTCTGGGGAGCAGACTAGAGCCAGTCGAATCGTCCTAGGGGCCAGTACAACACGGTCGCACGGCCAACGATCGATTCGATATCGATGGGGCCAAAGGCACGGGAATCAGAGGAGTTGTCCCGGTTGTCTCCCATCACAAACACCTGGTTCTGCGGGACCACCACTGGCCCAAAGTCTCGTACTACCTCGCCCCGTGCGAGATAGCTCTCAAACACTCGAAAGCCGTCAATGTACAAGGCATTGTTTCGGGCCTCAATGGTCTCACCTTCCAAGGCCATAACCCGCTTGATGAGATCATCAGCGTCGGAGCTAACACCCAACGGCTTTTCAAAGACCACGATGTCACCACGACCAATCTCATGAAGCCGATAACTCAAACGGTTCACCAGAACCCGATCTTTGACCTGCAGGGTTTCTTCCATTGAGCCCGAGGTCGTCCAATATCCCTGCATGACATAGGTCCGCAGCACCAGGGCGAGAAGAACGGCCCCTAAGAGAATCCAGAGCCATTCGACTAGCCCGCGTAGGCGGGATGGCCCCTCGTCGACTTCGGCAACTGGGTCAATCGCCGAATCCGGCAAGTTCTCCTCTAAGTCCGGCGACGGGTCGGGGGATGCCCGTTTCAGGCGCATGACGAATCCTCGTAACGCCTCAGGACTCGCCGGGCCGCGTTCTTTCCCAACTGTCGGGCGCCGGCAAGTTCGCCTTCGTCGACCACTTCGACCAACGGGCCAAGACGCAACAACAAACGTTCGAGCCAAGGCAGGGCGGCAATGACCATCGATACCCGAATGACACCATCGGAGGCCTCCTCCAACACGGTGCATGGATAGGCCTCGACTACCCATCGGGCCTCTGGTTGCAAGGCCAGTGTGACCGTTGGGTCGTCCTGGTGCGGACGAAAGGTTGACGAGTCGGACAGTTCTTCGGCTGGCCCGTGGTCGCTCCTGGCTCCAGTTCGAGTCAGGGCGGCAATCCGATCGACCCGAAAGACTCGTTCATCCTTGGCCTGGTGGCACCATGCCTCGACATACCAAGCACCCTCCGTAGAGCGAACCCTCCATGGAGCGATCCGCCTGGTGCTGCGACTGTCTCTCCCATAAGAGTAGTAGTCGATTTCAACCTCCGTCCTCTCATCTGCCGCATGTCGAAGCTCATGGAGCAATCCGGCCTCAGCTGCTCCCAGTTCGACATCAACGACCTCGTCGGGGTCGATGCCCATGGCGCCAGCAAGCTTGGCCAATGCTCGGGCCAACGGACCTTCTGGATCGCTGCCTGGTACCGACAACAGTCCTTCGCTTGATGCCAGAAGAGCAAGCCCTTGGGCTGCACTCAGGCGTAAGGGTCGAGCAAAAAATTCTGCGTAGTGAATCCAAACCTTGCCGTCCTCCATGATCACCTCGACCAGGGCGTCGGGCGTGTAAGGCGGCAGACCAATCATCCAGACAACGTTGAGGTCTTCGATGAGTTCTTCTTGGCTGAGTCCGAAGCGCTTCGCCACCTGAACCAACTCCACACCAGGGTTTGCCACAATCCAGGGCACAATTGCCAGCAATCGGCGCAGCCGGTCTCCGGCGGTTTTGGGTCGCCGGCCAGATGAGCGCGCGGAGAATGTCATGGGCCCTCCTCCTCATCGATGAGAGCGGCCAACCATTGTGCGATTCGACTTCGAACCCCCGGCGGATCCAGGACTTCAGCATTTTCCAAGAACCCGAGGACGAACGACCGAAAGGCCGCTTCATTAGTCACCGGAACGCTGAAAATGACGCCCTCGTCCGCGTCTTGTCTGGCAATCTCAGCGTCAAAGTAGTGAGCGGCACTGGGAGCCAGACGGCGATCAACCAGTAGTCGAACGATGACAGGAGGCTCATCGCCCAACTCCCAAGCCGCCCGCCGATGTCCGGTTGCAAGGCCAGATGGGCGAACTTCTCCAACAAGGGCGCTCTCACTCAGTTGGACATCACCCTGAATTCGATCGAGGCGGTACTGGCGTTGGGCCCCTCGACCCTGGTCCCAACCCGTCAGGTACCAGCGTCCCCGAAGAAAGTCGAGCCGCCAAGGTTCAACCTTTCGTACGGCCTCTCGATAGCTGAAGGTAACGACTCCCTTGGACGTGATAGCTCCAAAAAGTGGAATCAGGTTGGGGTCCGCAGGAATGCTGGCCACCGATTGGGCCATGGGCGCCGTTTCCGGGCCATCAAAGCCGCCCAGTTTCCAAAGAGCCTCTTGCTCTCCAAATCCGTCGAGTCGAACGGCCATCGATGCCAGGTGAAGGGCGGCTAGCTCATCCCGCTCGAGCCCCGGGTCGGGCAAGTAATACTCCTCGGGAGGAATTCGATATCCGTCAATCGGAGGATCCGTCGCTGGTACTCGCTCGACCCGTAGGGGAATTCCTAGCTCACGCAAGTCGTCTTTGTCCCGCTCAAAGGCGCGCCGAAAGGAAGGCCCTGGGGGTGGGTACCCCTCGACCATTCGTCGAAGATCTTCCGCAGTAAGGGGCCGAGGTGTGTCTAACAAAACAGCGGTCAGGTTGAGGAGTCGCTCCAGCTTGCTCAAGATCGATTCCTGCCCATCTACAAACTCTCGATGAGCCTATCGACCCGCTCATCTTCGTAACGGAATGGGTCCTTGCACAATACGGTTCGCTGGGCCTGATCGTTGAGTTTAAGATGGACCCAGTCCACCGTGTAGTCCCGCTTACGTTGCTTGGCTTGGCGGATGAAATCTCCCCGCAGCTTTGCTCGTGTCGTTTGAGGCGGAGTATCGATGGCGCTGAACATCTCCTCATCGGTCAAGGTGCGTTCGACCAGGTCCCGATCCTGGGTACGGTAGAACAGGCTGCGGTCCCTCCGGATCTCGTGATATTGAAGGTCAACGAGCTGAACCCGTGCATCCTCCAAGCTCAAATTGTGTCTCTCGCGGTAGGCCTCGATCAGGTTGTACTTCATGACCCAATCAAGCTCCCGATCAAGCTTGAACGGATCAGACTTGAGATGGGTCATCACGTACTCCCACATCTGTAAGGCTCGCATCTCATCATCGGGAAGACCTTTGGTGTCCGCGTAACGGATTGCCCGGCTGAGGAACTCGCTCTGAATCTCATATGCGGTCGCCTCTCGACCGTTGGTGAGACGAACCTTTCGATCCATCGTAAGGTCATGGCTTATTTCACGAATGGCACGAACGGGATTTTCTAGGGTCATGTCCCGTAGAATCGTGGATGGGTCCTCAACCATTCGGAGCAAGATCGCCATCGCTCCGACCTTGAGGTAGGTGGTGTACTCACTCATGTTGGAATCACCGACAATGACATGAAGGCGGCGGAAATGCTCCGCATCAGCGTGGGGTTCGTCACGGGTGTTAATAATGGGCCTACTCCGAGTGGTCGCTGAGGAGACCCCTTCCCAAATGTGTTCGGCCCGTTGACCCATCACGAACATCGCACCACGCGCTGTCTGCAAGACCTTGCCAGCTCCAGCATAAATCTGGCGACTGACCAGAAATGGAATCAGAACCTCGTTGTAGTGGCTGAGATCGTCATTTCGAATAGTCAGGTAGTTTTCATGGCAGCCATAGGAGTTTCCAGCGGAGTCAGTGTTGTTCTTGAACAAGTGGATGGTTCCCCGAATGCCCTCGTCGGCCAGACGTTCCTCGGCAGAATCAATGAGTTGTTCAAGAATACGCTCACCCGCCTTGTCGTGGATGACTACCTGCCCAACCGAATCGCATTCTGCGGTCGCGTATTCAGGATGTGAACCAACATCAAGGTAGAGGCGGGCTCCATTGACGAGAAAGACGTTGGATGACCGGCCCCAAGAAACCACCCGGCGAAAAAGATAGCGGGCGACCTCATCGGGGCTAAGGCGGCGTTGGCCGCGAAGCGTGCAGGTGACGCCGTACTCCGTTTCGATCCCATAGATCCGCCGTTGATGCACAAATGTCAAACTAGTTCACGCCCCCTGTCCCAACGAGGAACTCCATTGTCGGATTGCGCCAACCAATCACGAATCTTGGGCGGAAAGGGCGGCGTCAATTTCGTTGTTCTCAAGTCGACGGAAACAGCGTCCAGTCTTGGAGCGGTCAAGAATTGCTACCTCAAGTTCGTCGGCGATGAGCTCTCGATCTGGACCTGCAAGGGCCTGCGTTGCCGCTCGGATTGCACCCTGAAGGTCCAGACTCACCAGATCCGCCTCGGCTAAGCGTTTACGGATCAACTCGGCTTCCCCACCCAGAGCAGCGAAACCATCTTCATCGGTAACCGAACCGTCGTAACGAATGTGAAAGAGTCGATCTCCCGAGGGATCGAAGCCGATGGCAACCACCAGAATCTCGACCTCAAGCGGTTTCATTTCGTGGGTGAAAATCTGGCCGAGCATCTGGGCGTATTGATTGGCTAGGGCCTGAGAATCAACATCGTCGCGACTATAGGTGAACCCCTTCATATCTGCATGGCGGATGCCAGCCATCCGCAATTGGTCATACTCGTTGTACTTGCCCACCCCAGCGAAGGCGATCCGATCATAGATTTCAGATATCTTGCGGAGATTTCGCGAAGGGTTCTCGGCACAAATCACCACTCCACCTTCGAACTCAACTGCCACCAGGCTTCGACCGCGAGCGATACCCTTTTGGGCGTAGTCCGCTCGGTCTTTCATGACTTGTTCGGGAGCTACATAGAACGGCATGTTCATGAACCGGTCTCCTCATCGCTAAATTCTCCGACAATGTCGGCGAACCGCTCGACAATCTCAGGCTCACCAACCTCCTGGTAACCATCGGCTGAGATGGTGGCCACGATGGGATAGATGCCTCGCATACTGTCCGGCCCACCCGTGGCTGAATCTTCATCTGCTGCGGTGAACAAGGCCCGAATGAGCAAAGCCACCGTTTCATCCCGTTCAAGCGTGCCACCATGACCGAGTTTGATCACCGTCTTGGCGTGAAGGCTGCCCGATCCAGAAGCAACATAGTCGTCCTCTTCGTAGCGACCTCCAGTGACATCGTAGGCAAAGAGACGCCCTCGATCTCTCCTTCGGTCCCAGCCAGCAAATAGAGGTACGACGGCCATGCCTTGCATAGCCGCCGGAAGATGGTTCCGGACCATCTGCGAAAGCTGATTGGCCTTGCCTTCCAGCGACAAGGACCGCCCCTCAACCTTTTCGTAGTGCTCAAGCTGAAGTTGGAAAATCTTGACCATCTCCAAAGCCGGCCCGGCGGCTCCAGCAATGGCAACCCCTGACCAACGATCGGCGGGAAACACTTTCTCCATGGAGCGATGACTTATCAGATTGCCCGCAGTGGCTCTTCTATCCCCCGCGATGACCACGCCCTCGTCATATCGACAGGCCACAACAGTGGTCCCATGAGTAATCTCCAACTCAGCGTGAGCGGTGGAGGCCATCGACTGGTTGATTCGCCACGCCGGGTCCAAACCCATCTTCGTGAGCAGACCAGTGAAGCTCGGCCCAGGATCGTCGGTAGTGCTGAATAGCGGTAAGGTCACCCTTCAAATCTAGCGGCGACAGGACGATCCTGGGCCGACCTACCAACATGATGCCCTTATCCGTCGATGTCCGGTGAGCGAGCATTGCATTCAACTTCAACATCAGGAGACAGTATGACCAACTCATATACCTCATTGGAGGACATCGATTCTGCTCAGAATGCTCTGGAGGTAGCCATTGACGGATATCAGGCGCCAGTTGCCTTCGCCGTTGGAATTGCGACCCTTGGCCCGAGCGGACCCATACTCGATGTCTCCTACCCGGTCGTGAACCTGGGTGATCAAGGGTTCTGTGCCGCTGCGCTGGCAACGGTTCTTAGCCACAGCGAGGGTTCGGCCACCTATCAACTCAGCAGCGACGCCCTCCAAGATGCCATTGACACCGTTGCACCGGCGGAAGACATGGCCATGGAGCACCCCAACCTCGAGGCCTGGCGAGCACTTGCCCGCCTGGCGAAGAGTCCTGCTGCCGGGGGCAAACGACAACTCGTTGCGTGCTTCCTTGGAAACCTCCAAGATCCACCAGCTGACCCGATCGATGCCTACCTACGTCTCCACCTGTTGTCCCACCGTAAGGTTCAGCCATTGGGTATGTCGATGGAGGGGATCTTCCGGGTCTTGACCAATGTGGTCTGGACCAACCAAGGACCCTTCGAGGTCGAGAACTTCGAGGCAACACGCCTCGCCCTACGGGCCGAAGGTCAGGAGGTTCAGGTGCATCTGATCGACAAGTTCCCTCGCATGTTGGACTATGTCGTCCCGACCGGGGTTCGAATTGCGGACGCCAACCGGGTGCGTCTGGGCGCACACCTAGCTGAGGGCACAACGGTCATGCACGAGGGGTTCTGCAACTTCAATGCAGGAACGCTAGGTTCTTCAATGGTGGAGGGCCGGATTTCGGCCGGTGTTCTGGTTGGCAATGGCTCTGACGTCGGCGGAGGGGCCTCGATCCAGGGAACATTGTCTGGCGGCGGTCAAGAAACGATCCGCATCGGTGAAGACTGCCTCTTGGGAGCAAATTCCGGGTTGGGCATCTCCTTAGGCGATCGATGTATTGTGGAGGCCGGTCTCTATCTGACCGCGGGAACACTGGTGCAACTTCCCGATGAACAGATCGTGGCCGCACGCGAAATTTCCGGTGCCGATGGCTTGTTGTTCCGTCGCCATTCCCAAACCGGAGCCGTCCAGGCCTTGGCCAGAGACAAGGCCAGTTGGAAGGGACTCAATCAGGACTTGCACTCCAACTAGGAGTACCTAAACCGCCTACTGTCCGCCCTTTTGGATATAGCTCTTGACAAACTCCTCGGCGTTGGTCTCTAATACCTCGTCGATTTCATCCAGAAGGTCATCGAGTTCGGCCTTTAGCTCCTGGCCCGCAGAACTCTTTGCCTCTGGTCCGACGCTCTGGGTGTCTGAGCGGGTCGAGGTTTTTTTGATTTGCTCACGTTCAGCCATGACTTGCCTCCGAGGCTACCTCTCAAGCTGCCGCAGAAGGTCGGCAACCGTGTCGCTGCTCTCTATGAGCGCACCAACATGTTCCAGCGTACCGCGACTTGGTTCCAGCATGGGTACACGCCGAAGCGGCTCGGCCCCAAGATCAAACACTATTGAGTCCCAGTTGGCGCTAACGATGCTGTCAGCAAACTTCTGAAGACATTTCCCTCGAAAGTAGGCACGGGTATCGGTCGGTGGTTCGAGCCGAGCAACGGAGGCCTCATCGTCCTCAACCAGTTTCTCAAGACCAACTCGTCCAGCTAAGCATTTGTCTGGACGCAGATCATGGTATTGCACATCGATGGCGCGGAGCCGTGGGTCACCCCAGTCGCATCCGTGGCGCTCCCGGAAACCCTCAAGGAGTCTCAGTTTTGCTACCCAGTCGATTTGGGAGCCCATCGACATGGGGTCTCGCTCCAACCCGGTCAGAATCTCCTGCCAGCGTTCCAACACCATGGAGCCAGAGTCGACGCCAACGGCCTCGAGCCCAAATTGTTCCGCCCAATCCGTGGCCTGACCCAACAAGTCCATCTGGATTTCTAGTGCGGTCGCGGTGGTTCCATCCTTGAGTCGTAGAGGCTCATCCAGCGAAAGATCATGGCTGACCTGGTGCATAGCGGCTACCGGGTCAGCGAGCCGGAACATCCGAGGAAAGGCATTGTCCTCCAACATGGCCAACAAGATCGAGGTGGTCCCAACCTTCAAGAACGTGGCAACCTGAGCCATGTTGGCGTCACCAACGATGACGTGCAACCGGCGATAGCGCAAACTATCGGCGTGGGGCTCATCGCGCGTGTTGATGATTGGCCGCTTGAGCGTCGTCTCCAGGCCGACTTCTTCCTCGAAGTGTTCCGCCCGCTGTGTCAACTGATATGGCACGAGGGAAGCATCGATTCCTGGAAGTTCGCTGCCAACTTTGCCCGAACCGGTGAAGATCTGGCGAGTCACAAAGTGAGTGGTGGCACCAGCGATCACCTGAGCGAAAGGCAGCGAACGGTCGATCAGGTAGTTCTCATGCGTTCCATAGGTGTTGCCCTTGCGGTCTGTGTTGTCCTTATAGAGCAACATCTCCTGGCCAGGAGGAAGGTTGCCCGTTGCCGCCTGCATAGCATCCAGACAAATCATCTCCGCTGCGCGGTCATAAAGCACGATCGACAGGGCATCGCGACACTCCGGCGTAGAAATCTCGGGATGGGCATGATCGACGTAGTAGCGGGCCCCATTGGTCAAGACGGTGTTGACCAAGTGAGTTTCCACCTCGGGCGGCAGCGAGAACTCTGTAATTCCCTCACGAGCATCCGTGCCCGGCGACTCATCCACGAAGTCCCAGGCAACTGAGAGACCCTGTTCTTCGATGCCACCCGGGTTCGAAGCAACATACGAATTGATCAACAACGAGGAGGCTGAGACCGGATTCCAATCCTCTGCACCCCGTAAGATTATGCCGTACTCGGTTTCGATACCGACAATCTTGGGAATCGCCATTGTTACAGGTACTGGCCTGGAGCTACCTGTTCGATGGTCTTGCCACCCGCTTTGTCGCCGTCGCGTTGCTGCACCAGCGTTCGAACAAAGACGATTCGCTCGCCCTTCTTGCCGGAAATCTTGGCCCAGTCGTCCGGGTTGGTGGTATTGGGAAGATCCTCGTGCTCCTTGAACTCCTGAGACACCGACGCCAGCAGATCTTCGGTCTTGATGCCCTTCTCTGCCGAGTCCAAGAAACGCTTGATGGCAAGTTTCTTAGCTCGCCGAACGACATTTTCGATCATGGCACCCGAGGCGAAATCTCGGAAGTAGAGGGTCTCCTTGTCACCATTGTGATAGGTGACTTCAAGAAAGCGGGTCTCGTCGTCGGTGCGGTACATGAATTCTACCGCCCGTTCGATCATGGCGGCCACCGCGTCGTCGCGATGGGCGACCCCTTCAAGCTCACTGTCATGTATGGGAAGATCCGCGGTCAAATATTGAGCGAAGATCGGAACCGCCGACTCCTCTGTCGGTCGCTCGATCTTGATTTACACATCCAACCGTCCTGGTCGCAGGATGGCCGGATCAATGAGATCCTCACGGTTGGAGGCCCCAATGACAATGGTGTTACGTAGGGTCTCAACCCCATCGATTTCTGCTAACAACTGAGGCACGATGGTGCTTTCGATGTCGGAACTGATTCCGCTTCCCCGCGTCCGAAAGAGACTTTCCATCTCGTCGAAGAAAATAATCACGGGAACGCCCTCTTCAGACTTCTCCCTCGCCCGCTCAAAAATCAAACGAATCTGGCGTTCGGTCTCGCCTACATACTTGTTAAGTAACTCAGGACCCTTGATGTTCAGGAAGTAACTTTTGGCTTCCTTGTCTCCGGTTGCCTCACTCACCTTTCTAGCAAGTGAAGCAGCCACGGCCTTAGCAATCAGGGTTTTTCCGCAACCAGGAGGGCCGTACAACAAGATCCCCTTTGGCGCCGGAAGCTCATGCTCAGCAAAGAGTTCGGGCTGAAGGAACGGCAACTCGACGGAGTCAACAATTTGCTCTATCTGGGCATCAAGCCCACCGATGTCGGAGTACTCAACGTTGGGGATTTCTTCCAGGACAAGGTCTTCGACATCAACCTTGGGCAGTCGCTCGACCACCACATTTGCGCGGGGGTCCAGCAGAAGTGCATCTCCGGACCGCAAAGGAGAGTCGAGCAGGCGTCCGGCTAACTCGACTACCCGCTCTTCATCGCCATGTCCAACAATGACAGCCCTTGTGCCGTCGTCGAGGACTTCCTTCAGGCTGACAACCTCACCATGGCGCTCGGGTTCTCGGACTTGGACCACATTGAGCGAGTCGTTCAAAACAACTTCGGCCCCCGGGGTAAGGAACTCACGATCGAGATCGGGGTGGATCTCGACCCGCACCTTGCGGCCACTGGTTTTCACATCAACCGAACCGTCCTCGTTGACCCCCATTAGAGTCCCATAGCCCGAGGGCGGCTGGGCCAACTTGTCAACTTCTTCTCGCAAGACCGCAATATGATCGCGAGCGTCACGAAGCGTGTAGGAGAGCTTCTCGTTCTGGCTAACAGCCTGCGCTAGCTGGCCTTTGGTGTCTAGCAGTCGCTCCTCCAGCGTTCGCACCCGGCGGGGCGCGTCCTGAAGACGACGACGGAGAGTTACAACCTCTTCCTCCATCGCCTTGAGCTGCTCTTGCAACTCGGCCATTCCTGCCTCATAGGCACTGAGCCTGCGTTCATACTCCGACTTGTTGACGACAAAACCTCCTATGCCGAAACCTGACACTAGTCCCCCATCGGCCCAAAGAGGGTTACATCAACACAACGTCACGAAAGCGCATCGGAAAATCCTGTGGTTCCCAACACGAAGGCGAGGGTGCGAGCCTCGTCTCGCCATTCCTCATATCGTCCAGTTGGCCCGCCGTGACCCGCTCCCATCTCCGTACGAAGAATGATCGGCGACCGGCTGGTTGAACGCTCGCGCAAGGCAAGCACCCATTTGGCTGGCTCCCAGAATCCAACCCGGGGGTCGTGCAAACCCGCGGTGGCATACACCGCTGGGTAGGCGGCAGCCCTGACGTTTTCCACTGGCGCATAGGACCGCATTGCCCAATAGATGGACTCCGATTCAGCCGGATTACCCCATTCGTCCCACTCGGTCACCGTCAGGGGAAGGCTTGGGTCGAGCATGGTGTTGATGATGTCGACAAAGGGGACCTGGGCCACGACCGAGCAAAAAAGTTCCGGATCGAGGTTCATGACAGCTCCGGCCATGAGGCCGCCAGCAGACCCTCCCCGTAGGCCCATTCGTTCTGGATCGACTAACCCCTCAGCCACCACATGTCGACCAGCGGCGACTACGTCCTGGAAGGTGTTGGTCTTGCGTTCGAACTTGCCGTCTTCATACCAACGTCGGCCCAACTCGCCCCCGCCTCTGGCATGGACCAGGACAACCACGTAACCCCGGTCAAGCAGTGAAAGTCGCGCAACGGAGAATCCAGGGTCTTGGGAAATCTCATAGGCTCCATACGCGCCAAGAACCGCTGGCGCGGGCGATATCCGATCCTTTCGGGCTACCAGGCTCAGAGGGACCCTGGTCCCATCAGCCGAGATCGCCCACTCTCGCCAGGTCTCATACACACCCGAGTCGAAATGCCCTAAGACCTCTTGCTGCTTTAGAAGTTGACGTTCACCGGTCTCAAGGTCGATGGTAAACAACGAACTTGGGGTGATCATGGAGGTGTACCCAAAACGAAAAAGAGTCGTGGCGGGTGTCGGATTTGCGCCGGGCCAGACGGTGTAGACCGGCTCCGCTTGCTCTATCACTTCGAACATCGGGAGATTTGCAGCGGCATCCGAGCCTAGGTGGTCCCACCGGGCAAAGGAGAACCGGGTCAGGCCACCCGCTCGCTCGAATAGGATCAGAAAGTCTGCGAGGATCTCAAAGCCAATGAGCATGACGTCCTCACGATGAGGAACCAATGGTTTCCACTGCTCAAGGCCAAGATGACTACGGTTCCCATCGTGACTGTCATCCACGCTGTCATCCACGCTGTCAGCCATCGTCATGAGCTGAAAGTTTTGTGCATCGTGGTTCGTTAGAATGATGAACCGTCCCTTATGGTGAGACAGCCCGTACTCCAGGTTGTCAATGCGAGGCTGCACGCATACCGGAGCGGCAGCCGGCTCAGCAGCAGGCACAAGCCAAACCTCATCGGAAAGGGTGGACGAGGCCCCAATGTGAATAAAGGAGTCGTCCCGGTCTCGTCCCACGCTGCACCAGAATCTCTCATCGGATTCTTCATAGACCAGGACATCGTTTTCCCGATCGGTTCCGAGGATGTGGCGCCATACCTGATAAGGCCGATGAGCGTCATCTAGGCGTAGATAAAAGAGCGTCTTGTTGTCGGTGGCCCAGGCCGATCCGGCGGCGCAACCGGCAAGACGGTCACTCAAATCCTCACCCGTTGCTAGGTCGCGAATGCGGATATCGAAGAGTTCGTCCCCGGCACGGTCCTCGCCCCACGCCAACAAACGATGGTCGGGGGAAACCTCAAACACCCCAATGTCGAAGTAGTCGCCCTCCGCTGCGTCGGGGCCGACGCCAACCTGTGCTTGGACGTTCTCATCAAAGAAGACTTCTTCGGGACCAGGGACTCCCTTGACAATCTTGCGACGACAATGGATTCCGTATTGTTTACCCTCCTCAGAACGCGAATAGTAGGACCACCCATCCTTTACCACGGGAACCGACAGGTCGGTCTCCTTGACCCTGCTCTTTATTTCTTGGTAAAGCTCGCGCTGGAGTTCCTCCGTCGGGGCCAGGGTCTCCTCGGCGTAAGTGTTCTCGGCCTCCAGATGATCCAAGACCGCCGGATTGGTACCGTCGCGCAACCATGCGTACCGATCGATCACGGTTTCCCCCCAGATCGTTCGTTCGTGAGACACTGGCTCTGGTGAGGGTGGGACAGAATTTGTTCGATTGATGATGGTCACTGCCTACCAGGCTACGTTTTCTGGGGATGGCTGAAAACAAACTCTCCTATCCGCAAACGATGTCGCAACCCGAAGCCGGGTCCTGCCAGGTCCTTTTGATCCGACACGGGCAGTCGGCGCCCTATGTTGATGGTGAGCCATTTCCTCTCGTTGAGGGCCATGGTGATCCTCCGCTTTCGCCCCTGGGCCGTTGGCAAGCCGATCGCCTTGGAGAGCGATTGGTTACCGAACCGCTCACGGCGATCTATGTCAGCAGCCTGACCCGCACTCACCAGACAGCGGCGCCCTTAGCTCGCTCTCTCGGAATTGAACCCAGGGTCAGGCGAGACCTTCGTGAAGTGTTCCTTGGCGAACTTGAGGCTGGCCTCTTTCGACGTAAAGCGGCCGAAAACGATCCGATCATTGCCGAGTTCCGCCGGACGAAGGAGTGGGGAACAATCCCAGGGGCAGAAACCAACGCCAGACTACAGGAGCGGGTCGTGGGCTCGGTACAAGATGTCGCAAACTCCCACCCCGACGAGATGGTGGCGGTGGTCTGCCACGGCGGTGTCATCGCTTCTCTGTTGGCCTACGCCATGGGTCGCTGCGACTTTTCTTTCATGGGACTGCGTAACGCCTCACTGAGCTTGCTATCGGTCAGTCCCAGCGAGTGGAAAATCCGGAGTTACAACGACGTAGCCCATTGTGGCTCCCTGACGGAGGACCAGCCGCTCCCGAACTAGGTAGTCCTCCCACCGGATTGGGGCTGAGAGGCCTATGCAGGCTGTCTCCGGATAACCAAAACTATGCTCGTGCATCAAAGTAGCCCTCACGTACGGTATTGTCGGGGGCACGGATTGTGGTCAGTGGGCGGCCGCTAAGGTGGCAATGGCGGAGTTTGTTTGGCGAAATCGATACAGAGTGGCATCGGCCGCACTGCTTGTTGGGTCAGGGACACTGGCCCTGCTTGATGCTGTCGCGCGGCCTGGGGAACATCTCCTCGTCTGGATTGGTGCTGGCCTGATCGTCCTCGGACTACTCAGCATCTTCTTTGACCTCGCTCCATTTGGCGTCAAGGGCCGCCTCGCTCCGCCCACGCTCGTCATCGTCGGGGCCGGGCTAGCCGTCGCCTTGGCGCAGAGTGCAAGTACCGCCAATGCACCGGTGGCACTGACCATCTTGGCTTCAGCAATCTTGGTCTATGTCGGCTTCGTTCTGCCCCCAGGATGGGCTCTGGTCATCTCCCCCTTCATGATTGGACTTCTTTTCCTGGTGAAGCTCAACGAGCCCGACTCAATAACCCTTGCCCTACCGTTCCTGGCCGTGCCCGTTTCGGTGGCCGTCGCCGAACTCGTCTCCATGCTGGCCGACCGCGCCGAGCGAGATGCCCGGCGGAGTACGTCCCGTTTGCAACGACTTACCCAACTCGAAGACGTTCTGCGCCGCTTTCGACGCCCCGGCTCAATACGCCAGGCCGCACAGCAAGTGGCTGAAGCTGCACTAGAAATCTTTGATGTCGAGCGGAGCACAGTGGTACTTCGCGACTCAGCGGGAGAACTCATTCCCGTCTCGCTTGGGCCTGCGTCCAACAACGAGCCCGACGCGGCCACCGCTGATCTGGTCGCCGCGACCATCAATGGAGATCAACCGCGAATTGTTCCAACCGGAACCAATGGGGACATGCTGGTCCTTCCACTTCCGGCGGCCGAAGCACCAGCCGGAGCCGTTCTCGTTTACCCGGTTCCCAACGAGGATTCTGCCTTCACCCTTGACCTTGCCCGCCTTTTTGGTGTCCAAATTGGCATTGCCATCGAGCACCTCTACGTCATTGACGAGCTCTCCAAAGCGGCTACTCGTGACGCTTTGACTGGTATTGGAAACCGTCGACACGCGGACAAGCTTTTAGAATCGCTTCAACCAGGAGATGCACTAGTTCTGTTGGACCTCGACCACCTCAAGACGGTCAATGACACCTTTGGCCACCCCGCGGGAGATCAAGTCCTTCAGGAGCTCTCCGCTCACCTGCAAGAGTGTCTGCGTGACTCGGATATGTCGGCCCGTCTCGGCGGTGACGAGTTCCTGATTGTGGCCCGTCGAGCCCACGCCGACGCATTGGCTGTGGCCGATCGTGTCCTGAGCGGTTGGGAAGGCAAGGGTGGTCTCACCACGCTTTCCGCTGGCGTCGCCCTTCACGAGGAGTCGAGCCAGGTGTCCGACACCTTTGACCGAGCAGATTCGGCCCTATATGAGGCGAAGGCAGCCGGAAAGGACCAGGCTCGTTTGTGGTCCAATGAGCATGCTGAGGATTCGGCCTAAGGCAACGATTCAGCCTAAGATCCGATCATGAGTACCGCTCCAACGTCCCGCGTTCCTTCTCTACCGGAGTTCGCCGATGTGGAATCTGAGCGACTTCACCGCAAACAAAGACTGGCGGCGGCCTTCAGGCTTTTTGGCCGATTCGGTTTTGACGAAGGCGTAGCCGGGCACATCACCGCCCGAGATCCTGAAGACCCCGAACGATTCTGGGTCAATCCATTCGGGATGAATTTCAAGCAAATCAAGGTTTCCGACCTCATCTGCGTCGATCACACCGGCGAGGTGGTGGTTGGTGAACGACCGGTCAACGCCGCCGCTTTTGCTATCCATTCACGGCTCCACAAGGCTCGCCCCGACGTGGTCGCGGCCGCTCACGCACACTCCGTCTATGGCAAGGCGTGGTCGGCGTTCAGACGACCCCTGGACCCGCTCACACAAGACGCCTGCGCCTTTTATGAAGATCACGCCGTTTTTGAGGACTACACCGGAGTGGTTCTTGATCTACAAGAAGGTGATCGAATTGCGAAGGCGCTCGGTTCGAACAAGGCGGCGATCTTGTCCAACCACGGCAACATCACGGTCGGTCACTCCGTCGATGAGGCGGCATACTGGTTTATCACCATGGAGCGGACCTGCCAGGCCCAGCTTCTGGCCGAATCAGTAGCCAGACACCAACCAACTCTCATTGATCGCCAAGGTGCCCTCTCGGCCAAGGAGACGGTGGGCAGCCCCCTTGCGGGCTGGTTTAGTTTCCAGCCCTTGTGGGACTGGATTACGGCCGAGGAGCCCGACCTCTTCGACTAGCGCGATCCCATGACCTGGGCATCTGAGACGACGTCACTGTCTACTTCGTCCCCAGGGCGAAGACTGACGATGGCTGCGTCCACTTGCTGTTTGACCCCAGCGAGGGGTAAAACGTTCAAAACCCCTTGGCCATTCTGCAAGATGTCAACCAACTCGTCACCACTATGAGTCACCACCGAATGGCTTCCATTAATGACGAGGTTGGCGGCGGCCACATCGACATCGAGTTGGGTCCGAAGATACACAAACGCTTGGCGGACAGCCTCCAGCCGAAGACCCGCGTCCAGAAGGGATTTGACCACCTTTAATTCGAGGAGGTCCTGATAGGAATAGCGGCGGCGAGAACCGCTGCCACTTGCCGCGACAACGCTGGGGCGAATCAGGTCGGTTCTAGCCCAGTAGTCCAGTTGCCGGTAGCTGATACCAACAATCTCTGCTGTTCGTTTTCCGCTAAAGCTCTCGGTGACCGTCATTGCTCTTTCCTCGACACGTAGCCTTCTCCTCGGCACTCACACGGCGTCGAACTCGGGGATCCAACACCTCTTGTTACCTCCTATTCATAGGCCACTTCGAGCAGCGAACGAAGGAGTAATTACACTCATGTCATTGACACACATCGCAGATAGTAGGGAGATTCGCGCTCGGAGTCAACGAACAGGCACGTTCCGCGCTCGCCGCAGGACTACTGTTAGGTGTCGTTGCCGAAAATTACCCCTGGATTACCGTTGACCACCCCAACTTCCACCGAAACCTTCGAGTCGGAACTCCACGCGCTGGTTCACGCCAGTTGGACCGATCCGCCCGAAATCAGAACAAGCAACAGGATCGGAGCAGGCCGTGGGGTCTTTAGCCGCGTCCACGCCCTGGAGTTGGACTGGGAGAAAGTCCCGGGTTCCCCCAGCGCTACAACCCGACCGAACACAGTGGTGGCCAAACTGCCAGCGGTGGGACCAAACCGGCAGGCAGCGATCGCCTCGGGAGCATACGAGCGGGAGGCCTTGGCCTACTGCCAACTCCTCAACACCTCACCCATTGGCGTCCCCGCCATCTACGGAATTCATCGCCACCTAGATGGTGCCATTGGATTCCTCCTCCAGGACCTACGATCAGCACGATTCGTCAACCAAGTCGTTGGTCTCGACGCGCTAGACAGCGTCACCACAGTCGAACAACTCGGCCGCTGGCACCACCCAAAAGCTGTTCAAGATCGAGTGGTAGCAGCCAAGGCCAAACGCCTTCGGCGTTCGACTCCAAGCCTGCTTGGTCTCAGCGGTTTGCACGCCGGGCTGCGAACCTTGGCCACGACCTGGGAAGACGATGTCTCCAGCGAAGATCACCGGAGCTTCGAGCGCCTCGTCCAGAACCGGGCCCTTCTGATCGAGGCATTCGACTCTGCCCCGGTTTCGCTTTGTCATGGCGATGTTCGAGCCGACAACCTGGCCTTCGACCATGCTCTGGACACTCCGGGTGGGTCTCCCTTGGTGCTCTTTGATTGGCAGCAAATCTCCCTGCAAATGGCTGAAGCTGATCTCTCCTGGCTTCTGGCCACCAGTCTTTCGCCAACACTGCGTCGGGAGACCGAACATCAGCTTGTCAACTGGTTCGCAGATGCCTCCGGCCGAGACTTTCAAGTGTCGTGGGATCGTTATCGGGCAGGACTCGTTCTCCCCGGATTGGCGGTACTCTTCCTGGCCCAACGGGAACTATCGAGCCCCGAGGCTTACGATTTCGTGCGAGTCAGCTTGCAACGCATTGCCGCCGCCCTTGTAGACCACCAACTGGCTTAGCCCGCTCGGAAATCGTCCGGATTGACATCTTCGAGAAATCGTCGAAGTTCCTCGACCATCTCCTCTTCGTCGCCGGCATCATCTGTTTGCTCGAGTCCAGCCTCTTCGATGATTGTCTCCTCGGCGAAAATTTGGGCTGATGTCCTCACGGCAAGGGCCACCGCGTCAGAGGGGCGAGCCGAAACCACTTGCTCCTCACCTCCCTTGCTAATGATATGGAGATCGGCATAGAAGGTGCCCTGATTAAGATCGGTGATGACGATGTGGTCCAACCTTCCGCCCAAGTTACCAAGCAAGGTCAGCAACAGATCATGAGTCATTGGGCGAGCCGTTTCCGTACCAGAAAGAGCCAGGTCGATGGCGTGGGCCTCGGGTCCACCTATATAGATGGGCACAGTCCGTCGCTGGCCGTCGATTTCTCGAAGTAAAAGGATCGGGGCGTTTGTAGGCATTTGCACCCGAACTCCAACCAGCTCCATTTCGATGCTCATAGTCCTACGCTAGCCGCGCTGGCTGGGAAGGAGTTCTCGGACCATCTGGCGAACGAGGATTGCTTGCAACCTTGCGGTGATGTCAACCATGTTGTCCAGCGTCGCCATTGCATCCTTGTGGGCTCGTGCATCTCGCCGATACAGGATTGGCTCGATCACCTGGCTGAGCAGTCCGACCTCCCGTTCCGCACCAATCTTGAGGGTTCGAAGGTGACGGGGTTCCAGACCATAGGCGACGAACTGGGCGGCGAGCTGAGCAATCGCCAAGGCCTCTCCGTCATACAGCACGGTTGGACCAATGGTTCGTCCCGAGACAAGACCAAAACGCTCGAGCTCAATGATCGTCTCCAGGCTACAACCCGAAGCCTCAGCCAACTCGTCCTTGGTCATCGCTGCGTTGCGACCAATCTCGGGCAAGTCTTTGCCTCTACGGTCAGCTGGCAGAGAAACCCACTCGGCCGGATCGGATACTGGATCGCCCAACGCCACGTCGCCCTCAGCAGGGCCCTCCTCTATTGGGTCGGCCAGATCTATCGCGCCTCGTTGGGCGGTATCGTGGCGTTCCCCGGCAGCAGCCTCCGTATCGTCAGCTCTGCTGTCTTGAGCCTCCGTATCGTCAGCTCTGCTGTCTTGAGCCTCCGTATCGTCAGCTCTGCTGTCTTGAGCCTCCGTATCGTCAGCTCTGTTATCTTGGTCGACGATCCCGGGGCTCGCCGCCTCATCGGCGGAGGGCTTAGCCAATGGTCGCCCCACCCTGGGAACGGGTCGATGAGGTTCCGATTCAAGTCCATCGAGGGGTAGAACCGGGTTAACATCAACTTCGTTTACCCCATCAAGATCTCCCGATTCCAGACGGGAACGAATGACCCGAAGGGGCAGATAGCGATCTCGCTGTTGGACCAGAATCCATTGCAGTCGCTCGAAATCTTCCTGGTAGAACCGCCGGTATCCCGAAGGAGTGCGTTCTGGGCTTATGAGGCCCTGACTTTCCAAGAACCGAATCTTTGAAATCGTGACCTCAGGAAACTCCTCCTGGATAAGTGACAACACTTCGCCAATTGACCAATGGTCGCTCTCTCGTTGGGTCACGCTCCACCCTCAGCCGCCACATAGACAAGCTTGAATTTGCCAACCCGCAACTCGTCACCGTCAGCCAGTTCCGCCCGGTCGACCCGATCAAGATTGACATAGGTTCCGTTGAGGCTTCCGACATCCACCACCTCATGACCGGTCTCAGTCCGACGCAGCTCGGCGTGACGGCGAGAAACCGTGATGTCATCAAGAAAGATGTCGCTCTCCGGATGGCGTCCAAGCTGCACGCACTCACTGTCCAAGGCAATCCGCATTCCCCGCTTGGCGCCCTGTCGGACAACGAGTAGTGCCGTGGAATCTCCGCTGTCGGGTTCGGGTGGAACCGCCGAAACGTCTGCGGTTGGGTCTAGTGCCCGAGTGTCGTCGCTCCCCCGACGACTAATCTGCCCGCCGCAGGACGAACAGAAGTTGGACCCAAGCGGATTGCTATAACCACAAGTGGGGCAAGTTCCGTCGACCATCGTCGTTATCCCTCGGTGAGGTCCCGGTAAGCGGCCGCATCGAGAAATCCCTCTGGCGTTGCCCCCTCAGCCATCTCAATGACACAGATCCACGCCTCGCCGTAGGGATCCTCGTTCAACTTCTCGGGTGTATCGACCAGTTCAGTATTGCACTCAACCACCGTTCCCGCGACGGGAGCGAAAACATCGGAGACCGACTTCGTCGATTCAACCTCGCTCATCGGGCCTCCTGCTTCGACCGTCGCCCCAATCTCGGGAAGCTCGACAAAGACCACGTCTCCCAGCGCATCTTGGGCATAATCAGTAATGCCAACCCGGACTCGGTTTGCGTCCTCAACCTTCAACCATTCGTGATCGGTCGAATAGAGGAGTTCTTCAGGAACGTTCATGACTCAGAAGTTACCTGACTCTGGGCCACAATTTCACGACGAGTGGCAGGGACATACTGAAAAACCAAAGAAAACCAACTAAAAGCGATGCCGGGAGCAACAAATATCCAGGCCAGTACTCGCAGAATGGGGGCGTAGGACAGCTCACTTTGACCACCAAGAAAAATCGGAACGGCAAACATCAAGAGAAGCGCTCCGGTCTTGCCCGCGAATGTCACATCGAAGGGCGGTATTCCCATCGCCCCCAGGACGAGCGCCGCCACGGCAACAATTCCTTCCCGCCCCAGAATAAGAACCGCGACGATAAGCGGCATCGATCCATCGATCACAATGGCCGTTACCCCGACCAGAAACAGGAGTCGGTCTACCGTCGGATCGAACAGCCGGCCGAACTCGCTGGTCTGGTCGTAGCGTCGAGCAACAAAACCGTCAACCCAATCCGTCGCCCCCAAAGCTCCAAGAAGCCACGCTGCACTCCCCCGGTTGTTTCGAGACAAGAGAAGCCAAACAAAAAGGGGAATGCAGAGCAGCCGAATGAAGGTGATGAGATTGGGCCAGGTCAACAAATCTTTCCGGCTAAGGGTCACCTCGGTTGGGTTCTTCATGGGCGATAAAACAGCGATACGCCGTTCTCTCGGTCATCGACCCGAAGCTCATAGCCAGACACAGCGAGTCTCTCGATCAGGATCTGACGTTCGGCTTCAGTTTGTTGCACGACATCACGATCCACAATAAGCAGAGCCCGGACATTGACTAGATCGAAGAGCGGAGTTGGCGGACGCGATCCATCGAGTGGGTAGAGCCAATACCTCTCCGACAGCGCAGTCAGGCCAGAAACCGAGGACCTGATAGCAACGTCTTTATCCATCAACGCCACCGCATCGAGCACAGCCTGATCTGTTGCATCTATCTCAGACCATTTCCAAGGCTCTCGATAGGGCGACAAGGGCGACTGGCTCACCGACAACAAGACCGCGGCCGACACCACGGTGACAAGCACTCGCGGGTCAACAAAGACTCGACTTACTCCCCGTTGCCCCAAATGGTTGAAAGCGTAGGTAGCAGCGATGAAAACAAAGGCCAACAACAGGGCGCTGCGCTCGGCGAAATCTCCTGAGTCCTGTACGTCCGTTATGAGGTAGAGAGCACCGAGAGGTATTGCGGGCAAGAAATGACGCAACGACAACAACGGCAAGAAGATGACTGGAGCAAGGAGCCCAACCATGAGGGCCACGTTGTCCTCGGCCACGAGGTCGCCGAGAAGAAGCAACGGATGCCGCAACCCGGTTAAGGTCGCCTCTCCGAGAGAGTCGCCATAGGAGCCGTATTGGCCCCCGGTCACAGAGGCCTCTGTAACCAGCGGTTGAACAACCAACAATAGACCGAGGCTCCATACAGACCCAACACCGAGAGTCCACAAGCCAGCCCGACGCTCGCCGTCGCCAAGAACAACGAAACCCCAAAGAGCGACAGCCAAGCCCAGATCAGCCCGGGAGGACAGAACCACAAGAATGCAGACCCAATACCAGAACCATCGTTTGCGGGCACCAAAAAGGGCCATCCCAATGAGGGCTGGTAAGGCCAGAGCTTCGGGGTGGAAATCGTTAGTGCCGAGGCGCTGGGTGACTGGATGAAAGGCATAGGCCACGACAAGGGCGGAAGCAGCACCAATTCGGAGTTGACAGACTCGCCTCGCCAGTCCCCATATTGCCGGAACACCAAGACCGAGGGCAATCGCCTGGCTCACCAGCAGAACTTTCGGGGCCTCAAAGAGCCGCACGAATATGGACAGGGGATAAAGAATGAAGGACCAGTGCAATTCGAGAACATGCACGTTGTCGCCAAACATCGAAGCTTCAGGAGTGTTGCCCTGGGCCAAGAGCCAGATTGCCTGAGAGTAGCCAGCCAGATCGAGCCCAGTCCGCAGACCACGGAGCTTAGCTAGTCCGGAAATAGTCAGAACCGTCGACAAGAGTGAGCCAACAACAATCGGAATCCAACGATCCCCGGTTCCGGCCTCCAGACGAGCCTGATACCGAATGACACGACGGCCAACACGCCTGGTCATCGTCAGATCGCTCACCGGATCGCCTCGATCAGATCGGGACCCTGGTTTCGCACACTATTCACGGCGGTAGGAACCGGATGCATACTGAGCAGCTTTTCCGGAGCCGGAACCAACAAATCTCCAAGGCTGTCGGGGTCAGAGGACGGGTCCAACCATTGATCCCAGGAACCGGGGGCTAGCAGCACGGGCATCCGGTCGTGAATCTTTTGCATGGTCTTGTTGGGACCACAGGTGAGAATGGTGCACGTTTCTATTGGATCGCCCTCTGACACTGGCTCGCCGTCAGGGTCCGGTGGAAACCATCGTTCCCATAGGCCAGCAAATACACATAATTCTCCATCTTCCCGATAGATGAAAAACGGTTGCTTCTTTGGCTTTCCGGCCTTGGTCAAACCCAACTCATGGCCAGCGACAACTGGTAGTTTCTTCTCTGGCAAGGCCCATTCGTAGAAGCCGTCGGCCGGTATAAGGCATCGGCGCCTCTTGAAGGCTTGGCGAAATGCCGGCTTGGTCATAGCCGTTTCGGATCGGGCATTGATCATCCGGGAGCCAATCTTGAGATCCTTGGCCCAAAACGGCACGAGCCCCCAGCGCATCGCGGCCAGGTTGCGCTCGGGCTCGGCTTGTCCCCTTGCCCGAAGGTCGCGGACCGTATAGACCTTCGATGTGGGCGCGACATTGAAGCTTTCTCCCAGCTGTTCCTCCGCTGGTGAGGAACCAAAGTACTTGGCGAGCTCATCGGGCGGGGAGGAGGCAACAAAGCGACCACACATCAGGTGGCACGGTAGCCGCTCTTGCGTGCCCGACCCCTGATTGGGAAGATTGCTATTGGCTATAAGGGTGAACGCCGCGGTCCTTCGCTCTTGCTGGTGGGTCCGGACAGCGGTGGCGCTAGCATTCGGTGCGCCACGGGCTGTGGCGCAGCCTGGTAGCGCACCTGACTGGGGGTCAGGGGGTCGTGAGTTCGAATCTCGCCAGCCCGACACTA
>JAJRXF010000137.1 GCA_024276425.1 Actinomycetes bacterium | reverse complement strand
GGGAGCGGGCGATGCCTTTGGTGGAGCGCTATGTCATGGCCTCCTAGAGGGTTGGGATTTACCGCGGGCCACTCGCTATGGGAACGCGGCGGGAGCGATCGTCGCCGCCCATAGAATGTGCGCGGACGATATGCCCACCGTGGCTCAGGTCGACCAGTTCCTCAAGGAGCGGTCAGCGTGATTAGCGATGCCCAGTGGGCCAACCTCCTAGAAACCCGCGCCGCTAACCCAGGCCGCATAGCCATGCTGGCAAGGGTCCGTGAGCAACGTCCTCTCCTAGGAGCGGATGGTCGGCTGTTCTTCTTGGCAGCCGACCACCCCGCTCGAGGGGCTCTGAGCATTGCAGGCGACGCCCTCGCCATGGCAAATCGGAGAGATCTTCTTGAACGACTGCTCATTGGGCTCGAGAACCCCCTCGTTGATGGGATCCTCGCCAGCCCCGATGTTGTTGAGGATCTCCTCGTTCTGAATGGGTTGAACGGCCGGGTAGTCATCGGATCCATGAATCGTGGCGGTCTCGCCGGATCGGTTTGGGAGCTTGACGACAGGTTTACCGCCTATGACACCAAGGCAATTGCCACCTCAAGGCTCGACGGCGGAAAGATGCTGTTGAGGATCGACAATGAAGATCCGGGCACGTTGCCCACCCTGGTTGGCTGCGCCGAAGCGGTGACGGAACTGGCACAAGAGCGTGTGATGGCTCTGATCGAACCACTTCCTTACACCAGGCAAGAGGATGGCCGCGCCGTCCTGTTGGAAGATGACGGGGCCTTAATCCGCGCCATCGGAGTGGCCATGAGCCTCGGCACCACATCGGCCTACACGTGGCTGAAGCTTCCAGCCACCGATGACGTCGAGCGAGTGATGGGAGCAACGAGCATGCCTGCCCTCATCCTTGGGGGAGCGCCGGGTCCGGACCCAGCGGCGGCCTTTGCCTCCTGGGAACGAGCCCTTGGTGTTCCAAACGTGCGAGGACTTGTGGTGGGGCGCACTCTTCTTTATCCCCCAGACGGCGATGTAGGTAGCGCCGTCGCTCGAGCAGCCAAGGTGGTGCACCCCCGATGAGCGACCTTCATCTCCCCAATGGTTCTTTAGTTAACAATTCCGATCCAGTAGATCTCACACCCTCTCAAGCGGGATGGACCTATACCGGGTTGGGGGTTCTTGACCTTGCTCCCGGCTCGGAGCGCACGATCGCCACCGGTGAGACCGAAATGATTGTGCTCCCACTCAGTGCGGTGGACGTGAAAGTCACGATTGACAACCAGGTCTTTCGTCTGGACGGACGCCAGTCGGTTTTCGCTCGGGTCACGGATTTTCTCTATATAGGCCGAGACTCAATCTTCACGATCTCTGCAAATGATGGGGGAGAGGTAGCCCTGCCGAGATCTGTCTGCGAGAACCGTCTTGCACCCAAGTATGGGCCAGTGGACGGCGTCGAGGTTGAGGTTCGGGGCGCAGGGCCAGCAACGAGGCAGGTCACCAATTTTGCTAGTCCAAGCACTTGGTCTCACGCCGAACGCATTATGTGTGTCGAGTTGCTGACCCCGGACGGCAACTGGTCGTCCTATCCGCCCCACAAACACGACGATTCACCCGAATGCGAGGTGAACAACGAAGAGATTTACTACTTCCGGATTGGGCGAGCCGGAACAACGGACTACTCCTCCACGGGTTTCGGAATGCACCGCACCTACACGGGCGACGGTGAGATTGACGTGAACGTGGCCGTTGGCGATGGCGATGTGTTTCTTGTCCCTCGCGGCTACCACGGTCCATGCATTGCTGCGCCAGGATATGACATGTATTACCTCAATGTCCTGGCTGGCCCCGCAGGCGAAAGATCGATGGCTTTTTGTGATGATCCCGATCATCACTGGGTCCGCGATGAGTGGGCGAAAGCCGACCCCGACCCGCGCTGCCCGATGGTGACTGCGGACGGCAAAAAGTGAGGCCGCTCCCGATGCTTTTCCTTGACCGGCCCCTTCCTTCGGGCTTAGAAGACCTTTTCTCTGGTCGGGCTAATGTTGTTGGCCCAGAACCTGAATCGCTTTCGCAGGCCGATGGCGTCATTGCTGGGCCGGCCGCCTGGGATGGCAGGAGAATGGATCTCGGATCCAACCGTCTGAAGGTGATCTCACGATCAGGTATTGGCTATGACAGCGTGGATCTTCCCGCCGCAACCGACCGCGACATCGTGGTCTGCAACGCTCCGGACGCACCGACGGTTTCGACAGCGGAGCACGCCGTAACCCTGCTTCTGGCAGCGGCAAAGCGACTGCCGGCTACTCAGGAGAAGTTGCGCCACGCCGAGGGGGACTACTTCGATACCAACGATGGACTGGAACTGAACGGCCGCACGCTCGGACTGGTTGGCTACGGGCGAATCGCGCAGCGAGTTGCACGGGTCGGCGCGGCTCTGGGAATGGAAGTTCTGGCTCATGACCCCTATGTCGAGGAGGCGGACGTTGAACTGGTCAGCTTTGACCGGCTGCTCGAGAACTCCGATGTGATCTCCGTCCACGCACCACTCACTCCCCGGACCGAGCGTCTCTTCGACGCGGTTGCCTTTGCGGCAATGAACACCGGCGTCATATTCGTCAACTCTGCCCGCGGTGGTTTGGTCGATCACGACGCTCTGATTCACGCTCTTGATAGCGGAAAAGTTCTAGGAGCGGCACTCGATGTAACCGACCCCGAGCCACTACCACCCGGCCATCGCCTTCTCAGTCATCCGTCGGCAATTGTGACCCCCCACATTGCTTCGGCCACCGACCGAGGCAAACGGCGCCTCTACCGCCAAGCCATTGACAACGCCCTGACGGTCATTGGTGGTCAAAGACCAGCTTCGGTTGTGAACCCAGAGGTGTATGACAGTCCGAAGGTGAATGGCGGTCCGAAGGTGAATGACAGAGGTGCACGAAAATGAGTGAACGAAAACGCCTCGGCCTTGGGGTTGTCGGATTCGGTTGGATGGGGCAGGCACATGCCAGATCGGCAAAGCGAATTCCCACCTTGTTTCCGGAGCGCAACTATGACACCCGCCTCGTGATCTGTGCGGACAATGTGGCCCAGCGGCGGACCGAAGCGATGGAAGGCTTCGGGTTCGAGGCGGCAACCGATGATTGGACTCAAGTCATTGAGCATCCCCAGGTTGATGTGGTGTACGTGACCGCTCCAAACATGATGCATGAAGAGGTGGTCAAGGCCGCACTTGGGGCAGGCAAGAACGTGTTTTGTGAGAAGCCAGTGGGAGGAAAGCCCGACCAAACCGTTCGCATCGAGAAGGCCGCCCGCCAGGCCGGAGTTACAACTGGGGTCGGCTACAACTATCGGTGGGCCCCCCTGGTGCGCCACGCCAAGGACCTGATCGACGACGGGCTACTTGGTGAGATAACGAACTATCGGGGCCGCTTCTTCTCCATGTACGGAAGTGACCCGCTCGGGCTCTTGTCGTGGAGGTTCCTTCTGGATCAAGCAGGACACGGAGCCTCCTCGGACATTCTCAGTCACGCTGTTGATCTGGCTCACATGCTGGTGGGGCCCATCCGATCTGTGACCGGAACCATGGAGACATTCATTCCGGAGCGCCCACTCCCCGGAGCGGAGGGCTCTCACTATGATCGAGGAAGCCCGGGCGACCCCACGGGTTCGGTCACCAACGAGGACTATGCCGGGGCCTTGGTGGTTTTCGAAAATGGGGCCAGGGGTTCCTTTGAAGCCTCTCGTTCCATCGTAGGGCCCGAAAGTCAGATGGCCTTCGATGTGTATGGCACAAAGGGAGCTTTGCGATGGAATCTGGAGACCATGAATGAACTTGAGGTCTTTCTGGTGGACGAGTCGGGGAGGGCTCCACGGGGCTATACCAAGGTCTACAGCGGTGATCGTTATCCCTACCACGGCCACTTTGTACCCGGTGACGCAAATGGACTTGGGTTTGAAGATCTCAAGGTGATCGAGAACTATGAGTTTCTGCGGGCGGTAGCCGCCGGCGAGCAATACGAACCGGGTTTTGCCGAGGCAGTCGACTTCGTCAGTTTCCAGGACGCTTGGCTGCGTTCTTGTTCCTCCGGCAACTGGATTTCCGTCGAATCCATTCGGGAGGAGTAGGGATGCAGACGCTTCGACTCACCACCGCTCAAGCCATCATCCGCTACTTGATGGCTCAGAAGGTTTCCCTTGGGGGCGAAACTCGGCCACTCTTTCCGGGAGTGTACGGAATCTTTGGCCATGGCAATGTCACCTGTCTGGGGCATGCTCTGGAACAGGTCAAAGAGGATTTCCCCACATGGCGAGGCCAGAACGAGCAGGGCATGGCATTGGCAGCTACCGCATTTGCCAAGGCCTCCAAGCGACGCCAAATCATGGTGGTCACCTCCTCGATCGGACCAGGGGCGACAAATATGGTGACGGCCGCTGGAGTGGCCATGGCCAACCGACTGCCGCTACTGCTGTTGGCTGGAGACACGTTCGCGTCGCGGATACCCGACCCGGTCCTACAACAAGTCGAGAACTTCGGCGATCCCTCGACCACGGTCAACGATTGCTTTCGGCCAGTCGTGCGGTACTGGGATCGGCTCGTGAAACCGGCCCAAGTGATGAACTCACTTCCTAATGCATTGCACACCATGCTTGATCCCGCGGACTGTGGCCCGGCTTTCATTGGCCTGCCCCAGGACGTACAAGCCGAGGCGTATGACTTCCCGCTGCGGTTCTTCGATGAGCAAGTACATGAGTTACGTCGCCAACGTCCAGACCAGGGCGAATTGGCCCGGGCGGCCAGTGCCCTGCGATCAGCAAGCAAGCCCCTCATTATTGCTGGTGGTGGGGTGCACTGGTCCGAGGCCGAAGACGCCTTGGGTCGCTTCGCTGAGGCTCACAATATACCGGTGGTTGAAACAGTCGCCGGGCGCACCTCACTGGCTTCTTCCGATCGGCTCAATGCCGGACCCATTGGGGTCACAGGCTGCACATCTGCCAATGCGCTGGCAGCCGAGGCCGACGTTGTTCTCGCTGTGGGCACGAGATTGCAGGACTTTACGACAGGGTCATGGACTATTTTTTCCAATGAAAACCTTCGGATAATTGGCATCAACACCGCCCGCTTTGATGCCACCAAGCATCGCTCGCTGCCCCTGGTTGGTGACGCCCGAGAAGTTCTGAATGAACTCGGCACCGCGGTGAATGGGTATCGAGCCGGGGATGACTGGTCGACCACAGCCGCAGTAGAAACCGCCCAGTACCACGCCTATATCGACAAGATCGCGGCGCCAAACTCTGATTCCTCTCATGATCTACCCAGCTATGCCCAGGTGGTTGGAGCAATTGATCGACTGGCTCAGGATCAGACGTACGCGCTGGGTGCGGCGGGTGGATTCCCGGGTGAACTTGTGAATGGTTGGCGTAGCGACGTCGTGCATTCCTTCGACGTGGAGTACGGCTATTCGTGTATGGGCTACGAGATCGCAGGCGCCTGGGGAGCAAAGATGGCGATGCCCGAGCGTGAGGTGGTGGCCTTTGTCGGCGATGGCTCCTACCTGATGATGAACAGCGATCTTTATAGTTCGGTGCTCTCCGGGCACAAGATCATTGTGATCGTGTGCGACAACGGTGGATTTGCGGTCATCAATCGTTTGCAAATCAACCAAGGCGGAGCTCCGTTCAACAATCTGCTGGCTGACGCCAAGATTGTCAACGAGGTTCGCGTGGACTTTGCTGCTCACGCCCAGTCCTTGGGTTGCGAGGCCGAGACGGTCAGGAGCATCAGCGAGCTTGAACTCGCCTTCCAGCGAGCGCGAGAGGCGGATCGGAGCTACGTCATTGCTCTTCAGACCGATCCCTATACCTGGACCGAGGGCGGCGCGTGGTGGGAGGTTGGCGTACCGGAGGTGTCGCAGCGCCCGGCAGTTACCGAGGCTCGGATTAGCTTAGAGGAAGGCAAGCTTGCCCAACGGGTTGGCTAAGACAATGAGCACCGATGAGCCAGAAAGGAGAAGTCAATGGTGTCAGATGATGTAGCACTATCGGACATCTCTGTGGACGAGGAGGCGTTTGGCCACCGCGATGATCGAGGCAACTGGGCTCCCCGTGACCCATTGGAATACCCACCAGTGTTCGTGTGGCCGCCGCGCCCCGGAAGCTTTCTTCGGTGGCTAGTCCGCGATTATGTCTTGTCGTGGAATTTGGTTTATGCCGGGGTTGCCACCGTTATATGGATGTTCCTCAGCCCCACGCCGGAGACCGCTCAGGCACTGGGTCTCACCTGGATTATGGCAGTACTTCTTCGAAACACTGTTCTCGTGGTGGTGTTCTACGGCGCCTGGCACTGGTGGTTCTATATGAGAAGGGCCCAAGGCGCGACGTTCAAGTTCAATCCACGATGGCCCAAAACGGATTCGTCGACATTCGTTTTCCGTCAGCAGACCCGCGACAACGTGCTGTGGACCATGGCAAGCGGTGTTCCGATCTGGACCGCGTTCGAGGTGCTCATGTTGTGGGCACAGGCAAATGGGATGGTGACTCCGTTAAGCCTCACCCAGAATCCAGTCTGGTTTGGGATCCTGATGTTGATGGTTCCAGCATTTCGCGATCTTCACTTCTACTTGGTTCACCGCCTGTTGCATATTCCGGTGCTCTATCGGACCGTGCATCGGTTACATCACCACAACACGAACCCGGGCCCCTGGTCGGGCATGGCCATGCACCCGGTTGAGCACCTCTTGTATTTCACCGGTGTTCTCGTTCACTTCGTCGTTCCGGCTCATCCGGTCCACATCCTCTTCCAACTGGCGCATGCTGGAATGGCGCCGGCTCCCGGGCACGCCGGATTTGGCAAGATTGTTCTCGGGCAAGACAAGCCGCGCGTCATGAACATTTACGCCTACAACCATTACCTCCACCACAAATACTTTGAATGCAACTACGCCGAAGGTGTCATTCCGCTCGACAAGTGGTTTGGCACCTTTCACGACGGCACGGCAGAGAGTCACCAGGCCATGCGAGCGCGGCTCAAGCAGCGGCGAGCTACTTCCCCCTAATTGGAGCGAGTTCCTTCTAGTTCCCATTCAGCCGATCATCGCTTCGTGATGAGGCGATCATCGGAGGCCCCAACAGAAACAGAGCTAATGTTTGACCACAGACCATCGGTATATGACCTCTTGCAGGGGCGAGGAGTTCGCCAACTCACGCAGGTTCACGTTTCTTCACCCGAGGAGGCTGCAGCGTGTGCTGACGCAGCTATCGACATTGTCGGAACCGATGTTGGACCCGATCTGGTAGAGATCGCAAGGGCGGCGCCGCAATCGTTTATCCAATGCGGAATTCCAAGACATGGGGCCACCACGCCCGCTGAGGCTATCGGTCTTGCCTTTGAGGCCATTGACCAGGGGGCGAGCGCCATTTATACCTCAGCCAGCCTCGGCGTTGTCAAGGCACTTGCCGATGAGGGAGTTCCCGTTGTTGGTCACATTGGCCTCGTACCCAACCGTTCGACGTGGACAAATTATCGGGCAATCGGTAAGTCGCTTGATGAAGCCAAGGAGCTTTATGTCAACATGAAGGCATTGGAAGATGCGGGTGCCTTTGCGGTGGAGATTGAAGTTGTGCCAGCCCATATTGCCACTGAGTTAACGAAACGAACGTCTCTCCTTACGATGTCGATGGGGTCGGGCGCGGGTTGCCATACCCAATACCTTTTCTCCGATGACATCCTGGGGGAGAACACCGGGCATGTGCCGCGTCATGCCAGGCAGTATCGAGATTTCGCCACCATTCGCAAAATGATGCACGAAGAAGCCGTTGCCGCCTTTGTGGAATATCGAGATGATGTGGCCTCTGGCTCCTTTCCTGCGGAAGAGAACATGGTGAGCTTGTCAGAAGAGGTTCGAGTGGGGTTTGACGCCTTCCTTGAGGGGCACAACCAATGAGCGAACCTCAGGATTTCGCTGACAGGGTCGCCCTCATTACTGGTGGCACGCAAGGGCTTGGTTTGGCCGTTGCCCAGCTGCTTCGCCTCCGAGGAGCCAGGGGACTGGTGCTGGTGGGGCGCGATGTAGCCAAGGGTGAAGCGGCGGCCGCCGGGCTAACTGACACTCGGTGTCGTGCGGTGTTTGTTGAGGCCGACCTTGAGCAGGCATCGGCCTGTGAGGCGGCCGTGGCCGCGGTCGATGATCAGTTTGGGACCTGCCATTCTCTCATCAACTGTGCGGCACGAACCGACCGAGGCACTGTTTGGAACACCTCGGCTGAATTGTGGGACCGAATGCTGGCGGTTAATGTACGGGCCCCGGCTTTGCTTGGGCAAGGGGTGGCCCGGGTCATGGCTCGAGAAGGGGTAGACGGCACGATCGTGTTTATCGGCTCGGTTGCCCATCACGGTGGTGCGCCTAATCTTCTGGCCTATTCGACATCGAAGATGGCCCTGGTTGCGATGACCAGGTCGATGGCTTATCAGTTGATGCGCCATCGGATTCGGGTGAATCTCTTGAACCCCGGCTGGATGGACACCCCAGGGGAAGACAAGACGCAGCGCCTCTCGGAGGGCGCTAGTGATGGCTGGCTGGAACGAGCCGAGCGAGAGCAACCCTGGGGCCGCCTGGTTAAGCCGGAGGAGATTGCCAAGACAATCGTTCATCTCGCCAGCCCCGAGAGCGGCATGATGTCCGGAGTGAGTATTGATTGGGATCAAACAGTAGCTGGAGCCGGGCCCGAGGCCCGTCCCGCCGTCGAACTCGGGGTGTTACCCGAGGACTTGAAGAGGTCCGACAGGACCGAAGGGAAACCAGAATGACCGTTCGAATAGTTGTGCTAGGTACGGGTCGGATCGGGGAAATGCACGCCGAGTTGTTAGCCCAGCAGGTGTCGGGGGCAGAGTTAGCAGGCGTGTTCGATGTGACCGACAGCGCGGCGGCTGTCGGGTCTCGGTTGAATTGCCCGGTGGCAGCCTCGTTGGAAGAAGCGTTGTCGATTGAGGCCGATGCCGTTGCCATTTGTACCTCTACAGACACCCACGTCGATGTCATGATGGCGGCAGCCGAGGCCGACCGAGCGATCTTTTGTGAGAAGCCGATTTCACTCGATCTTCCCACCCTCGATCAAGGGCTGGCGGCAGTGGAGAAGGCTGGCGTGTTTCTTCAAATTGGTTTCAATCGTCGCTTCGACCCGAGCCATGAGGCGGTTGCTCAGGCCGTCGCCAGGGGATCTGTTGGTGATGTCCACTTGTGCAACATCGCCAGCCGTGATCCGGCCCCGCCTCCGATCTCCTATATCGAGACCTCTGGCGGCATCTTCTGCGACATGACGATCCACGATTTCGATATGGCCCGCTATGTCACTGGTAGTGAGATTGAGACCGTGTATGCCACCGGTGGGGTGTTGGTCGATCCGGCTATTGGGGATGTCGGGGATGTTGACACTGCCGTTGTTGTTTTGAGGCATGAAAATGGTGCTTTAACCACTATCAATAACAGTCGTCAGGCCGTCTATGGATATGACCAAAGAGTGGAAGCGTTCGGATCGGCTGGCATGGCCAGTTCCGGGAACTATCACGACTCCAATTCCCAAGTCGTGACGGAGCAAGGCTTTACGTCACCTCCCCTGCAGCACTTCTTTATCGAGAGGTACACGGCGAGCTACCTGCGGCAATGGCAGGCCTTCGTGGACGCGGTGGGCAGCGGAGGGCCTTCCCCCGTCACTGGAAGTGATGGCAGGGCGCCGTTAGTGATTGGTCTAGCGGCCCGGAAGAGCCTGAGGGAAGGGCGGCCCGTGACCTGCGCGGAGATTGACCCCAGCTCGTGACGAACTCCGATTTCGCTTGGCTTTGCTAGTTGCGCCTTGCCTGCTGAGTGGCTGGACCTGACCTCGGGTTCCGTGCCATCCTGCACAGGTGGATATTCCCCGGGTGTCAATGTCTCACAACCTCGTGGAGACGAAGCTGCTCGACGCCCTCAATGAGGCGGGCTGTTGTGTGGTTGAGGGGGCGGCCCCGGCTCGAACCATGGATCGGATCGCCTCGGAGTTAGCCGAATACGCCAGTCGCGGAACAATCGGGGCCAGCGACTTTGAAGGACGCTTGACCCGAAGGACCGGGTCGCCGCTACCGCGGTCGACGACGTTCCGCTCGATCGCCACTCACCCGCTGGTCATGGCCGCCGGTGAGGGAGTTCTCGGTCATGCATCCACTTGGCGGTTCTCGGCCGCGGAGTTCATCGAGATCGGGCCCGGTGAGTCCGCCCAACGTCTGCACCGGGACCAATGGAAATATGACATGGTCGATTTCGACTTTGAGGTTGAACTTAATGGCATGTGGGCCATCACCGACTTCACAGAAGAGAACGGGGCAACTCGCGTGGCTCCGGGTAGCCATCGCCTCACTAACCGGGAGACCCTCAGCCATAGCGACACCGTGGCGGCCGAGATGAATAAGGGTTCGCTGTTTTTCTATACCGGATCGCTCTACCACGGTGGTGGGGCCAACCAATCCGAAAAATGGCGAGCTGGACTATCGCTGCAACACGCCGTCGGATGGCTGACCCAGTCAACCAACCAATTTCTCGAGTGTCCTCCGGCAGAGGTTGCGGACTGGCCGGACGATTTGCTCCGCTTTATTGGATACGCAAAGACCGGCAACGGCCTTGGGTACTGGCGCGACAGCGAAGACCCGCTCTCCGCTGTTCATCCCGAGCGGGACTTCGACCGCGGCTGGGCGACGAAGCGACCAACATGAGGTGGCCCTTGGCGTTCTTCAACCGAATGCTCAGGTCAATGACGCTGAGGAATGCTGATCCTTCGCGGTCCCAAGGTGAACGGACTGGCCTGGTTCTAACCACCGATAAGTGGGGCACTCCCGTCGGAGCCATCCATTCGCGGCCGCCAGACCCCGCTGGCTGAGTTGGGCATCGTGACCGCCGATGGCGAGGCTTGCCCCGAGCCGATTCACGAAGGCAATGACGTCGGCTATCTTTAACCAAGAGGCCTGGATGGGGACGAGGGCAGCCTGGACCGGGTTCGGGGGAAGATGCAGCGAGTCACCGGAGTGGTAGAACAACCCGTCGACCACGTAGCCAGCATTGACACAAGTTGGCTGTTCCTCGATTACCGAACAATGATGACCACCTAGGGCTTCGATCACAAAACCCGCGGCCTCAAACACAGACCCGATGGCCACTTCCTCGGTCCGTAGTTCCGAAATTCGAGTCCCGGCGGGGGCATAAATTGGCCTGTCGAGTCTAGCAAGCCGCTTCACATCGACGTGATCAGCGTGCTCATGAGTGAGGATGAAGGCGTCGACACCCTCAAAGGCCTGCGGCTCACTCCAGATTCCCGGATCGATCACGAGAACTCGTCCACCCGATTCGAGCCGCACGCAGGAGTGAGTGAATCGGGTGAGCTGCATGGTGGAAGAGTAGGGCAGCATGTGGCCGGGAGAAAGGGCCAAGAATGATGTGGGCGCCGGACTCAGCCATTGAGCCGGCGGTAGTGGTAACGGTGGACAACGGTCATGCCGAGCCCCTCGTAAAGGGCGATGGCAGGGTCATTATCTGGGGCCACCTGTAGCCAGACCGTCCTCGCTCCGGCCTCGATCCCGCGGCGGACAAGCTCGTTGAGGACAACGGTTGCGATTCCTTGGCGGCGTGCACCTGGTACTGTCCGCATGGCGAATAACCCGAGCCAGTCTCCGTCGAGGGTGGCGATACCACCCCCCAAGCTGTCTTCGGCGTCATCAAGAACCAAGACAAAGCTCTGGCTAAGTTCGGTCTGGGTCATTTCGGCCAGCCGGTCGTTGTTGTCGACTAGTGAAACGAAATCTGCTGGTGGCTCGGGCCAACAGCGACAGGCGCGAGGGACAACTCGGTAAGGCTCGGATTCGGCCCGCACCTGTTCGATGGAACCGGTCATCACCAAGCCGCCCGGCAGTTGAGGGTAATTGCGGCGATCAAGCTCGGCACTCAGGCCGGAATTGGAGTTCTCAAAGATTTGGAAGATGGGGAGGAGTGATCGTTGTTGATACCAAGCCTCGACGGTGTCAACTGCGGAGGCGAGTGAGTCGTTGGTGCTCATGGAACCGGGCGAAGATCGGGGTGCCCAGGTGCTGTTTGCTCGTCCGGTCGCTCCGTGGCTGGCCCGCATGGTCCAGGATCCGACGCTTTCTCGCTCGATCCCCGGCATCGCCCGGTCACTAAGCAGTTCGAGTTGCTCCTGCAGGTCCATGCGAACACACTTCCTCTTTGGCCCGGCTTTGGGCGGGCCATATGTTTAGGATTGGGCGAACCATTCTATTTGCTCGGTGCTGTACTTGGATGGGTCTGTCAACGAGCAGTCCAGCCATCGGGGCCGTGCTGTTTGCTACTAAAGGTGCTCATGGCTATCCCAAAGACTGCAATGACGATCGGCGAGCAGCCCGACGACATGTCATCAGGTTCAGAAGAGGATGACGCTGTGGTGGTCGGAACAACTATCACGGCCACGGAGAGTGGCAATTTGGTCTCCATCATGCAGCAGATCAAGTCCTCTTTGTTGGTGTCGACCTATGAGGCGGGCAAGGTCATGACCCTCAGCCCCGACCAAGGTAGGTGCCACCTCGGCTTTCACTCCATGGAACGAGTGATGGGTATAGCCCGTAGTGGGGGGCGGATTGCCTTTGGCTCTAAGCGAGCAGTTTGGAAATATCATCGGGTGAGGTCGCTTGGCCCGAAGCTTGATCCTCCGGTAGCCGACTGTTTCGCCCCCTTTCAAACCAGGTATACGGGCAACATTGATGCTCATGAGATGAGTTTCGATGGTGAGGGAACCTTGTGGATTGTGAACACTCGGTTCGGTTGTCTCAGCACCCTTGATGACACGTCGAATTTCGTGGCCCGATGGAAGCCGCATTTTACTTCCGACCTTCGCCCGGAGGATCGATGTCATCTCAATGGGCTGGCGATGAGGGACGGACGACCCGCTTATGTGACGGCGCTGGGTAAAACCGATAGTAAAGGGGGATGGCGTGCTAACAAAGCCAGTGGGGGCATTTTGATGGATGTGGCCAGCAACGAGATTGCGTTGGGAGGGCTGTCCATGCCCCATTCTCCTCGCTGGTATCGGGGGCGACTGTGGGTGTTGGAATCGGGTGAGGGCACGCTGTCGGTGGTTGATCTGGAATCGGGTACGACAGAAGTGGTTACCACCATGCCCGGATTCACCCGAGGAATTTCCTTCTACAAGAACTTGGCCTTCATTGGGCTTTCCCAGGTTCGCGAGAGTGCCCTCTTCAGTGGCTTGCCCATTATTGAGAAACTCCCGGAGCGAAAGTGTGGCGTCTGGGTGGTTGACATCAATAGCGGAAAAGTTGTTTCTCGTCTGGAATTCACTTCCGGGGTTCGGGAACTGTTTGCGGTAGAAGTCGTGCCAACAATTTCTATGCATCTGCTTGACGCAACCGATGACCATATGTTGGCGACATTCGTCATGAACCAGGAGCTATGAATGCAAGCCCTCTGCGATTGTTGAGGCTCCTGCGCTCGATCTGCTGCTTTGGCTTTGGGGTCGCCTTGGTGATGAGGTGCTTGGTGAGCGTTCAGTGGCTGATCGCACAGCAGGGGAGAGGTTGCGCTTAACGATCATCCAAGTGACTCAGTAGGGGCAAGAGTTCGCACTGTACTGTTACTCGCTCCTTGCTAGAGGGAGGGGAGCGCGTTGGGCGAGCTACTTCTTGAGGTGTCAATGGACGCGGTAGGGTTGGGCTGATGGCCGGTGAAGTGCCCAGGTTGATTTTGGTGACAGGCTGGACCGGGGCTGGCAAATCGACACTTTCGGATGGCTTGGCGCAGGAGTTCGGTGCGACTGTGGCGAGCTTTGATTGGTTAATGTCCGGCCTGCGTGCGATGGATGAGATCTGGGATGTGGTCGAGTTGCCCCCAGAGAGGCAGCGGCGGGTCGGATGGAACCTCATGTCGCGAGTGGCCGAGCAGCAGCTTCGGCGAGGTTCATCTTGTGTGCTTGATCTGGTTGCGCGGGACGAGCCGCGTTTTGAATGGATGGCATTGGCCGATCGGTATGAAGCCAGGTTCCACGTCATCGAATGTGTTTGCTCCGACAAGGCTCTTCACCAAGCTCGGACCAAGGGGCGAGAACGGAGTATTCCGGGCTGGTATGAACTCAGCTGGGAACGCGTTGCCGCTGGGCGTGAGCACTACGAGCCGCTTAGCGGGCCCAAGCTTGTGCTCGACGCAGTCGCGCCCGCCGAATCGAACCTGTCTGCCGCGATTGAGTGGCTTAACCAATCGCCGAAGTAGCTCGCTTTTCGCCGGGATGAGAAAGCATTGCTTCCCGTTTCGAGGGTTGTTGTTCGCCTCGGGATTCGGCGTTGGATCAAGCTGAATGTGGTCAGATTGCAGGCCTCGAATGCACGCCTTGACGTAGATTTACGGTGTATGTACCATATTAGTATGGCAGAGGTGAAAACAACGATCGTGTTTGACGAGGAAATGCAGGCTGCTCTTGAAGAGTTGTTAGCCATCGATGGTACGAAGAAGCAGGCAATCAAGAAGTCACTGATCGCTGAGGCAAGGCGGCGTCGGCAGAGTCGAGCGCTGCTTGACTGGATCGAATTCAGGGAGAGCGAAGAGGGTCCCATCGATCAGGAGCACATTGCCTGGGCCGATGAAGTACTGGATCGTCAAGGAGTGGCCAAGTGATCGTTGATGCCGGTCCGTTCATTGATTCGGAGCGAATCAACTCTCGGCTCTACGCCGTGGTCAAGAGGGCCACGGAACGAGGGGAGGAGTTGCACACTACCCATCCTGTACTGGCCCAAGTGCTGTGGAACCCAGCTCGACAGGCAGGCTTGAACCGACTTGTGCAGGGATTCAACCGACATGCGTTAGATGATGGAGCCTCAGTGGGAAAGCTCCTTGGTTCCTCGCAGACATCTGATGTGGTTGATGCCCATCTGGCTGCTGTTGCTCAGAGTCTGGGCACGTTCATCCTCACCACTGACGCTGATGACATGATTCAACTTTCGGCGAGATTCGAAACCTACTGACGGCTGAAGCCAAAACGCGTCGAAGTGTTCACAGACTGGTAGTCGAACGGCAACGTGAGCCTACGAGAGTGGGCCAGTGTGTAGTCGCCTCGGGATTCGGTTGTTTCATAAAATCCTTGTTTCGGGTTTGGTTGATTGCGTTGCGACGTTTAGGAGGTTCATGTGTTGGCCGATAGGAGGGGTATGAAGGGGTTTTGGCGGGCATTGTTGGGTGTTGTGGTGGTTGTGTTGGTTTCGGCCAGTTCATGTAATGGGCCGCCAGATCCGCAAGGGTATGAGTTCAGGTTGGGTGAGGATCTTGTTGATGTAGCCCTCGCCAACGGTTTTAATCCCAGAAGGCTTGTGATCCAAAGGCAGTTGGAGGATGGAAGCTGGGTGAGGTGGAATAGTTTCCGGGAGGGACCAGGTTTAGCTGATGACCTCGTTGTAGACGGCTGCAGCACGTTTGGTGATATGAGGCTGGTTGATGCGCCGGGTAGGGTGGTTTTGTTTGAGTTTCCGAGCCCTGTGTGTTTCGAGAGTATTGATGAGCCTTTTGTGGTCACTCTTGACATGGTTGAGTGGCCCGCTCTATCGAGGTAGGAGCTTGACACCCTCAACGAATTCTCTTTGGGGGGTGTCCAAACCTGCTAAGAAAGGACACCAATAATGGGGTAGGGAAACTCCTCAGCCGGGCCCTTGAGCTGCACGGAACTACTGGCGGTATGGTTACATCATTGGGAGTCCTCCTTTTCGGTATGGAGATTCGCACGACCCGTGTCAAGCAAAGTAGACGTGGGGTGGAGCGTTTCCGGTGCTTGGAACCATGACTCGCCACGCCGACATGGCACAGGTACAAGTACAAGCCAAAGACGTGGGCCTGGTGTCAGCGGAGCACGCGGCCATGGCGGAGGAAATCGATCTCCGGATCCGCCAGGACGCGGCCCTATGAGCAACGACCTGCAATCCATTGCCGACAAATACAGTGCGACTGGATTTAACGACACCAACAAGACCCCAGGTCGGGATGTGGATGACATTGATCTGACAGCGGCCCTGACTAAGCGGCTGGAAGCATCAGACACCAGCCAACCAGCCAAGGTTGAGTCTCGAACCAGACCCTCAACACCAAAGCTAAGAGTCATAAGCCAATGAAGGAACGGGCCTTCGTCAAGACCATGGGCGCAGCCGAGTTACGGGCCGACTCGAACCTGCGCTTGGTAAGAAGTTCCGCTCAGCAGTGGTCAGTCTTCTCCTCGCTGAATGCCACCGGCCAACGCTCGGCCAATAGAACTTCCAGAAGCAGGCGAGCCTGTGATCAGATGGACAGTTAGCAACGCCGCCTGACCCGACACCATCGCTCCAAATCCTAGCCGCCGCCCGGTGGCTGGTGAAAGCGGCCAGTGAGTGCCCCGTCGGGTCACTCACATCGCACTCCTCGGCGGAGCGAGTCCTCACGACAGCGACCAACGATTCGAGATTCGGTGGCCTAGGCGGCTGGGGTGGGGGAATGCAAACCATCTGACCTGGATCTGGGTAAGGGGCATCCTAGAACCAAGACGGAACGGTCATTGACCGTCCAGTGTTGTGGGTCCGCTCCCGCGAGCGTCCCCGAGGACCTGTCCTGCTCGTCACTGTGTTCCTGTGCTGGCCTGGTCCTTGAGCCGGGCCAAGGCCCTGGCGTCAAGGTCGTTCGTCCCCAAACTCGCTGCGCTCGGCCTTCGGCACTTTGCGGGCGCTCCACCATTGACTCCTGGTCCGGCACCGGCCGTGTGGCAGCCATGCCAAACGAAGCGGAGCCTCGTCTGGCTAACACCAAACCGAAAGGGACACAATTCCAATGCACACCTACCTCAGCGAGATCATCGAAGCCACACCAATCAATGAGCAGGCCTTCAACCGGGCCGACACCCACCACAAAGTCGTCAAGCGAATAGCGGCCCGTCGGGCTCAGTGCCTCATCACCGCCACCAACCTGCTCAACATGCCCATCGACGGACAAGCCGACGCCGCCGACACCATTGAAGCGGTTCGCCAGATCATGGATCACTACAACTCCCTGGATGCTTCCAACTACCGGAGCCAGTCATGAGCTACTGCATCTATTGCCCCTGGTGCCTCAGCACCGGATCCTCCCCAGATTGCGTGGGCCCGCCAAGCAGCGAGATCTGTGACCGATGCGGCAGCCAAAGCCTTAGCGGTCCCGACCCGACGAGCGGATGCGGCCACGGCCAACCCCTAACAGACCCGCCGATTGTTCAGCACTGGTGAGAAGAAGCCAACCGAGACCAGACAAACAAATATGGCTTGTAATCTATATGGAGTGGATGTAGAATGACATCAATGTGGAGTGTTGAGTACACCGACCAATTCGAGAATTGGTGGAACCAACTCGAAGCGGACGAACAAACCAAGATTACCGAACGGATCATCCTCCTGGAAAGACGAGGACCACAACTCGGTCGACCATACGTCGATCAGATCAGCACAAGCCGCCACCAAAACATGAAAGAAATCCGGCAATCAAACACCCGAATCCTGTTCGCATTCGACCCGACAAGCTCAGCAATCTTGCTGATCGGTGGCGACAAAACCGGGAAATGGAACAAGTGGTACAAGAAGTTCATCCCCATTGCTGATGACCTCTTTGACCAACACTTGGCGGAACTACGCAGAGAAGGAAGGAACTGAAATGGCTAAACCATGGAAAGACCTTGTTGCACCACTCAAGGCAGACCCGCAAAGGTGGGCCAAGATCCAACAAAACGTTGAGGAGATGGAGCGTGAGATTGTTGCCGGTCGTCTGGCTGAGGTCCGCAAAGCTCAGGGCATTGGTCAACAAGAACTTGCTGAACGTCTCAACATCAGCCAGTCCACTGTCTCAAATCTGGAGCATTCAGCAGACCCTAAGCTCTCGACCCTGGTTCGTTACGCCGCAGCACTTGACGCCACAATTAGTGTGGTAATCACGCCCGAGGGTAAAGAGCCGGTACGCATCACTGGTTAGGATCAGATTCTGATGACGAAGTACACGACCGCCGACTTTTTTGGCCCAGACGATGGTCCTTGCCAGCAGCAGTCGGCCTGACCAGCCTGGGCTGGGCTTTGCTAGATCGCTAGAGCCTTATCGGTCTGGGCGAACACCCACTCCTGGGGCCCGATCCGATGCCGTATCACGGCGCGTTGTGTACCCACCTGCCACATAGCTTCCCCAACCCCCAACGTCGGTAACTTCGCAGCCTCAGATGGTGTTAAACCAAACAGGTCTTCGGCCTCGGCAATCTCAGAGGCGGGGTGAGCAAACAAGATCCGGGTTTCGGTATCAGCCAGAATGCCTCGCGAAATTTTGGCGGCTGCGGTCCCGTCATCAGACTGGGCCCGCAAATCAGACAGTTTGTGCACCACAGAAATGTTGCACACATGCAGCGCCGTCCTTTGATCCCTTCGTAGTGGCCTGCTGGCAATGCTGTTCGTAGTGTCGGACCCTTGATCTAGGCTGGTATGCGATGAGTCTGGGCCTTCTTGATCGTGACGAATTTATTGAGCAGTATGGGGCGGCTCTAGCCGCTGGACAGGGTTCCGTGTTGGTCGGCGCGGGATTATCGCGTGATCCGGGCATCAGTGCCACCGTTGACGATGAGAAAGGCGGCTTGCCTGGATGGAAGGCGCTGCTGGAGCCGCTGGCCGAGAAGTTCGATGTGCCGCTTGAGGATGACTTGCCGTTGGTCGCTCAATATGTAGCGAACCAGGATGGAGGGGTCGGAGCGATCCATCAGCGGCTTATCGACGTGTTCTCAGTTACTCTCTCCAACTCATACCCATCTTCGGTTGGTACAGTTGCCAACCAGTCGGATCTGGACCACGAACTACGACAACCTGCTCGAGCGTGCCGTCCACCAAACCAGCAACCAGCACCACGATAAATGGGTAGGGGACAAGGGTCCCGTGAGACGAAACCCAGGCATTACGAGGCTGCTCATGCACCCCAGGGGCGCAAGAGCTAACGACGAATTCGCGAACCTCGTCATCAGAGGAGAAGAACGCGTGACCGCCGTAGTCGAACGTGCATCCACCCACTTCGAATGAACGACACAGACCGCCGATTTCGTGCTCGCGCTCAAAGACGGTTACCTCGCCGTGCAGCCGTTCAGCAGCCGCCAGGCCAGCTGGTCCCGCACCGAGGACGAGTGTCACCATTAGGCAATGGTCCGCTCGTACCAGCCGCTCGCCACCGTCGCGTCGACGGAACCGAGCGCTACGACCCTATCGGCGCTGTTGGCCTCGACGGGCACGATCAAGAGCACCGCCTCGTCAGCGACGGAGCCAATCAGCGAATCGAGGCCGGCAGTCCCTCCATCCCAAGAAGTTGTCATGGCAACCTTTCCGCCTGGGTTGTAAACCGGAGGGGCGTCAGTCACAACCGCGTGATGATCGTCAACGACACGGACCAAGTAACTGATTACATGGCATGGTTGGCCCGCATTCGCCCGGAACACCACGACGAACTCCGAAGCCTTCGGGAGTTCCTTGAAGAGCACCGCCACGGTGCAGACTTTCCCGAGGTTGTCTTCCGAATCCAACAATCCCGGCATTATCCACTCATGGGTGAAGTCAGAGCCTCAGCCCCGTCCCCGCCCTATCGCATCCTGTTCATCATGGACCCAGCCGAAACCCACTTGCTGTACCTAGCCGCAGGCAACAAGGGCGAAGGCCCCTACCAGGGAAACGATTGGTATGACGCCTGGGTGCCCGTAGCAGACGCCTTCATTGACAAATACTGGACAAAATAACCTACACAAAGGTAAGATGCGTCTTACATAAGGAGTATGGGGATGGATAAGATCCACGATCCGGCCTACTGGCTCAAAGAGATCGAAGCAGGCCGAGCAGCACCAAGAGAGACTGGGCCGACTAAGAACCGACCGGGCCGTAATGACCGGGTTGTCGCCCGGTTGGCTGAATTGAATACTGAGCGGATGCTTTACAAGATGCGTAACGCTGCAGGTCTCACTCAGGCCGAGGTAGCGGAGCGGATGGGAACTTCTCGCCCAGCAGCAACACAGCTTGAAAGTCGGCCGATCAGCAGCATGACGGTGGCGACCCTGGCCAAATATGCGGATGCGTGCGGGTATCGGTTCGATCCCAGCAAAGGGTTCGAGAAAATCGAGTCCGAGTGTACAGACATGGCCACCTCCACCTAATGGCCAGAGCCAAGACAACTGAGTTTTTTGGGCCCGATGACATGCCCAAAGTCGATCCCGAAAACTACAAAGAAGCCAAGCGCCGAATCATGGCCAGTCGCGTCCTGGCCACCCTGCGCCAAGCAAACGGCCAGTCGCTGCAAGATGTAGCCACCAACCGTGAAAGTACAAGGGTCGCTGTACACCAGGTGGAGAACCGGGAACTAGGCGAGATCCAGCTACAGAGCTTGCTGAGCCATTTCCAAGCCGTTGGCTATGACGTTGATGAGGAATGGGCAGCCGGCACCCTGGTCGAAGGTCTCCCAGCCTGCACCCTCAGCCCCGCCCAGTGACCCCAAAGTTCCGGGGCGGCTCACTCGCCCTGGGGCTCACTCGCCGCCGGGCACAGGCTTAGTGTTGTCCAAGGCTCATAGCTGGCACAGAGTTGATCCGCGTAGCTGATGACGTTCTGCTTAGCGCTGCGGGTGGTTACGTCAGGCGTTGATGGCAGCTAGAGGAATGGTGGGAACTCAAAGACATGGCCCATGGCCAGCCACACTCGGGAGCTCGTCGTCGCCGCAAGGGTTACGGGCACAAGAGGCCCGTCGCTGGGCATGCAGACTCGGCAAATATGAGCGTCAGGGTCGAAAATTTGAGATTTTGGGGAACATTTGTATAGAGATTCGGACGGCGTTCAAGCGCTGCATAATTACCGGTTCACCACCAGGACTGATTGAACTACTCGCCGTAGTCAGACCTGGTCAGATAGCGCTGAAGGAAAACCATGTCTTGGCCTTGGCGTAGTAGCAGACGTACAGCGCAGTCGGCTGCTGACATACTCATCGATCAGCCTGCGACGCGTCGTGCAAGTTTGCGAAGGGCCGCTGTCCGAAGAGCCCTCCGAAGTCAGCAAGTAACTGTCTCTTGTTTTCTTGCGGCCCTCGCTGAGTTCTTTCCAGCAGACGGTGAGACCTTGGGAATCGGCGAGTAATCTTGCAGCGAATCCAAACATGCGCCCTGGGCCAGAACGTCAACTCTTGATCGGGTTCAGCGGCGGCCATACGCCAAAGTAATCGGCGGGGAGTATCCGGTTTACGGAGCAAGAGTGCTTCGCAATAATCAGGACGCTTCAGTTTGCGAGTAGATTTTGAGAATGTTTGATGACGCATTGGCTGAGATGGAGCGAGCAGGCTGGGCTACCACCTCAGGCTCAGTCGAAGCCTTCTTCGACTGGTGCAGGATGTTCTGCGTGGCTATGACGAGAACCGGTTCGGAGCCGATCCCACCAATCTGATTGCTAGCGAACTGGATCAAGGCCAGTGGGTGAACCCGGGTGGCCCTAGCTTTGCTAGGGCGTGGCCACGAATGTGGACAGCCACCTACTTGCTGTTGGACGGAACCCAGTCATTCCCGAACAAGGGAGCATTCAACTCGACCCAGTACCGATGGGCGGTCTATTGGGGTTCCCAAGCAACCGCTTGGCGAGCCAAGCTTGAAACGTTTGGAACACCGACCCACCGTGACGAGTTCGGCGATGGGCGTCCTGCTCAAGCCGCCGAGACAGGTGTCTTCGCGGCGCCCGGCGTGGAGACAAGAACGGCTGAGCTGCATGGTTTGGGTGCGGCTTTCTACGATTTTGAAACTACCTTTGGAGACGGTACCGCAACGATCACCATTGAGGCGATGTGGAGAGGAGGGGTATGAAGGGGTTTTGGCGGGCATTGTTGGGTGTTGTGGTGGTTGTGTTGGTTTCGGCCAGTTCATGTAATGGGGAACCAGATCCGGAGGGCTATGAGTTCAGGTTGGGTGAGGATCTTGTTGATGTAGCCCTCGCCAACGGTTTTAATCCCAGAAGGCTTGTGATCCAAAGGCAGTTGGAGGATGGAAGCTGGGTGAGATGGCTCAGTTTCGAGGGCAGAGCAGCTTTAGCTGCTGACCTCGTTGTAGACGGCTGCAGCACGTTTGGTGATATGAGGTTGGTTGATGCGCCGGGTAGGGTGGTTTTGTTTGAGTTCCCGAGCCCTGTGTGTTTCGAGAGTATTGATGAGCCTTTTGTGATCACTCTTGACATGGTTGAGTGGCCCGCTCTGTCTCAATAGGCGCCCCGACTTGGCTGGTGGCGATTTTTCAGACGCGTCGAAGTGTTCACAGACTGGTAGTCGAACGGCAACGTGAGCCTACGAGAGTGGGCCAGTGTCCCGTTGGTGGGGTCCGACACAAATCTTTAAGTGCTGCATAATGACGATTATGTCTGGGGGACCAGCCTATATAGCTTCCCGTCAAACGGGAAGCATGTCAACTGTCTAAGCGGATGTGGGGACCCAGCCATCATCCTAAGGGTCGTCTACCAGGACAAATACGAGACTTCGTCAGCCTGAGTGCTCCATTCCCGACGATTTCGCGCGCTTGAGTGTTGAATCTTTCCCTTGCCAACGTCCCGGTTAACGGGAATACTTCCCGTTAACCGGGAAGAGACTCTATGCGTGCATAGGCAGTGTTTTCGAGCAAAGGAACTACAGCCTCTTTGCGCAATACATGTCGTTAGTTTCGGCTGAAAGCGATGGGGTCAGTGCTCTACTCAGTTTCGAGTCCGAAGCCGACGCGTTGTTGGCGAGGGTTAAAACGCCGCTCCCGGCTGTGGTCTTGAAGGCCTATGTCGCCCTGTTGTGCCACTGTGTCGTGCACGGCCTCGGAGGGCCCTCCATTTCGGCGATCAACGATCAACGATCGGCTGGCTTGGGATGGTGCGTCCCGTATCTTGAACTGTGGTCAAACCACATTCCCCAGTGGATGGATCGCCGGAGTCGGGATTCATACAAGTTGCGGATGTCTGCACTGTCCGAAGAGTTGCCGCTTGACCTGATCCCAGCTGGTCTGGCCGAGACGTATGAGGTTGCTTTTCCGGCGTTCTGGCGGAAATCGATCCTAGGGAGGTTGTCGAATGCGTGAGCACCAGAGGAACCGTGAGAATCCGATTGGCGGGTATGTGGCTGGAAGGCCCTTCTGAACATGCCAGGCATGAAACACCAGCCAACACCAGTCGGGTCGCACCGCCGGCAGCAGCCCAGCGCTGCAGTCCCGGCGGTAGTGATGTAACCTTGGCCCTCTTCTGTTGTTGAATGCGATCAGGTGTTGAAAAGATCCCGATGCGTGAGGTTGAGTTGAAGGCACGTCTTTCGGTTGCGGAGGAAGAGCTGCTACTAGATCGCGTACGCGATCTAGGGTTCAGCGAACATGGGAAACCGATGGTCCAGCTGGATCTGGTCCTGGATACCAACGGATTCGCGATGCGGAAGAACGGGCTCCTGTTGCGGCTCCGTGAGGAGACAACGGACGGCGAGCGGAAACTGCTGCTGACGCTAAAGATCCGCAACCCCGGTAGCGGATCTGGCAATGTACAAGACAATACGGAGCTCGAGCTGGAACTTCCGGACCCTGCTAGCGCCACGGGATTCGAAATACTTGGCATTGTGAATCAAAAGCTTGGAACAGCGATCCCTGAAACTTTGCTCGCTTCGCGCCAACTACGAACCGGTACCAAGTTGCTGGTCGTAGAGGCTGGCTTGTCACAAGTTCGGTCAGCGCTTCAAAAGTCTCGGCGCGAGTTCCGCAGGGACGGAGTGGCCGTGTGCTTCGACGGTTTCGCTGACTACATGGGCAGATTCGTTGAATTGGAAGCAGAGTCGCCCGAGGAGGTTCAGGAGCTTGCAAGCGAACTGCGGATCGACTCTTCAAACTTAGTAGTCGGCAACTACGGGCAGCTAGCTCGTCAAGCCGCAGAAGCGGCTGGTCGCTCGAATGTTTCAATGAACGTTTTGCCCGAGACTGAGTTATGGCTGAGAGATTTGCTCAGCTCAAAATGGACCAGCTCGGAGTGAGGAAGGCTTTGTCTTCTCTGGTGGTACTGACGAAATCCTGACGTCCGATAGCATTCCTCTTTCTGACGTCAGGATGACCAGCCGATACACGTTGACGGCCCGATTCCGGCACCATCCACCACCCAGAAAACGAGCCCATCTACCGTGACCCGTGCGGCTCACCGGGCGGTGGCCGCTTCCTTACCCAGGGGGCACAATCTAATGATCTACCAAGATCAACCATCGGCGATTTTACGCGCTTGGCATTCCAGAACCAGACGGTCAGTCACACTAGCGATCGCCATTGCCCTCATGGCAAGAATCCTGGCAGCCATCACCCCCGACATCCTCCGAGCCGGCGCCGTTGACCCATTCCAGTGCTGGGCACAAGACAATGGCACTGACTTCG
>JAJRXF010000136.1 GCA_024276425.1 Actinomycetes bacterium | reverse complement strand
TCTTTTCAGTCGAGTGTTCTCGATCTCGAGTTCTTTGAGTCGTTTGGCGTCGTCGGCTTTCATGCCGCCATATTGGCTGAGCCAGCGGGCCCATGTTGATTCAGCGATGGCGAATTGGCGGCAGACTGCTTCGACGGTCATTCCTCCGGCTAAGAGCTTTTGGCCTTCGGCGAGTTTGCGGATGATTTGTTCGGGTGTGTGACGTCGTTGCGTCATGTTGGTCCTTTCGTGCCTGCACACGATGGTGCAGGTGGTTGGACCGCACAACTGTTGGACCATTCTCAGGGGCTCAGCTCACCTTCTTCGTGCTCTTCTGTCTGGGGCTTCGTCCATAGACTGGTTCGGTGACCAAAGAAAGGGGGCCGGATGGTTGGAGAGCAAGCCCGCCAAGCAGGAGTCGGTACAGGAGTCGATACAGGAGTCGATGCTGATTTGGTGATCCTGGGTGAGGTGCTCACCATGGACCCCGAACGACTGATTATTCCCGACGGGGCGGTGGCCGTGTTGGGTGAGAAGATCGTCGCGGTTGGACCAGCCTCCGAAGTGCTGACCCAGGCCAAGGGAGCAGCTGTCACCGGATCTCGCGACGACTTGGTCGTTCCCGGCTACATAAATGGGCATCAGCATCTGACTGGCGACCGACTGATTCAGTCATCAATCCCAGACTCTCTTGCGCCAGGTGAGTCCATTTTCTCCTGGGTTCTACCCGTCCACGCCGTTCATAGTCCAGACGACGACGAACTGTCGGCCACCCTCACCTTGGCTGAGTCACTGCGAAATGGTGTCACCTCGACATTCGAAGCGGGGACCGTCGCCCACCCTCTTCGGGTGGCGGCCGCGGCAGAAAAGCTTGGGGCTCGGCTCACCATTGGAACCTGGGGCTGGGATGTCAAGGACGGCCCCTATACCGGTACGGTCGATGAGGTCATTGGACGTCAACGAGATCTGCTGAGTCGCATAAACGGCCCGCTCGTTTCGTCCTGGGTTTCCCTCGTTGGGCACGATCTCATGAGCGACGAGTTGGCTGTTGCCGCCTCCGGCCTGGCCCGCGACCAAGACACAAAGCTGACCTTTCACATCTCACCCTCTCCCGGTGATGTAGAGAGCTACCTGACCCGAACGGGGGTGCGACCACTTGTTCATCTTGAGCGCCTGGGGGTACTAGGCCGCCATTGTGTTCTCGCCCACGCCGTTCACTTGGATGACCAGGAGGTCGAGTTGATTCTGACCTCTGGTTCTACGGTGGTGTCTTGTCCTTGGGCATATCTCCGACTCGGTCAGGGGATAAGCCGTGAGTTTCGCCACCTTCAGATCTGGCAAGGTGGCGGGCGTCTTGCCCTTGGATGCGATTCGGAAAACGCGGGTGACTCCGTCGACGGACTCCGAGTTGCCGCGCTCTTTACCGGGTTGGCCAAGGACTGTGCCCTGGACCCGACAGTCTTCGGAACCCACGAAGGACTTGAGCTATTGACAATCAAGGGAGCTGAAGCCCTTGGAGTTTCCGACAGAGTCGGATCGATCGAGGTTGGCAAACAAGCAGATCTGGTAGTGCATGATCGGAGTGGGGTCTCATGGCCACCCCACGGACTTGATCCGGTGTTGCAGCTGGTGTGGGGTAACGATGGACGGTCCGTCCGTGATGTACTCGTGGCCGGACGGACCGTGGTACACAATGGTGTGGTAGTTGGTTTGGATTTGCCTTCAATCACATCAGAGGCCGCCAGCGCGTCGCGAGACCTGATAGCGAGGTCGGGGATTCGGCCAACCTCACAATGGCCGAAACTTTCCTAAGGGGTCTAACTCCATACTCGCCTGGGTCCTAATTCCATGAGATAGTGGTCTGACCAACAGACCTTGACTAGATTGTGCTCACGGTGCCAAACCGCCCGCCCTTCAGTGCTCGAGTCGAGGAGAACCCCTAGATGACCTACCCAAACACGCTGATTTTCGTTGACTTTCCCTCCGACGACCCATCGGCAAGCGCCAAGTTCTACGAGGAGGTGTTTGGCTGGGAGGTTGAGCCACGACCCAAGGATGTCTTTCACCGAGTTGTGCCCGGACAGAATTTCAAGGTTGATGACGGGTCGCAAGGCCCAACGGGAAACCTGCATATGGGTATCTTCAACTCGGCCAATGCCCGGCCTCATCCGAATCCAGAAGGAGCCGAGCCTCGAGCGCTCAGTTCGGAGGGCCATAGTGTTCGGGTCTGGATTCTCGTCTCCGACGACGACTCTGCCGACGACATTCTGGCCAAAGCCGTCGATCTCGGAGCCACTGAGTTGTGGCGCCATCACTACTTCGGCGAGTTCAACGGGTTCTCGAATGCGTTCAAAGATCCATGGGGAAACACTCTGGTGCTGTGGACCAAGGGCGGCGACGACGTCCAAATCCCCGAGGGCTACACGGTCGAATAAAGCCCAGCGGGCTTGGGTCACCTGAGCCGATGCGCTTCTCTGCGACACTCCAGAGTGCCTCGGCGGCACCATGAAGGGTGGAGAGCCCTGGGAACGGATTCACATCTATCGCGAGCAGCTGACCCTCATGATCGATGAAGTCGGTGTTGAATACCTCAAGACCAAGACTTTCAGCCACCGCGTTCGCTGCTTTGGCCAGCCGGCTACTCGCCAATTCACTCGGGCTTCGCTCAGGGTCGGCCAGCGCGGTCCTCGATGAGTAACTCAACTCGACCTGCCAGTGCCTGGCACCGATCGTGTACACCTTCCATACCTTTGAAGTCGGCCTCCACTGTTGGTAAAAGAAAGCGGGGTCGGGGTTGGAAGGTATGCGAGCGAGGAGGCTGAGCTGATGATCACCGCCAAGGTCGGGTTTTGCAACGCATGGCCCACTGAAGGCATCACCAGATTGATCTAGCGCCAAGAAACCAGGCGTTGGCACCCCTGACTCCACCAATCGAAGAGCCACCTGACGCCTCGACGCACAGACTGCTGTGGCTTCCAGGGCGTTGATGACGGGAGGACCAACCCGGCGGAGATGAGCACGAACCGCTCCATCCTTGTAGTGACTTTTGGCCAGTACCAGGTCGACACCACATAAGGTACTCCCCAACAATTCCGTTCGATCAAGCAGTGTTAGTTCATGCCCCCGCTTCGCACCAACGTCGACCAATGATTGAAAGTCTGGCCGCAACTGATACCGAGGCTTTCCGAGATAGACCACTCGCATGGGTTGTACCCACTCCTAGTTCAGACCACGCAAGAACGGCTTGGCCAAGGCCGCAGGTGGGCGAATCCGATGAGCGAACAAGGCCATGCCAACAATAGTCACGATGTAGGGCAGGGCCGAGAGAAACTCGGTGTTGATGCCGTCATAGCCCTGATCGGGCAGCGACAGGCGGAAGGAAACCACTGCTCCAAACAGAAGGCAACCGGCGACCGAACCCCGGAGCGTCCAGCCACCGAAGATGACCGCAGCGATGGCAATAAAGCCACGGCCGCCGACAATCGAATCGGCAAAACTGCCGACAGCCCCCAAGACAAGATAGGCTCCACCAAGCCCCGAAGTAATGCCGGCCACATAGATTGTTTGCCGCCTCCGCTTGTTGACATGGATGCCAGACACATCGGCTGAGTTTGGATCCTCCCCCGATGCCCGGACTTCTAGTCCCCAGCGGGTTCGATACACCAACCACCACATTGCTGGAACCAGGGGATACACCAAAAAGAGAGGCCACGGCTGGTCAAAGAGTGCTGGTCCGATGACGGGAAAGGAAGCCAAGACCGGAATAGTGAGCTGGCTGGCCCGCACAACCGTCGGCTCTAACACATTGTCCAAGAATCCGACCAGACCAAGAACAAGAATGTTTATCGTTAACCCCACCACAAACTGGTCCGCTGGTAGGCGATGGCTGAGGTTGGCTTGGATCGTGGAAACCAGAAATCCAGCTACCGATCCGACAAAAACCGCTGCCACCGTGGATCCAGTGAGGTCGTAGCCAACCGCAGAACCAAAAGCTCCAGCGAGCACCATGCCCTCCACAGAAATATTCAATGTTCCTGCCCGTTCGGCCACCCATTCCCCGCTGGCCGCAAACAACAACAAGACCGCGAAACGCATGGCACTCGAATAGGTAACCTCGTTGCCAATGATGTCCAATAGAGCGCCCATCAAATTCGTTCCTTTGACGCGTTGAGCGCCCGGCGCCGTTCCCGAATGTAGAGAAAGGCCGGGGGGATAAGCAAAGCAAGAACCAGAAGCGCCTGTACCACCCCGGTTATCTTTCGCTCGACTCCCGTGGCCGCCAAGAAACCGGATCCCGTTCGTAGGCCAGCAAATAAGAAGGAAACCAGAATAGCTGCACTGGCTTTTTCACGAGCTACTAGCGCCACCAATAGACCTGTCCAGCCGATCGAAACCGAGAACCCCGGTACCAACTGATAGTTGCCAAAGTCACCCCCGGCCAACATGACCGCTCCCGCCAGTCCAGCAAACCCCCCGGACAAAAGCATTGCCGCCATTCCGTACCGTGCGGAGTCCACTCCTGCGCGTTGGGCGGTCTTGGCGTTTTGTCCCAACATCCGCAGACGGAACCCTGGCACCGTCCGGGCCAGAGCGAAGGCCACCACGACGGCCAGTCCAATGGCCAAGAAAACCGTGATTGGGAACTCGTTGCCGAACACCGTGACCCGCTTCACTCGGACGGTCTCAGCTAGCTGCTCACTCACCTGGTTGCGGTTGGAACGATCGCCAGCTGGCGCCAGCAACAACCAGTCCTTCTTCAGCCCATAGCCAACGGCATTGGAGGCAATAGTCACCATAAGCAGCGTGCTCAGGACCTCGGGTACCCCCCGCTTGAAGCGTAGGGCACCGGCGACAGCGGCCCACATAGCTCCCCCCGCTCCCCCGGCGAGAAGGAGCGCAACAAGGACACCGAAGCCCGCAACCTGTCCAATGTTCTCGCCTCCCAGACGCACTCCGACATAGGTGGCAAAGGCCGCCCCAAGCAGTAGTTGGCCTTCCTGGCCAATGTTTACCAGACCGGCGCGCGAGTTGATAATTGTCCCGAGTGCTACCAAGAGCATTGGTGCTGCTGACCCCAGCGTCAGGCCCCAACGACCAGGGCGAAGAATGCTGCCATCGAGCAGGGCACCAAGAACCGCCCTGGCTGAACCGCCGGTGAGATACACGAGCAAGCCCGACAAAAGGAGTGCTCCCGCTATTGATAGTGCATAGAGGGAGACGATCTCTCCAAACACAAGGTGGCGGCCACGGGCCGCCGCGCTGACTTCCTTGGGTAGGGCGTCGATGGGGTCGCTCGCAACCACATCGGTCATGTTCCTGCTCCCCCCATCATCAGTCCGAGTTGTTCAATGTCAACCTGATCTCGGTCCATACCGCCCACTATTCGTCCCTCACTCAACACGATAAGGCGGCTGGCCAGATCCAGTATCTCCTCCAGTTCTGTGGAGATGAGTAGTACAGCGACTCCCTCCTCCGCTGCTTGTCGAAGTTGAGAGGACATGTACTCAATCGCCCCGACGTCCAGGCCTCTGGTCGGTTGGGCGGCAACTAACACTCGGGGGGCGTGAGCCATCTCACGAGCGAGTATCACCCGTTGTTGATTGCCACCCGAAAGCGACCACATGGGAGCAGTTGGCCCTTCACAACTGATAGCGAACCGGTCGATTAGTCCCTGGGCCCGATCCATCATCTTTCTCCGATCAACAACCCCTCGACGTGACACCAAGGTCGGGTCGGCCAGGAATAGATTCTCGGCCACGCTCATTTCAAGGACACAGCCCGAGTCGTGTCGATCCTCGGGAATAACCGAGATTCTCGCTCTGGCCATCGCTCCGGCCTTGCCACATACGATGGGATGCCCGTCGACTCGCACCTCCCCCTGAGAGACCGGCAACAAGCTCGAGAGGAGGTCTCCCAGAGGTCGCTGACCATTGCCTTCCACCCCCGCCAATCCGACGATCTCCCCCCGGTTGACGGCCAAACTTAGGCCATTTAGCAGACTCCGGCCATCATCGCCCTGGGCATAGACCGAACGGATTTCGAGTGATGCTGTCTTCTGAACCGGCTTTGGCAGCCCAGATTTGCTCCCAGCCCGCTCAGCCTGTGTCGGTCGATCAGCCAACGGTCGATCAGCCAACATCCGTTCCGAACGTAACGAGACTGGGCGACCGACCATCGCTCGCGCCAAGCCAGGCGCGTCACTCTGAGACGTCGGCAGGTTGGCCACAACCTGACCTCGGCGCATGATGGTAACCAGGTCGGTGGCACCCAAAATCTCGTCCAGTTTGTGGCTTACCAGGGCGATCGCCATGCCCTCATCTTCCACTGCACGCCGTAGACCCTCAAAGAGCGCCTCGGATTCACCCGGAGTGAGCACGCTAGTCGGTTCGTCAAGAATCACCGTGCGGGGACTTCGGCGGAGACACTTGATGATTTCCACCCGTTGGCGAAGGCCAGCAGTGAGGGTGCCGACGATTGCGTTGGGCTCAATGTCAAGCCCGTAGTGGCGGCTGAGATCACCTATTTCGTTGCGAACGGCTTGGGGATTGAGACGGTCTTGGTCTCCCAGGGCCACGTTCTCCCAAACGGTCAGCGCGTTCACCACACTGAAGTGCTGATGAACCATGCCAATGCCCTTGGCTGCTGCATCGATGGGGTCGGTGATCACCGATGGTCGCCCATCGATGATCACCTGGCCCGCATCGGGTACGACAAGTCCAATCAGAACCTTCATCAGCGTCGACTTACCAGCACCGTTCTCACCGAGCACACCGTGGATTTGGCCACGGCGTAGGACAAGATCGACCGAATCACACGCTGCGACCTGACCGTATCTCTTGGTGATCCCTACGACCTCAACGGCTGGTTCGTTCTCCAACCATTGCTGGCTCGTCTGTTGGCTCGTCTGTGGTTCGCGTGATGCCGACTCCGAAATGGCCACTAGCCGGAGTACGCCTCTCCCTTTATGGCCCCAAAGTCGGCGGCATAATCGCCGGCGGCGATCTTGGCGTAGACATCATCCATGGCCGCCTGCTGTTCGGTGGTCGCATTACAGATCACCGCACCTGGTTCAGGGTCAACTCCGACCAGGAAGCGTTTCGTCTCCCCCTCCTTCATGTCTCCCGACAGGATCTGAGGGAAGATGGCCCGAATGTAGTCGCCACCGTCAAATCGTACGGCAATGTCGTAGTCCAATTCCTCACTTGGGTCACAAACCGTTGAGGAACCAGCACTCATGGTGATGATGCCCGCTTCATTCGCAGCCTGCACCACCGGTCGATGGGCCTCTCCAAGATAGGGAACGACCGCTCCGGCACCACCGGCGACTGCGTTGTTCAATGCTTCGGTTGCATTGGCGACATTGTTGAAGTCGAAGGGGAAGTCACCCGAGGGCACATAGGTAACGCTGAGGTCAGCATTGGTCTCGGTCAGTCCCATCTGGAACGAGAGGAAGAACTCCTTCTCAAAACCAAGATCACAGCATCCGATAAATACAACCTCGTTTTGGTCGGTCTCGCTCAGCAAGAGAGCGGTGGCTGCCCCAGCAGTGAAGCCAATCTCAGAACCATCATCCAAGGCCTGAGCCAGACCCGGAGTCTCCGGGAATCCAGCACCACAGTTGCAGTACCAGTAGACATCGGAGAACTTTTCGGTCAGATCCCCCAGTGGTTCAGCAATTTCGGAGGCGCCAACGATGAGAATGTCAACCTGGGCCGCCAGGTCGGACAAGGCCGTTGCGGCGTCAGCGGCCTGGATCTCGTCGACCACGATGGGGTCGTTAAACCCATTTTCGGCCGAAATGGTCTGGGCGGCATCGACGACAGCCTGATAGTAGGCCCCATCATTTGCCGGTCCAGCGGCGGCCACTCCAATCGTCACCGCTCCATCACCATTGACATCGAACTCCGCCACCATCTCGTCCATGGGGGGTGCTTCGGGTTCCTCTTCCATGGCCGCTTCGGTGGTTTCTGTTTCCTCATCGGCTGGAGCGGCGGTGGTTTGGGCCGTCTCTTCTTGCCCGTCATCCCCACCTGAGGCGGCGTCGCTGCTACACGCGGCTGCAATCACCGATAGGGCCATTAAGACGGCGGGTAACCAAAGGACTTGTTTGGCGGATCTTCTTCTGGACATGTTTCTCTCCTCGTTTCGCACGTTGGGTGTTACTTGCGATCTGGCCAGTGGTCCTGGTAGCGCCGGACCAACCAGCGATTGAATTGCACATGACTTTCTTCTTGCCATGAGTACCGCCCACGGGGGGCGAATCGGGATCGGAGGCCCCGCTGAACCTTTGTTGTTGCGTCCTGATCTTGCTCGACAAAGACTTGCACCCCCGCATCGGAGAGGGCCAGTTTTCGTTCGAAGAGCGGATCTTCCAATGCTGAAGGGTGGAAGATGTAGCCGATCTCGACGTCGATTGTTTCCGGCCCTGTCGGTCTGACCAGAAAGAAAAAGCACTGGTCGGCCGCGGTGCCAAAACACAG
>JAJRXF010000135.1 GCA_024276425.1 Actinomycetes bacterium | reverse complement strand
TATGCCTCCGGAACTCAACGACTTGGAGTGGTACCAACCACAACAACTTTGGATGTTCTCCAACAGCTCATCTCCGAAGGAACAGCCGAATTCCAGAGCCAGCGAGCTCCGGTGGAATCTGTACCGGCCTTTATCGGCGCATCCGTCGTTGCTGCCTGGCTCATGGCCTTCCTAACCGAGTGGGGAGCATTGCGGCTTCGACTGGCTTTCGAGCCGGTTATGCCGGCCGCCCTGCTCTTCGTATTCGCGTCAATCCTAGGCTCCGGCTCGTTCCAGTATCAGTCAACCATCGTCTTCGCGATTGCTGTTTTGTATTGGACTGTCACCCAGCGGGTCACGAACTTGGCAAGCGAAGGCGTCTGGCTCTTGGCCGATGCGAAGCGTGGCCCCCGGGGTATCGCTTTGTCCGGCTTTGGCATCGGCTTCGCTGCCCTCGTCGCGGGCCTTTTCCTTGGACCAGCACTCCCTGGCGCCGATGCCGAAGAGTTGTACTACTGGCGTGACCGAGGCGACCCCACTCGATATGTGATCAGCCCCTACGTCAGTATCCAAAATCAGCTGGTTGAACAAAGCGACGTGGTGATGTTTACCGTTGTCACCGATCGGCCGTCATATTGGCGCCTTGCCGGACTTGATACCTATGAGGATGGGTTCTGGCAGACCAAGGGCAAGTTCGAACCAGAGTCGGGTCGTTTGCCGGGTCTCCAAGGCGCTACCGAGAATTGGGAGACCGTGCGCCAAGAGTTCACGATCGAAGCCTTGGGAGGCATTTGGTTGCCAGCCGCATTCACCCCAAGCAAGATCGTGGAAAGCGACGTCGAAGCAACGTGGAATAGTGAAACTAGTTCGCTCACGGTGAGCAGCGACTACGCAACCAGCGACGGAGCTACCTACGTGATCGAGTCTAAGTTGGCCAGTTTCTCCCCGGCCGAGCTCAATGCCGCTTCAACCGAGGTTCCACCCGACATTGCCGAACGCTACTTGGCCTTACCCGATGATTTGACCAATCGGGTTGTCAGCGAAGCCCGAGAGATTACTGTCGGAGCGAGCACCCGCTACGAGCAGATGCTTGCCCTTCAGAACTATTTCCGAAGCTTTGACTACAACACGCGACTCGGTCCTCGTGTCGGAGACCCAATCGAACAGTTCCTGGATGAACGGGTGGGCTTTTGTCAACAGTTCAGCGGAACGTTTGCCCTCATGGCCCGGGCATTGGGCGCCCCCGCCCGTGTCGCTGTCGGGTTCACTTGGGGCGAAAAGACGGAAAACGAGAACGAGTACCGGGTCCGTGGACGTCACACCCACGCATGGCCCGAAGTCTGGTTCGACGAATTGGGCTGGGTTGCCTTTGAGCCCACGCCGGGTCGTGGGGCCCCCGGGACCAGTCATACTCAGATTGCACAAGCCCAAGACGCCGAACCAGCAGTGGATGAGTCTTCTACCCCATCAACGACAATCGATCCGGCAGATGGGCCCGTCAACAATCCCGGGCCGACCATTCCGGACTTCGAAGAGGATCCGGCGAGTCCAGCAAGTGCGCCGGTGAGCGGCACTGAACTGCCGTGGCGGCTATTGGTTGTTCTGGGAGTGATCCTGGCCTATTTCGGGGGTCTACCCGTCCTTCGCCGTTTGCGTCGTCTGAGCACTCGGCGCCGGGCCAAAACGCCAACCAAGAAAATTGAAGTTGCTTGGACCCATGCCACTGAGGCTATGGAACTCGGGTTCAACCTGCGTCGGCAAGAGTCTGAGACCAGAACAGAGTTTGCGAATCGAGCAGCGCGAAAACGTCGGGTTCCAGGAGAGGCCGTGTGCCAGCTCGCTCGGGCCACCACCGTCGCCCGTTACAGCCCACGTCATGATCTCAGCCAGGAGGCCTCATCGGCTCAGGAGGCCTCATCGGAGATAATTCAGAGCGTTCGTCGCCAAGTTCCAGCCTGGAGGCGCTGGGCGGACGACCTCGACCCGCGTCGACTTATCCGCTCCCGCTAGGTCTGGATGTAGACGGGTTAGGGTGACTCGGGTTCGTCTTCTTGGCGACGACGAATGTTTGGATTAGCGGCGCGAAAGGCCCTGGTCACCTGATTTACCCCTGCCCGCCCCATTAGACGCATGTTGCGTTCGAGGGCCAATGCACTAACCAGCATGACCAAGAATCCAGCAAAAGCGAGTAAGAAGTGGAACTGCAACGTTCCGACCATAAGGCCGAGTCCAACCAAGAACCCCAGTGCATTCCAACGAACGGAGCCTAATGCGTGCCTGTAGACGGTCGTCTCCCCAACCTCACGAGCCAACCGAGGGTCGCTCTGCTGGAGGTGCTTTTCAATTTCTGAAAGAATTTTTTGTTCGTTCTCAGACAGCGGCATCGCTGGGTCCTTCAGCCCAGGAGCAGCTCATTGGTGCGTACGCCCAATGCTCTACTCCTCTCAACACGTCTACACAGTCTCGCGCAGGTTGCGGCGCGGAACAACGCGCGAACAACAAAGCTCGAAGTTTCTTCACATTCTTCCGCCCGGATAATCGTCACAAGGGCCCTCAACAGACTCAATTGGACCCCATTGCTGCCGGCCTTTTTCTTTACGGTCGAGACGACTCGCACCCTCATCATTGCGTACCAGCGTGGCGGGCCCAATCGCACCCGAACCAAACTTGGACCGGATTTCATCCACCACAACATCAATGGTTTCGGCCCCATTGGGCTCCTTTGCCAGGTCGTCGAAGGAGAGTTGGTCCGTGCTTTGGCTCACGAGGCCCGAAACGCCGAGGCCCAAAAGCCTGACTCCCTGTGACACATCCAACTCGGAGAACAATTGGTCGGCAACATGGAGGATCTTGTTTCCACTGTCGGTTGGCCGTTTCAGGGTGACGGACCGGGTGAGGGTTTTGAAGGATGGATAGCGAACCTTTATTGAAATGGTCCGGCCCCGAAACCCAGAAGACCGAAGTCGGCCTGCGACGGAGTCTGCAAGCCTCACCAATTCGGTATGCAACTGGACTGGGTCGGTAAGGTCAGTGCCGAAGGTCTCCTCGTTGCTAATGGACTTAGCTGGCCGGTTCGGCTCAACTGGGCGATCATCCCGACCGTTGGCCACCGCATGCAGGTGAACTCCACTCGCTCGCCCGACGGCACCGATAAGAACATCGAGAGGCACTTCGGCGAGTTCTCCCACGGTGCGAATTCCGAACTGCGTTAGCCGCTCCTCCGTCTTGGGTCCGACACCCCACATGGCACGCACCGGGAGGGGCCAAAGGTACTCGGTCTCGGTACCAACGGGAACGACTTTCACACCGAGACCTCGAAGGACCTGCCGCTCAACAATCCGGGGCTTTGCGTCTTGGGAGGCCAGCTTGGCCACGAGTTTTGATCCGGCGATACCGACCGAGCAATGAAGCCGCTGCTCGTCCCATACTGTTTGGCGGACCTGCCGGGCGATTTCTGGTGCCGGGCCCAGCAACCGCTCGGCCCCAGCCACGTCGAGAAAGGCCTCATCCAATGAAAGGGGTTCGACCAAAGGAGTTACGCGCTCAAAGATGTCCATGAGGCCCTGACTCACCTGGCTATACAGCTTGTGGTTTCCGGCCACGAAGACGGCATGAGGACAGGCCCTTTTGGCCACGGCGGACGGCATGGCCGAGTGAATTCCAAAAACCCGAGCCTCATAGTTGGCGGCCGCGACAACGCCTCGGGCTCCGGTACCGCCAACAACGACCGGCTTTCCCACCAGCGATGGGTTCTCCCTCATTTCAACCGAAACGAAAAAGGCATCCATGTCGACATGCATGATGGTGGCGGATTTCCTCAGCTTGGTTGACTCCGCCGAAGGAGGTCCAGTCATGCCCGTCTCGTTACCTTCTGATCTTCCCGCGAGGAACCGTGAAGGTCATAGGCGAAGAGTCGGCCATCGTTGATGCCGAACCGGAGGTGTTCCAGCAGTGGTTCAGCTACCCACCGTGGGGCCGAGTCCAGGAGCCGAACTGCCTCGTCCTGATGAACGAAGCTGGCCGAAATCACAATCTGGTCTGGATCCTCTATTACTAGGTCTCCCTGATGGTATGTCGCCAGAAAGGCCTCTACCTCCAGAAAGAACCCGAACCCAGGTGCGGTTACTTCAACTCGGTAGAGAGGACCGGCCCACTCCCCCACATGCAATCCGGTCTCTTCCATGACCTCCCGGCTTAGGCCTCCCCTGGCTTCTTCACCGGGATCGACGACCCCACCTGGTGTGGACCAGTCAACCTCGCCGTTTCGGCGACGGTTCTCAACCAAGAGAACTTCGTTCGCCGGATTGCGAATTACACCGCCAGCGACCAACCAGTGACGCAGACCGTCTGGCTCGCGGTCGGGGACGCGGGTATGTGAATGTCCCGGAGTCATCGATTGATCCCCATGTGAGTAGCTTGGCAGATCCAAACGGGGCTCACACCCTCAGATCAGTATCAAGACTTTAGAATCCAACATCAATGTCTAACTTGAACGAGCCTGATCCATCCCAACCTGCAAGTTCAGCCCAGTCGTTGCAGCCAATCTCCGCCGCGAGCCCAATGCCATTTGAGGAACTCGACGCTCCCCTGCCGAGCGACCCTACCCCTCCGCCCGTAGCCCGCTGGCTGGCTTTCGTTGGAGTCTTGGTTGGTGGACTGCTCGGTGGTTTGATTGGGTATGGGATTGGCGGCATTGTTGGAGGCAACCAGACCATGGCCGCTCTGGGGGCCTTGATCGCTGGTATCGCATGCGCCGTCGGTGTTGGCATCGTTGCCACCTTGACGTTGCGGGCCATGAACGAGTGGAAGACCACAGTCCATCCCGAGGACTCACGCTTTGCTGATCGCGACAACCCAGGAAGCCCTAGCGATGTCCCAAAGGACCCGGCGTGAACTCACCCAGCCCCGTTCAGCTTTGTGAGATCGCGGTCGATCTAGCCAGGCGTGCTGGCGTCCTCGCCCTGTCGATGCGGACTCAAGTCACAAGCTCGGCCGAAACGAAATCGTCCTCAGTCGATCTGGTAACAGCGGCAGACAAGGCGGCGGAATCTCTTATCATCGACGGGATTCTCGCCTCACGACCCGATGATGGAATCCTGGCTGAAGAGGGGGGTTCGAAGCCCTCATCGAGTGGTGTGAGGTGGATTATTGACCCGATTGACGGAACAACAAATTTCGTTTATGGAGTGGCCAACTACGGGGTGTCGATTGCAGTCGAGGCCAACGGGATCGTGGTGGCGGGGGTGGTCTATCAGCCAGAAACTGATGCCATGTTCGAGGCCATTCGCAACCGGGGGGCCCACAAGAACGACAGCCCACTTGAAGTAAACAACAGCGCTGACCTTTCCTTGGCCCTGGTCGCCACCGGATTTGGCTATCAAAGTGAGCGACGCAAAGGCCAAGCCGAAGTTCTCCTTCGGGTTCTTCCCGAGGTGCGCGACATTCGACGTTTCGGATCCGCCGCACTCGATCTTTGCTTTCTGGCCGACGGACAAATCGACGCGTACTACGAACGTGGCCTCAATGATTGGGACATGGCAGCCGGTTTGCTCATCGCCACCGAGGCTGGCGCTACCATCGGAGATCTGACTGGTGGGGCGCCATCCAGCGACTTCGCTTTGGCCAGTTCTCCCATGCTTTTTGATCCCCTTAAGCGGCTTCTCCAGGAAGCTAACGCCGACTCGAAGCCCTAGGGACCCACCAATCCATTTCGGCCCAACTCAACAAAATTCTTCCGATGATCACATGTCGGCAGCTCTATCAGGCACCATGTTGGCTGTGGGTACACGAATCCTGACGGTTGAAGATGATGGTCGCATCCGACAAGCAGTGAAGCTTGCCTTGGAAGATGAGGGTTGGGAAGTTGACGAAGCCGAGACTGGCGAGGTCGCGCTCGAACGGTTCAAAGCCCAGGAATCAGACGTCGTCCTCATCGACATCATGTTGCCCGGTGTCGATGGATTCGAAGTCTGCCGATCAATTCGGCGAATCAGCGATGTGCCGGTCATCATGGTCACTGCCCGAAACGACACCCATGACATCGTCGCGGGGCTCGAGGCTGGCGCTGATGACTATCTGACCAAGCCGTTCGCTCCAAAAGAACTGTCGGCCCGAATTCGCGCTCTGCTACGCCGCGCCCGGGCATCCGAGCATGGTTCACTAGAACGAATCGTGATTGGCGACCTTGAGATTAGCCCCGAGGAAGGCATGGTTCTGAAGGCTGGCGCAGAACTTCACTTAACCAAGACCGAATTCAAACTTCTGGTCGAGTTGGCCTCGCAACCGGGAAAGGTCTTTAGCCGAGAGGTTCTGCTGGAGCGGGTCTGGGGATACGACTACTTTGGAGACGGTCGCCTCGTTGACGTGCACGTCCGTCGCCTGCGCACCAAGGTCGAAACCGACCCGAGTAGCCCTCGATATGTTGTCACTTCTCGAGGGCTGGGCTACAAGCTTCAGCCGTGAGATGGCTGCCAGCGCGGCTCGGTCTCCTCGCCAGAGTCACCTTCATTTACGCGTTCGGTGCGATGCTGTTATCTTCAACGGTTGCCCTGGCCACGTTTGGCCTGGCACAACGCAACCTCGTTTCGGCCTTCGAGGAGGCGGCCCAGGAACAAACCTTCCGCAACGCCCGAATCCTTCTTGATACGCTTCCGAGCGAGGAACAACTTGCCGAGTTCGCTCAATCGGTCCAGGATCTCGACGCTACCGGCGATCAAGAAATCGAGTTAATCAACCCTTCAAGGGCCGCTCTTGACGCATTGTTCACTCCGAATGAGGCCCAAGTGTTGTTCATCCGAGGTGACGGTGAGGAGTACTCCTATGACATCGAAAGCCGAGCCTTGCCCGCAGACTTACGGAGCATGGTCGTTTCTGCTGGCAACGGTGAAATGCGGTTTTCCCAGCCTACGGGCGAGGTTGTCTACGGGATTGGTTTAGCGCTGCCATCTCACAATGTTTCCTACTACGAGGTTGCCCCTATGGGTGACCTCGCCACCACCCTGGGCTCCCTTCGGGTGATCCTGATCGGTGTTTCTATTACCGCTAGCTTTGCGGGTGCGTTGCTTGGCTACTACTCAGCTCGCAAAGCCCTCTCACCGGTGGCAGAAATTGCGGCCGCAGCCGAGGCGATTGCCGAAGGCGATTTCGAGGCCCGCTTGAGTCCCAGCGCCGACCCCGACCTCGGTCGTCTCTCTTCGTCTTTCAACGAAATGGTCGACGCGCTCCGGATAAGAATAGAGCGTGACGAGCGATTCACCTCAGACGTCAGTCACGAACTGCGCTCACCGCTGATGACCCTGTCGGCGTCGATTGCAGTTCTGGAGGGAAGACGCGATGAACTGCCCGAGCCTGCCCAGCAGGCCGTGACCCTTCTTGGCCAGGACGTACAACGGTTTCAGGGCCTGGTTGAAGATCTTCTCGAGATTTCCCGACTCGACGTTGGGGCGGCCACTTTGGATCTCACCCCGCTGGTGTTGTCCCAGTTCCTTTCCGCGGTTGTTGGCAACTCCCGCACTCCTGAAGTCCCGGTAGCTATCGATCCCCGATTCCCAGATCTGATTATCGCGGCCGACAAGCGAAGACTGGCCCAGGTTTTTTCGAACCTCCTCGAAAACGCCAGGAAGTACGCCGCTGGAGCGACCCAGATTGGCTACCGCGTGGTCGGACGCAAGGTTCAGATCACCGTTGAGGACGCTGGCCCCGGCGTCCCGCCAGAGGATCGCTTACGCGTGTTTGATCGCTTCACGAGATCTAAACGCGACGCTGGTCGACGGGATCTCGCTATGGGAGTTGGCCTCGGCCTCTCGCTGGTTTCTGAACACATCCGTCTCCATGGCGGACAGGTGTGGATCTCTGACCGGGTCGATGGCCGCCAGGGGGCCCGGTTTGTTATTGAGATTCCTATCGGCGATATGAGCAACTTTGACGAGGAAATGGCGACGTGAGATGCCATCGGGTACTGCTTGTCGCACTGGCATTGGGCATAGTCGCCAACGCTTGCGTTCTGCCAGAAGACCAGCGGGCAGCGGAACTTCAGCAAGTGCCCCGCGAGCTGTTGACCACCACCACGGGGGTGGCCGTTTCCGCTGAACCGGAGCCGGAGGATCCCAGCTATGAGTTCCTTTTGTTCTGGCATGATGACAATGACCAACTTCACCGAGTCGGCCGCGTCCTGGACTCTCCCCCAAGCATTGAGGAGGCCCTAACCCAACTTCTCGGTGGGCCTAGCGACGAGGAGGCCGTACTGGATGATGGAACCATTGTCAGCAACCGTGTTGTCCCTGCACTAGGGCCGACGGCCAGGCGCCTAGAAAACGACATACTTGTGATTACCGTGGCCGACGATTTCGCCTTTCGAGATCGAGAGGCGGACAAGATTCCGATTACCGAGGAGTTGGTTTGTACTCTGATCGGCATCGAAGGAGTTGTCGCTCTCACCATTGAGGACTCAGCGGGTGAGATCACGCTCACCGACAAGGCAGCCCAAGTCATCACGGGGCCGGCGACACGATCCGACTTTGGGGATTGTGTTCCCAAAGAATCCGAAGTTGATGTCACAACACCCGAGGGCGACGACACAACAACACAGGGTGAGGATTCGGCACCACAGGGGTGACACGCCGCCAGTCTTAGGCGAAGAACTCTTGGGCTACGGCCCACAATTGTGGGCTAACCGTCTTGAGTTCCGCTACCGCGTCACCCAAGGGGACCCGAACGATGTCTCCAGCCATGAGAGCAACCATCTCTCCCCACGCTTTGTCATGGACAGCATCAATGGCAGCGGTTCCGAAACGAGTCGACAGAACTCGGTCATAGGCCGTCGGACTCCCGCCCCGTTGCACATGACCAAGGATTGTCACCCTAGTCTCGTAGTTGGTGCGTAGCTCGATCTCATTCGCGATTCGGTTGGCGATGCCGCCAAGCCGAACATGCCCAAACTGATCCAGCTTCTCTTCGCCCATTTCTAGCGTTCCTGGCTTAGGCCGTGCGCCTTCGGCCACCACGACAATCGAGGCATGCTTACCCCGGTCATGTCTTCGATTGAGAGCTCGACAAACTTCATCAATGTCGAAGGGCTCTTCCGGGATGAGGGTCATTGTTGATCCTCCGGCAATGCCGGCCCAGGTTGCGATGTGGCCAACGTGTCGGCCCATGACTTCCACGACCATCACCCGGTTGTGGCTTTCAGCCGTGGTATGAAGCCGGTCGATGGCCTCGGTGGCAATGGCCACCGCGGTATCAAAGCCAAAGGTTCGCTCGGTTAGTCCGATGTCATTGTCAATGGTTTTTGGCACTCCCACAATGGGAAATCCAAGCTTGGATAGCTCGTTGGCGCAGGACAAGGTGCCCTCTCCACCGATGGCAATAATTCCGTTCAGACGCAGCGATTCGATGGTCTGACGCACCTTGTCGAGTCCATCTTCTAGCATGTACGGAGTGAATCGAGATGTCCCAAGGATGGTCCCACCGCGTGGGAGCGTTCCCCGAAGAAGCTCAACGTCAAGCTCAATGAAATCCTCATCGACAACACCGCGCCAGCCATCAAGAAAGCCGAAGATTCGGTCTTGATAGCGCCGCTCCCCTTTTCGGACAACAGCACGAATAACTGCGTTCAAACCGGGGCAGTCGCCGCCTCCGGTCAATATTCCGACTCGCATCGTGTACCCCCTGCTTCGAAGAGCCCAACCGCCCGGAGGCTTCTTGCTCAAGAAAACCGGACCACCACTGTTATCGGGTCCAGAACGCGACATCGTTGTCGTTGCCCCGTCGGGCTCAGACAGCATAGGTGACCCCGCAGTACAATCCAGCCGCCATCCGCCCGTTCCGACCAAAGAAATCCGGAGAACAATATGCCCGTCGTGATCGCCCTCGATGCTGGAACAACAGGTGTGCGAGCACTAGCGGTTGATCATGACTCAACGATCCTCGCATTTCGCTATCAGGAGTTCACCCAGTACTTTCCCAACCCCGGCTGGGTCGAACATGACGCCATAGAAATCTGGGAAGCAATATGCACCGTTATCGACGAACTGCTGCTTGAAATTACTCAGGAGGTGGTGGCCATTGGTATCACCAACCAACGGGAAACAGTCGTGGCCTGGGATACAAGCACGGGCCAGCCACTGAGCCGAGCTATCGTCTGGCAAGACCGTCGAACGGCGCAATACTGCGAGGAGTTGGCTGCGGACGGACATCTCCCGATGGTCCGATCTCGCACCGGCCTCGTACTCGATCCATACTTCTCCGCCACGAAATTCCGTTGGCTGCTGACCGAGGGTGAGGTGACCGCTAGTGAGAACCTGGCACTTGGCACTATTGATTCGTGGTTGATCTGGAAACTCACTAACGGCAAGGCCTTCGTCACTGAACCCTCCAATGCCAGCCGAACCCTGCTCTTTGACATCCATGACATGGCCTGGTCCTCGGAGTTGTGCGATCTTTTCGGGGTCCCGATGACCGCCCTACCCGAGGTTAAGGCGACTAGTGGCCGATTTGGTATTACGGAGGATACGACCAGCCTCGGCGCCGGGATCCCCATCTCCGGTGTCGCGGGTGACCAACAAGCCGCTCTGTTTGGTCAGGCGTGCTTTGATCCTGGCATGACCAAGAACACCTATGGGACCGGTAGCTTTCTCCTGATGAATGTGGGGTCGATCTGCCCCGAACCAGTCGAGGGACTGCTCACGACGGTGGCATGGCAACTCGATCCCGAGCAACCACCAACCTATGCCTATGAGGGTTCGATCTTTATCACGGGGGCCACGATTCAATGGCTTCGCGATGGACTTGAGATGATCTCTGAGGCATCAGAGGTCGGGCCCTTGGCCGAATCGGTTGCGTCCTCTGGAGACGTTTTCTTCGTCCCAGCGTTCGCAGGCCTGGGAAGCCCCTGGTGGGACCCCTACGCCCGTGGAACCATTGTTGGCATAACCCGTGGGACCGGACGGGCAGAACTTGCTCGGGCGACGGTCGAATCGATGGCCTATCAGGTTCGTGGCGTTGTTGACATCATGAGTGAGCATTCCGGGCTGGACCTCGCAGAACTTAGGGTCGACGGAGGAGCTTCAGCGATGAACATTTTACTCCAGCTTCAGGCTGACCAACTTCGAGTCCCCGTTACTCGACCGGTCTCCCAAGAAACGACGGCGCTTGGTGCCGCCTATCTTGCCGGATTGGCCGAAGGGTTCTGGCGGTCACTCGACGAGATTAGTCAAGCCTGGACCGCCGAGGTCACCTTTGAGCCCTCGGCCGAGTCCGACCAGGCCGAGGCCCTCTATAGCCGGTGGAAGCAAGCGGTCGGACGAAGCCTCGGATGGGCCGAACCCGGGGACTAGGTTTCATCTACTCTTGACCGGCCAGTCAAGTTCTACCTACCCTCATCCACCAATGACGCAGCCGAAACCCCTACCTGCTGGATCGGGACAAACCATGACCACGGCTCCAGCGGATGAGTCGGTCAAGCGAACGCTCACACCCCGTGGCCAGGACCGCCGCGATGCCCTCATCGCATTTGCTACTACTCGTTTTGCCCAAAACGGATTTCACCCAACCTCCGTATCGGAGATTGTGGACGGCGTTGGAGTAGGCAAGGGCGTCTTCTATTGGTACTTTCGATCCAAGGACGAGCTTCTTCTTGAGATTCTCAGAGATGCCCTCTTTGGTCTACGGCGAGCCCAGAAAGAAGCTATTCGCGAGTCAAGTGACCCCATCAAAGCTCTCGAACTCGGAATTCGTTCAAGTCTTCTGTGGTCGGTAAACCATCCCGAGATCATCCGTCTTGTCATGTTCGCCTGGACGGAGGAATCCTTTGCCCAAGACATGCGCAAGGGCAGAGAGATCATGACCCAAGACACTGCTCGCCACATCAAACAGGCCATGAAGATGGGCCTCATTGAGCAGGGTGATGCTCGAATCATGGCCACCGCCGTGCTCGGGGTTAGTGACGAACTAGGCCGTCAGCACGCGATTTCCGGTGAGCCGCTCGACAGCTCGGTAATTGAGGTTGCGGTCCGATTCTGTCTACGTGGAGTTACCGGCGAACCTTAGACCCTAAGCTCGGGTAGGGCACGTCGCAGGTTTCGGATTGCCTGCTGGATGCGCTGCTCGTTCTCAATTAGAGCAAAACGCACGTAGCCCTCACCTCCGGGGCCAAACCCATCGCCGGGCGAGGTCGCAATTTCGGCCTCACGAACGAGGTGGGAAGCGAACTCCAGGGAACTGAGGTGAGCGTAGGCATCGGGAATCTCGGCCCACACAAACATCGTCCCCCGCGGGCGGGGTACGTCCCAGCCAATTCGCTGGAGTCCGTCACAAAGGACGTTGCGTCGCTGTTCGTAGACCTTGTTGACCTCGGCAGGATGATTGGCGGCTTGGTTGAGGGTCACTGTTGCCGCGATCTGGATGGGCTGGAAGGTGCCATAGTCGAGATAGCTTTTTAGTTTGGCTAAGGCAGCAATGACCTCCGCATTGCCAGCAAGGAAGGCAACGCGCCATCCAGCCATCGAAAATGACTTCGTCATGGAATACAACTCGACGCAACAGTCCTTGGCCCCCTCAACCTGCAAGATTGACGGTGGTTTATAACCATCAAACCCAAGCTCAGCGTAGGCATTGTCATGTACGACGATCAGATCCCGCCTTCTCGCAAACTCGACAACCTGCTCGAAAAATGGAAGGTCTACGCAAACCGTGGTCGGATTGTGGGGAAAGGAAATGACCAGAGTTCTTGGCTTTGGCCAGGAGTACTCCCAGGCTCGTTCCAGATTGGCAATGAACTCATCCGACTCGGCCAAGGGGACCTCACGGATAGCGGCACCAGCAAAGATTGGGCCCCAAATATGAATCGGATAAGAGGGTGCTGGCACTAAGCAGGCATCCCCTGGTTGGAGCAAAACCCACATCAGGTGGGTGAACCCCTCCTTGGCCCCGATCACGTTAATGATCTCAGTTCCAGGATCCAGATGGACCCCGAAACGACGTTCATAAAGGTTGGCTGCGGCCTCGCGCAGTTTGGGAATACCCCGACTGGCGGAATAGCGGTGGTTCCTGGGGTTTTGGACTGCTTCGCTCAGCTTGTCGATTGCGATGGCCGGGGAAGGCAAATCGGGATTGCCAAATCCGAAGTCAATCACGTCAACGCCCGACCGACGAGCATCCATTTTCAGCTCGTTGATTATGGCCAGGACGTAGGGCGGCAGGTGGTTGATCCGTCGAAAATCCATAGTGTGGCCAAGCTAGCGTCCGTAGTGGCCCAGGCTGGCATTAATCGCGCCACCAATGGCGCCAGCATCCGGCCCAAGCTTGGCCCTTAGTATCGGGACCGAGGGCCGGAAGTTTCCCCCCATCGTCACAGAGGGGAGAATATTGCTGACCTGATCGATGAAGTGCGGACCAAATGTCGAGCGGCCTCCGCCCAAAACAATCACACCTGGATCCAGAATCGAAATCAGGTTCCCAAGTCCAACGGCGACCGAGTACGCAAACCGTGCCACAATTTCTTGCGCATCAGGATCGCCTTCGATAAAGGCTTGGGCGATGTGCTCGCCCGCCATATGGCTCCGTCCCCCCGCAATTTCAGTGATTCGGCCTCCGCGCCCCTGCTCGAGGATTTCTCCAGCCAGATTCACCAAACCAGAGCCCGAGGACAGGGTTTCCCAGCAGCCAGATCGTCCACAGGCGCACGGATATCCATTGGCGTCAACCCGCATATGCCCCGGCTCCCCCGCAAATCCGTTGGCTCCCCTCACAATCTGACCATTGATGATTAGCCCTCCACCGATTCCGGTCCCCTGGGTCACGACAATGGCGTCGTCATATCCTTGGGCTGCCCCCAACCGGTGCTCGGCCCGAGCCGCATTGGTGGCATCGTTGTCAACCACAATCTCTACGCCGATTTCGCGAGCGACGAGGGCCCCCATGTCCACCCCAATGATCTCGGGCAGGTGAGGCCCAACATGGAGGACGCCAGCCCGGTCAACCAAGCCCGGTAGTCCCAGCCCGATGGCCGGAATCTGTGCCCGATCGTCGACCAGGGCTTCGACGACTTCCCCAATGGCGAGAACGAGATCCTCGGCCCCAGACTTTGGAGTGGGCACCCGGTGACGACGATAGATCTGTCCGGACTTCGTGTTGACAAGCAGACCAAGAACCTTGGTCCCGCCTACGTCGATTCCGAGACATGCCTCGTCTTCAGCAATCTCGTCTTCAGCAATCTCGTCTTCAGCAATCTCGTCTTCAGCAATCTCGTCTTCAGCAATCTCGTCTTCAGCAATAGAGACGTCCCCGTCCAACAACAAATCAGCGCTCACCACGTCACGCTAGCAAGGGCCAAGGTTTGTTGGCTGCGGTTCTTAGATTCGCATGCTCACGACAGTGCTCCGTAGTGCCCGCCGAAGCCCAACCTGGCTGGCCCAGGTGGCAGCTCTGGTCCGGTCAGTGACAATAATGAGTTGCACCCCTTGAGCAAGACGCTCCAACTCTCCGAGGAGTTCGTCTAGCTCAGCATCATTCAAGGTGTTGAAATCGCCTACCAGAACGATTGGGGCCGAGCTGCCTGCCTCCGTCCGTACCAACTGCGCCAGCGGCTCGATCGACTTGACAAGGTCGTGCCCCGAAAGGCCACCTTCGCCGGTAGCTATGGCCAGCCGGTTGTCGAGCTCCGCAGCGTGGCTGGCGGACTTGGCCGCAGTCGACTCTAGCCGGTCGATTCGAGCCATGGCCCGAACATGTCGGTCCAGGGCCAATTCAGCTCGGCGGAGTTGGACCTCTAGTTCCGCACGATCGACGGAAGCCCTTTCCTCTTCGATCTCCTGGAGTTGGCGTCGAATGCAACCCCCAGCCCAGCCCGGCAGGTCAACGCGTTCGATTGCCGGATCTATCTCGACGCCGAGCTCGACCAAGGCGGTTCGAATGGACTCGACCGCATCGACCCACTCGGGATTCTCGCTCTCATCTCGCAGAGCCAAGAGAGCTTCACCGAGGTCAGCCGGAAGCATCGGGCCGAGGTGAAGCCGTGCCTCATCCTTCACAAGTTCCAACGCTCCAATGAGTTCCACAGCTTGTGGGTCGCTGGCAAATTCTGCCTTGGCTGTTTCAAGATTGTGCCTTGCTCGCTCAGCGACCTGCTTGTTCCGCTCGACCTCGGCCAGGCTGGCCGGATCCGCCGTAGGACTGAGTCGATACATAGCGTAAGCAGTGTGGGTTTCTTGACCCACTTTGGCCAGCAGAGCCGTGAGTTCCTGCTCCTGCTCCTGGGTCCGACTCTTGGATCGTCGACCTCGCCTGTCATAGGCAATTGATGCCAGCTCTTCAACCCTGGCATCATCTTCGGCGCTTAGCATGCGCGGAACCGCGCGCCGTTCTGCGTCGCTCAACGCCTCAAGCGCCCGCTGGTAGGCGGCTTCCGCGTCGCTGACGCGACGGTCAAGACTGGCGAGATATCCGCTAGCCTCAGCCTCAGCTTCCTTATAGGCATTCCAGCGGGCAACGACCCCCTCGACCTCGGGCTTGGCGTGGTAGAGCACCGCCGGGATCTTCTCAACCGCGGCTATCTGATCAAGGATGGACTGGCGAATCTCTTCTCGCACAAGTTCGGCTGCCGTAATCGGTGTCGTGCCAGCCAAAGCTTGACGCACGTGCTGCACCGTGACAAGAGCGGTTGGGTCGAGATCGGCGCGAATCTCCTCGACGTGAACGGCGTCACTCTCAGCTTGGCGGCGAAGTTGATCAAGCTCGGCTCGTAAGCTTGCCTCATTCTGCTCCCCGAGTTGAGCGGTATCAACCGCGACGATTACGTCTTCGGTCGTAAAGGGGCCAAGCACCTCCCCGCTAGCCGTCGCCAACTCGATCAGGTCACCGTCGTTTTCGACCAGGCCTGATAAGCCAGCACTTGTTCCCCGAACGAGTGACCGAAGGGAGCCGGTGAGCACCTCACGTTGCACCTCGTCGAGGCCGTGAATTACCGAGACAAACGGGTGAAAGTCAACCGTGCCGTTTGCTGGACCAAGATCTAAGCGCAGAATTCGCATGCCAACTCATCGACATACGCAAGCTGGTACTCAAGAAAGATTTTCCGGAATTTACCTCGGATGTTTCTACCGATGTGACTTAGCCAGCGGTTTCTTTGCTGGAAACACCGTCTACCCGTCGACAGAAATGAGGGAGAGCGATATCGATGATCTTGCCTTCCGCCCGCCGCTTAACGAATCCCGGTAGTGGAACAGCCAAATCGATCGTGAGTTCGTAGCGAACATCGGTGCCACCAGGCAGGTCAGCGGAGTGCTCGAAGGTGTACGCCCCATCAAGGGCCGTCATGATGTCCCCCTCGACTAGTGACCAGGACAGTCTGTTGGGGGCCTCACTGTAGTCATAGGCCAGTTCGTAGCGTGCGGAGCGGCCGATCGCCTGAACCTCGAAGAAGGCTCGGACTGCCCGCCCTT
>JAJRXF010000134.1 GCA_024276425.1 Actinomycetes bacterium | reverse complement strand
TCTTGGCGATTCGATTGATGGTGCCCATGGTACGTACCGTGAATGGTCCGATCTCTTTGTCCAACGCATTGAGCTTGAGTTCGCTGTCGCTAACACCTGAGGTCGGCAACCAATAGACCTCCGAACCCGTCGTTGTCAGACGATCCGCGGCGCAACTGAGTTCGTTGATCCTCTGCTTGGCCCACTCTGGTACTGGGTCCGGGAACAATAGAACCTGGATCTTGCCCTCCGATTTGGCCAAATCGGTCGGGGAGAAGGGCGCAGTTTGAGCGATCATGTCTATTTGGCTGCTCGAACGAATCATGGTGGGAACCCGGTATCCCAAGGCGTGCTCCAGCGCATCCTCGATACGGCCGGGGTTGGCTCGTTCGGCTCCCGAAAGAAGAATGTTGCCGCTGGCTTGATAGGGGGCAACTTCGGCGAATCCGAGCGAGCGAAAGACCTGAGCGAGTTCGTCGTTGGTGACTCGCCTACCGCCAACGTTCATGGCTCGCAGGAAGGCAACCTGGGTGAGGACGCCGTAAGGCAATGTCATGAGGGAATCCTAGATCATGGCATACCTCAGATGCTGCTGAGCCTGTCCCGCAGATGACTTCGTTCGGTTTCGTTATTTGAACACTCGATCGCTCGTCGAAACGCGAGCCTGGAGGCCTGAACCTGGTTTGTTCGTAGCAAGAGTTCTGCTCGGGCACTATGGAAATACACGTACCCATCTAAGGATGGACCGAGGGCGGTTAGTTCGCTGAGTCCGCGGTCTGGGCCATGAAGACAAGACTGGGCGACGGCTCTATTAAGTTGGACGATTGGCCCGGGTTGATAGCTGAGCAAGGTGTCATAGAGCGAAACAATGGCCTTCCAGTTGGTTTGATCGAAGCTGGAGGCAGTGGCGTGAAGGGCAGCAATTGCAGCTTGGATTTGATAGGGCCCGATCTGGCCGAGTGAGTGGGCGTGACCAAGGTAGGCCAAACCCCTCTGGATTTTCTCTTGATCCCAGCGGGAGCGATCCTGATCCGCGAGCAACACACTCGACCCGTCCTCGGCAATTCTTGTTGCACGTCTTGAGTCGCAGAGCTGAATGAGCGCGGCTAGTCCCAGAACCTCCGGATTCTGAGGAAGCAATTGGCCGAGAAGGTCCGAAAGCCAGATGGCTTCGTCGCAGAGATCGCCGCGGACCAGGCTGGCGACGGTTGCGCTGGTATGTCCCTCGTTAAAGATGAGATAGACCACACGGGCGACCGAACCAATGCGCCCTTGTAGCTGTTCGTGATCGGGAACCGAGAACCGAATATTGGCCGCTCGGATTTTGGCCTTTGCCCGAGTGATGCGTCGGACCATGGTGTGCTCGGTTGTCAAGAATGCCTTGGCTATCTGATGGGTCGACAAGCCGGCCACTACGCGTAGGGTTAGGGCCACCTGGGCATCCAGATTGAGGGCCGGGTGGCAGCAGCCGAGGAGAAGTGCGAGTTGATCATCGACCAACTCCTGTTCACTCGCCCCCTCGGTTCGTCGCTTCTGGGTTTCCAACTCGGCGAGACGATGAACATAGTTGTTTGTGCGGCGTGCTCGGTCAATTGCTTTTCGGCGAGCCACCGTCAGGAGCCAAGCTCCCGGCTTGTCGGGATGGTTGGAACCAGACCAGCGAGTAGCGGCTTCGACAAAGGCCTCTTGGGCCGCGTCTTCGGCGATATCAAGATCGCCGAAGTCGCGAACCAACAAGGCAAGGAGGCGAGGCCACTCGTCTCGGAAAATCGGAGCTAGCCCCGCCTGGTCTATCACCGGGGGGGAAGCTCCATGATTGGTCGAACCTCGACCGACCCATAGCGAGCCAGAGGGCATTTGGATCCCCAGCTGATTGCGTCATCGAGATTTTCGACATCAATGAGGTAGTAGCCACCCAAGATCTCCTTGGTTTCGGCAAAAGGACCGTCAGTGGTGAGTGTTTCTTGGTTGCGAACCTGGACGGTGGTCGCCGTCTCAATGCCTTGCAACGGGTCGCCAGCCACCAGGGCGCCCGCCTGGGCGAGAGCCTCGGTGTAGGCGAACCATTCCTGCATTTCCGCCATTTGTTCGGGCGACCCAGCCTTGGGTCCAGCGTGAGGAGCTGAATAGAGCATGAGCATGTATCGCATGAGGTGCTTCTTTCTCGGTCCGGGACCGTTTGGTGTTTAGGGTCCTGACGATTGGGGTTCGCCTATTCGGACACCATCACACAGAAAAGCCAAGAATTTCTCGCCTCAAGAATTGGTAGAACGTCGCCCAGGAAGTATCACCGTCTTTGGTGTGTCTCTAGGGCGTGCACAATCCAATGACTACATCATTGGCGCCTGCCCGGCATCGATCTGCATTGTTGACGTCGATTATCTGGTCGATGTCCTCGTCGGTGCCGGGCCAGATCTCGATATTAGAAAAGTCGCCAGCAGTAAGTTTGTCGGCACCGAGGCCACCGCGAAGGGTCGAGTTGTCGCCTGGAGCAAAGAGTTGATCGTCGCCAGCCCCACCGATGTACTCTGACCCGAAACCGTCCGTTCCAGAGACATAGTCGTTGCCTTCACCAGCGAGGACCAATCCAATGACCTGGATCATGGTGTCGTTACCCTCTTTCGCATCGACGAAGCCATTGACGTTCTCGATGTAGTCATCCCACGGTGAGCCATAGACCCGATCATTGCCTCCACCTCCGTTGAGATAGTTGGAGATCCGATCACTAGTTTGGGGGGTGAGCTCTGGCACATCTCGACCCGATCCCTCACCCGCCCGGTTTGCGATAAGCAAATCGTCACCTGGTCCCCCGAACATCACGACATGGTTATCGGCCGATTTTGCGCCGGAGGGGCCGATCAGCCGGTCATCCCCAGCGTTTCCTGAGGCTACGCCTCCGTCGGTTCCTAAATAGAGAATGTCATCTCCCGCGGAACCTGATAGATGATCCCAGCCGGGTCCACCACCCAACAAATTCGGGCTGGAATCGCTATTGAGTAGATCGGCCGACGCGGCATAAAGCAGGTCCTCGCCGCGGCCGCCCCAGATTCGATCCGAGCCAGCATTTCCGCTGAGGGTGTCGTTGCCGTCTTCCCCGTAGATGATGTCGCTGCCGTCGCCACCCTGGATTGAATCGTGACCGGGACCGCCATAGATGACATCGTCGCCACCAAGTCCGTTAATGATGTCGTTACCGCGAAAGCCGCAAATCACATCGGGCCCGTCAGTACCTTCCAGAAAATCATCGCCGTTTGTTCCGATGATGTTGCAGGTCCATGGGGGAGGGAGTTCGGTCGCCACCTCCGGAGCGTTGGCAAAGCCAGCTCCAAGAAGCACGACTCCGAATGCGGTTGTTGCGCTTCGCCAGCGACCCATTGATCCGCCCTTCACCTTTTCCGCCCTTGACCCTTCCAGCTAGGCAATGCTAGGGCACACTCTCGGCGCGGCCCTAGTGAGAATCTACCCACCAAACAGGGATTTCTTGGGCCGGATGGACCCAATGACTGTGCTCAGGTCGGGGGTCAAAGGACTCAGTTTTTCTCTATCTATTCGGGCAGGACCCCTCATGCGGTGACGCCTAGTCCTCCCTACCATTGGGAGCAATGATTCTTCGCCGCGACCGGACGGGTCGATATCCCTTTGGTTCTCTGGCTGGGCGCTCTGCCTTTGCTGTTTTGGCCCTGGTACTCGGAGCCTGTGCCAGAACGGAGGCTCCTCCTGAGACCGTCGAGTCTCCGGTACTTGGGACGGTCGCTGCGACCGAGGAGCAGAACGTCCCGACGATGACCACGTTGCCTTTCCCTGCTTCGGTTGAGTTGGAAGGCGGTCGTCTCGCTGTTGGCCCGGATGAGGCATTGGTGATCGACTATCTTGGATTTGGTCCAGAACGATGGGAACTGACCATTGGCTCAGTGAGTCTCGTGACTGAACGCGGCGAGGGCGACGATGCACGACCAATTGCTCCTCAGGTGCAGGTTGAGGTCACGTTGACCTACTTGGGCGATGGCTCTTCGGGAAAGCTGCTTGACCTGGTTTTTGCCCTGGATACCCCGAACGGTCTGGTCGATGCCAGCAGGGAAATGTGTCGGCCTCGTCCGGCCGAAGGCATTGACTTGTTCTCCTCGGTGCGCAAGGGGTCCTCGGTGACAGGGGTCCTCTGCTTTGCTACCCAGGACACGCCGAGTGGGCTCATTGTTTCGCCCTTGATCGACGAGAGTATCCGGGTGGGATTCACCCCGGGTTGACGGGCTCAGTCCTCACTTCGGCCCAAGCGATCCCGCATCTGATTCGGTAGGCCGGTGCTTGACGGAGCGCCCCGCTCTGTAGGATCCAAGGACCTTTGAATCTTCCAAGAAGGATCGAATGCTCCGAGATCTCACCGCAACTGGATGTCAGCCCCAAGGGCCAAGTTTCCAGAAACAATCTGACCGGGCGACGGTTGGTAGTCAGATGGGTGCAGGACGATGATCCTCCCTGGGGTTCTCTGATGACCACGATTGCGTTCTGGAATGGTCCGAACCCAGCCTTTGGTGCCCAGGCAATAGCCGCGGCCACCCAACAAATACGCGAGACGATTTCCGTCATTCTTGATCCCAGCACGGGCCAACTTGGTGTGGCAACCGGTGGCTCTATAACCACCGAACAACCTGACCCAGGCACAACTTCTTCCTGGCCCGTGACCGCCATCTTGCCCGCCATGTATCCCGAATGGCTCGGAGATCGTAGCTTTAGTGAGGCTCACGGCACTCGTTTTCCATACGTCGCCGGAGCGATGGCCAATGGAATTGCCACCACCAGATTGGTGGTTGAGATGGCCAAGAACGGCTGCCTTGGGTTCTTTGGGGCCGGCGGGCTTGGTTTAGAGCGAGTGCGCGACGCGGTCGAGGAACTGGTCAGTGTGCTCGGCCACAATGGTGCGCCGTGGGGCTGCAACCTGATTCACTCTCCCAACGAACCCGCACTCGAAGAGGCTGCCGCCGATCTCTATATCAAGAGTGGGGTAAGAAAGGTTTCTGCTGCTGCCTTCATGTCTTTGACTCCCGCCATCGTGCGGTACGCCTACCACGGCATGTACCGAGATGGCGACGGCAACGTGCAACGCCCAAACATGGTTTTTGCCAAGGTCTCGCGTCCTGAGGTCGCTCGCCATTTCATGAACCCAGCTCCCAAAGCCATGGTTGACAAGCTGGTAGCGGAGGGCAAACTCACCGAGTCCGAGGCGGAACTGGCGACAAGCTTGCCGGTGGCCGAGGACTACACCATCGAGAGTGACAGTGGGGGCCACACGGACAACCGCCCTCTCGCTCCCTTGTTTTCAACCATCCAGACTGTTCGTGATGAGATCGTGGCTGCCCGTGGCTACCTGCGACCAATCCGGCTGGGGGCGGCCGGCGGAATTGGCACTCCCCAAGCGGTCGCCTCCGCCTTCGCCCTTGGTGCCTCCTATGTTCTCACCGGGACGGTGAACGAGGCCTGCGTGGAATCGGGCCTGGCTAATGAGGGCAAGGAAATGCTGGCTAATGCTGGCATCGCAGATGTAACCATGGCTCCGGCCGCCGACATGTTTGAGCTTGGAGTTGAACTACAGGTGCTGAAGCGGGGGACGATGTTCGCCCCCAGAGCGAAGAAGCTTTACGACCTCTATCGGACCTATCCCTCCCTTGACGCCATCCCCGAGGCCGAAATCGTTGAGTTAGAAAAGATCCTGGGAACAACGGTGACTGGATCATGGCAGGACACGCGCCAGTTTTGGCTAGATCGAGATCCTCATCAGGTAACCCGGGCCGAGGCGGAGCCCCGTCACAAGATGGCCCTGGTTTTCCGGTCTTACCTTGGGTTGTCCAGCCGCTGGTCGATCGTGGGTGAGATCGCCAAGAAATTGGACTATCAGATCTGGTGTGGTCCAGCCATCGGGGCGTTTAATGCTTGGGTGGCCGACAGTTTTCTGGCCGATCCGGACAATCGCACTGTGGCCCAGGTCTCGAACAACCTGATGGAGGGGGCGGCGGTGATTACCCGAGCCCATCAGCTTCGAACCTACGGCGTCGCCGTGCCTGCCTTCGCCTTTGACTATCGACCACGATTGCTGAATTAGCTCGTTGGCTCTCTTCGAGCCCTGTTCCGTGTCCCTCTCTTGACTCTCCCAATTCTTCTCCACTTCTCCCACTTCTTCTGCAGTTATAAGGACGACCCGATGACTATCGGACCAGACCCCCAGCCAGTATCCGGTCGACGCCCGCCGATCGCCGTTGTCGGCGTCTCGGCCCTGTTCCCCGGCTCTGTGGACTCCACCGGATTCTGGTCGGACATTTTGGCTGGTACGGATCTATTGAGCGAGGTTCCTCCGAGTCATTGGTTGGTCGAGGATCACTTCGATCCCGACGTGAGGGCCAAGGACAAGACCTACGGGCGGCGCGGAGGTTTCCTGGATGAGGTGGATCTCGACGCCCTCGGTTTCGGTATTCCTCCCGCTCTTCTTTCTTCAACTGACACGGCGCAACTCTTAGCTCTGATCGTGGCTCAGCGGGTACTCGATGATGCGACCAGAGGCCAGTTCAGCGAGTTGGACCGGTCACGGTGCTCGGTCATCCTGGGCGTAACTTCGGGCCAAGAACTCTTGGGAAGCATGGCCAGCCGGATGAATCGACCAATGTGGCTTCAGGGTATGCGCAGAGCCGGAATTCCCGAATCGGAGGCTCAAATCGCTTGTGATCAGATTGCGGATCTGCATCCGCAGTGGACCGAGAGCACCTTTCCTGGCTTGTTGGGGAATGTGGTCGCTGGCCGAATTGCCAATCGCCTCAACCTGGGGGGCACCAATTGTGTCACCGACGCCGCCTGTGCCTCGTCGTTCTCGGCACTTTCTATGGGGATTAACGAGCTCTATCTTGGTGACAGCGACATGGTCATCGCTGGCGGTGTCGACACCATGAACGACATTTTCATGTACATGTGCTTTTCCAAAACGCCGGCTTTGTCGCCGTCCGAAGACATCCGGCCTTTCTCCGATAAGGCGGATGGGACGATGTTGGGGGAGGGCCTAGGCATGGTGGCCCTCAAACGAATGGATGATGCCGAACGGGATGGAAACGACATCTATTGCGTCATTAACGGGATTGGATCTAGCTCTGATGGACGATCTAAAAGCGTGTACGCCCCCGTATCTGCGGGGCAGGCCCGAGCGCTGAGCAACACCTATGCCAAGTCAAGTTATGGCCCCGATTCTGTAGAACTGTTGGAAGCTCATGGCACCGGAACCGTGGCCGGTGACACCGCCGAGTTCGGTGGACTCGAACTGGCTTTCAACCAGTCCGATCGACAAGACCGCCAATGGTGCGCACTGGGAACAGTAAAGAGCCAGATTGGTCACACAAAGGCAGCGGCTGGTGCGGCCGGGTTGTTCAAAGTCATCATGGCCCTTCATCACAAGGTACTTCCCCAGACGGCCAAGATTGACAAGCCCAATCCCAAGCTCGACCTTGAGGCCTCCCCGTTCTATCTCAACACCAAAACCCGGCCCTGGGTTCGGGGCTCGAACCACGAACGCCGCGGGTCGGTAAGTTCTTTCGGTTTTGGGGGCTCGAACTTTCACGTTGCCATGTCGGAGTACACGGGCTCGGGCTCGCGAGCCCCCCGCCTTCGGACCGCCGATGTCGAACTCGTGATTTTGACCGGCGACGACGGCGCCGACGTTCTCAGCCAAGCCCAGCAGCATCAAGCGGGCGCCACCGAGGCGGGCTATCTGCTATGGCTAGCCCAAAGTAGTCAGCGTGGCTACCAACCAGAATCGGGCGCTCGCCTATCCGTAGTGGCCCGCGATGAGGCCGACCTCGTCGAGAAGTTGTCCACCGCCCTCGATCGAATCAAGAAGGACTCGACCGCCGAGTTCTCTGCTCCTGGTGGGATTCACTACGGACTTGGGCCTCGCAGGGGTGGGGTTGGCTTTATTTTCCCTGGTCAGGGAAGTCAGTATCTTTTTATGGGTGCAGATCTGGCGTCCCAATTTGGTGCGGCCATGGACCCTTGGGATGCGGCCGCCGACCTGGAATGGGACGCCGAACCGCTGCAGGACGTCGTCTTTCCGTTTAGGAGTTTTGAGAATGGGGATGAGGCAGCCCAACTATCGCTATTGACGGCAACCCAGTGGGCCCAGCCCGCCATCGGGGCCATGAGCCTGTCGATGTTAGGAGTCCTCCGTTCTATTGGTGTGAAACCACAAAGCGTTGGAGGTCATAGCTTCGGTGAGATCACTGCGCTGCACGCTGCTGGGGTTCTCTCCGAAGTCGACATGCTTCGAGTAGCTCGCCGACGGGGAGAACTGATGGCCGAGGCGGCTCAAACTCCGGGATCGATGACCGCAGTTGCCCGAACGGTTGAAGAGGTTCAAGAACTGGTTGAGGCCTCAGGAGTCGATGTGGTGATCGCCAATCACAACAGTCCGACTCAGGTTGTGCTGTCTGGGGCCACCTCCGCCATTGATGAGATCGAAGTCAAACTGGCCGAGCAGAACATCATGGCCAAGCGTCTCCCAGTGGCAACCGCCTTTCACTCACCGGTCGTAAGTGGGGCCAGCACCGCATTCGCTGAGTTCTTGGAATCGATCACGTTTGACTCTCCCAACGTGCCTGTTCAGGCTAACCAGACGGCTGAGCCCTACCCCCATGATGTGGCCGAGATTCGTGCTCAACTGGGTCGGCAGTTGGCCAATCCAGTTCGTTTTGTCGAACTGATCGAGGCCATGTACACCGGTGGGGTCCGTACCTTTGTTGAGGTTGGTCCCTCGTCGATCCTGACTGGTTTGGTCGGAAAAATCCTGAAAGGCCGCGACCATGTCGCCATCCCGATGGACAAAAAGAACAATTCTGGCTTGGGGGTCTTCATGGGTGGTATCGGTCGTTTGGCCGCTGCTGGTGTACCCATGGACCTCGGCCCTCTCTGGGCCGAATACCCCGAGTTTGGGAACCCCCACAACGTTGAGAAGCCAAAGTTGGTCATCCCAATTCGGGGATCCAACCACGGAAAACCATACCCACCGGAGGATCTATCTACATTGGCTGGACCAAACCCCGACCGCGCAGCGGTAGCTGTGGAGTCAGAAAGCTTTCCCCCAACGGCACCGCTGGAACCGGCCCCTGCCCAGGTTGCGCCTGCGCAACCAAGTCAGACAGTGAACGGACCAGTATCGGCCGCAACCATTCCGGCCGGGGGAAACGAACCCTCGCCTGGTGTCCTGGCTGCCTATCAGGCGGTACAACAACAAACGGCCGAAGCCCACGGCGCCTACCTGAGGGCAATGGCCGAGGCCCACACCTCGTTCTTGGCCACGGCTCAACAGGGTTTTGCGGCACTAAGTGGCTTGGGTGGCGTCGCGACAGAACGGTCAGAATCGCCAGCAGCCTCCCAGCCGGTTCCGCCGCCCTCTAGCCAAACGCCATCACCAGACCTTGATCCGGCACCAGCACCAGGGCTGGCGCCACAGGTAGCAGTCTCGCAAAGCCCAGTGTCAGAAGCACCGATCGCTTCTCCCACCATCATGACTCCGGCTCCGCCTGCCCCCTCAGTGGCGGTTGCTGCTGGCGCTTCATCCTCTGGTGTTGAGCCGGTTGATTTGATGGGGTTGTTGTTGGGTGTTGTGTCTGACAAGACGGGGTACCCGGCGGAGATGTTGAGTTTGGAGATGGAGTTGGAGTCGGATCTGGGTATTGATTCGATTAAGCGGGGCGAGAGTTTATCTGCGATGCAGGATTTGGTTCCGGAGTTGCCTGAGGTGGACACGTC
>JAJRXF010000133.1 GCA_024276425.1 Actinomycetes bacterium | reverse complement strand
TCGGTGTAGGTGGGGGTGGTTGTGGTGGCGATGCTGGGGCCGAGGGTGCCGTCGGTGGAGCGGAAGATTTCATAGCCGGTGACGGCCACATTGTCGGTCGAATCCAGCCAGCTCAACAGCAACGTTGAGGCATCTGGATTGGCCAAGGTCAGACGCTTGGGTGTACTGGGCCGTTGAAGGTCGGCTGCTGTCCCGGGTAGCAGGGTGAGCAGGTTCGATCGCCAGCTAAGGTTGCCCACAGCATCAAAGGCCTTTACGGCGTAGGTGTAGCTGGTCCCTGCTACAAGCCCGGAGTCGGTGAATTGGGTTCCCCCTGAGGGGTCTGTGACCGAGGTGGTGGCAATGCTGGGGCCGAGGGTGCCGTCGGTGGAGCGGAAGATTTCATAGCCGGTGACGGCCACATTGTCGGTCGAAGCAGTCCATCGAAGGGCCACCGCCCCTGCGCCGCCATTATCGTCCCGCAACCCGATCGGGGTGGAGGGTCGGACCGAATCGTTCTGATTTCCGTTGGCGCAGAAGCGTGCCATGTTGCCAATCCGCTCTCCTCCGGATTGAGTCATCTGGCCACCGACCCACAGGCAATCGTCGGGTGATCCGAGAATGGCCCAGGTCCCGGCGACCCCGGACAAGTCGGTGGTGAAGGAACTCACGTGGTTGCCAGTTTCGGCTTCGTAGGCCACGACCGAGTTGATCGGTGTCCAGTTTCCGCTGGGGGCTTGCAGGGTAGGGAAGAGCTGCCCACCGGTGTCTGGCTCCAGGTGATAGCTCCAGCAATGACAACCGGCATAGACTCGATTCCCAACCCGTTCCAAAGTCTGATAGTCGCCGCCCCCAGACAGAGGCCATTGATTGATGAAGCTTGGTGTGCCGGTGAAATAGACCTGGACTCGCCCGAGCGTCTGGGCATCGAGCACCTGGAGCATGTGTTCTTCGCCAGCGACGAAAACCTTGGTGTCGGTAGCGACCACGGCGTACTGCTTGCCAGTTAGATCAAGGTTTGGGGTGAAGGGTTGTACCCCGGGCACCAGGTCGCCATTGGCAGTCTGAACAGCAGCGAATCGATCGCCGTAAACGGCGTCACCGTTGACACTGGAAAAGAACCCGGCCACATACAGTCGACTCCCGTCGGGGCTGGGGTCGATATCCCATACCCCACCCCCGGACACAATGGGATCAAAGGCAAGATCGGGGGCCCCGGTGGCGAGGTCCACTCGGCCGACCCGGGAATGAACCTGGTAGCTGGACCCGCTGCGGATGTGGGAGAAGGTTCCTCCAACGTAGAGATAGCCATTCTGGATGTCGATGGCTCGCCCCACTGCATTCCGGGTTGACCACGGACGTTCCAGACTGGCTCGCCATGTTGGGTCCACCGCACCGGTCGCGGGATCGACGGCGGCCAGACCAGCGGTGTTCGCCTCTCCACCAATGGAGGTGAAATCTCCCGCCAGGAAAAGCCGAGAGCCGTCAGGCGATGCGGCCAGAGCGAAGACGCTGCCGCCTTGGACATCGGGAAGGAAGGTTGGGATCCAGCTACCGTCAGCAGCATTAAAGGCAGCCAAAGCAGGGCGGGCGTAGGACCGGCCACCAGGACCAGAAGTAACGGTATTGAACTTGCCGCCAACATAAATGACGTTGCCGATTTGTTCGATGGCCCAAACTGGGGCCTGGAAGTTGTTGGACTCCGAATACATGACCCCCTCGACCCCCCATGTCGGCTCGGCCGTTGGGGAAAGCTCGGCCGTTGCTGGCCGAGATGAGGCCACAAAGGCAAGGCCGGTGGCAAGGAGTATGAACATCACGAGGGCGGATCGGCGCACCGAGATACCTATCGGTCGGGAATGATTCCCCTTCCATCGGCAGAATTCGTTACGCCCTAAGTAGCTTCTCGGATTGGCTAGGGCCGAGCCAGTTCCGCCCCTCCGCCTGGCGGTTAGTCTTCGGTCAGAGTGAAATGGCCGGACCCTCCAAGGTTCACTGACCGGCCAACGCCCTCATCGTCAAGAAGGGCTATCACGGTGGCGCCATTGTCCGACCGCCCCCAGGTGCGCGCTCCATGAGGGGTTCGCAGTGCAGCCAGGGCTTCTATGGGTCCATCCTGGTCGTGCATGACGGTGTAGGCCTCAATGGTTGCCGATCCCCGATAGCCGGTGTCGGTGCGGGTTGTGGGGTAAGGGTCGACCCTGTCCTGGACGTTGGCGTGACCGAAGGCTCTCGAGGGTGGGGTAGATGCGTACATGCCCAAAGAGTGTTTGGTCAAATAGCCACCATTGGCGGTGATCAAGCCGGTGCTCCCCGATTCGCCTCGGAGGAGCCCAACCATGGTGGCGATGGAATGGGTGACATAGTTATTGAGTGGACCGCCAGCAAAGGTCAGACCACCAGTGACGGTCAGTTGAGTTTCCTGATCCAGTCCCAACTCGGTGGCTGCGACCTGCACCGCGGACGGAAAACACGAGTACACATCGATGTGCGTCGCCTCGGCCGGGGGCTGGCCACTGAGTTCTTGTAGCATCAGCCCTGCCTCCGCGATAGCGGGGGAGGAATGCAGATCTCGCCGTTCGGATACGGCGTAGGTGTCGTTGGCATCGGTTCCGGCGAGGGGAAACACCCAACGGTCGCGGGCAATGCCGATGCGGTCGGCGGTGGCGACCGAGCACAAGACTAGGGCCGCAGCCTGGTCAAGGTCCCAGTTGGAGTTCATAGCCTTGGTGTAGGGAAAGCCAACCATGCGATTGGTAGGACTGGGTGTGGTGATCAGGTTGGCAGTGAGGGGAGTTCGCGTCCAGGCATAGGGGTTGGTCACCGCCACCGAGTTGAACCTGGCCCACATGTGGCCCAGCCGGAGCCGGTGTTGTTCGAAGGTCTCGTTGTTCTTGGCCCGAATAGCCGACTCGAACAGGGGGTAGTAGTTGATTGGCGCCTCCATACCTCGTTCGGTTTCGAACTCGGTGGACATGGACAACTCGTCCTGGAAGCGTTCATCTGGTTGGCTGTCGCGTTGTTTGGTTCGGGGCACCACCGAGTTAGTTCGACGTTGGCGTCGGCGAGACCAGATTGTTTCGCCCCCGACAATGGCCACCGAATCCAACTGCCCCGCCTGAATGCGGCCGGCCATGGCGTTCACCAAGGCTTGGGGAGTGTTGCCGCCAGCGTGGCTCAGGATGGTTAACGCTCGGTTTGCGCCCAGCCGATTAGCGAGGAGGCGCGCCGGGTTGGAGTAGCTCCAGGCCCCAGCGACCACGGCAATGGCGCCCAACTCGGATCCAAGCCGAGGCGCTCCAGCGTCATTGGTGATGGCGTTGCTCAGCACCTGGTGCATCAGCTCCAGCGGTTCTACCGCCTCGCAGGGATCCTCTGGACGTTGGCCGAGTTGGGAGACACCAACAAGGACGGGGGTGCGGGGGTCCATAATGGCCGACCTTACTGGGGGCGCCCAGTTGCAGACCAACTCAGGCGCAGACACCGGCGCGGGGGCCAGCCTGTGCGCCACTCTCACTGTCTTCAAACACCACACAATCGGTGGCCGAGACACCAAGGGCGGCTGCTCCGGCCAAAAGCGGTTCGGGGTGCGGCTTTCCGTGATCTACATCATCGGCAGTAACGGTGGCTGGCGGAACCGGAACAGCGGCGCCAAGTCATCGGGCTCGGGCCAGGGCTCGGCTGGTCGAGGGTATCAATGGCTCGGACACCGGCCAGTTCAGACAAGATGAGGCCAATGTCCAACCCAAACTCCTCATCAACTGTTGTCCAGGCATCTTTGACCATTTGGTGGGAAACGATGCCAACGAGTCTGGCAGCGTTGCCAGCGTCTCTTGTTGCTGGGCATGAAAGCCCTCGGTCAATGCGCCCGGAGCCTGGCTGTTGGTCAAGCCTGTGGCGTGCACGATGCCAGCTTGGGATACCAGACGCAGATCCTCAGACGCAGATCCTCAGATGGCGCCGCCCAGATGGCATCCCCGGACCCAGTGCCCGTATTCTCTGGGAGGTGAACTGCGACGTAAGCTCTGACTCTGATCCACTTGCGCGGCTCGATGCCCTGCCTCGCCTGCCCCTCCTGCCTAGCGTTACCCCCTTCTACCGGCTTGATGGGATGTCCGAGCGGCACCATTTCGAGGTTTACATCAAGCGGGACGACCTGACCGGCGTTGGTGCCGGTGGCAACAAGGCTCGCAAGTTGGAGTACCTGCTAGCTGATGCAAAAGCAAAGGGCCACCAGAGCGTTGTCTCGGGCGGAGGAGTGCAGTCCAACCATGCGGCCATGACCGCGGTTTGCTCTAAGCGTGTCGGTATGGATTGTTACCTGGCCTTGGTCGAGTCTGTCCCGGTCTCTTCGGTGTTCTACGACGAGGGAGCCAACGTTTCCTTGGATCGACTATGCGGGGCCAGCATCACTCGCTTCAAGTCAGAAAAGCCCACCGATGCCTACATCATTGACCTGGTGGCCTCGTTGGCTCGCAGTCGGGGAGAGCAGCCCTATCTCATACCGGTGGGGGGTTCGAGCGCCATTGGAGCCCTTGGCTATGTCCGGGCCGCACTCGAATTTGCCCAACAAGAGCAATCAGCTGGCCCGATTGACACCATCGTCGTCGCCTGTGGCAGTGCGGGCACTCAGGCGGGCCTCCTTGTCGGTTTAGCCATGGCCGGGCTCAGCACGAAGGTCATTGGCATCAGCGTCAGCCACACCGATCTGAGGGACACCATCATCAGACTATGCCAGGAACTGGCCGGGTTGCTGGGACTGAAAGCGACCGACTGGGCCGACCGGGTCGTTCTCGATCACCGTTTCGTCGGCGAAGGCTATGGGCTCCCATCGAGCCAGACTTGGGAAAGTATCCAGTCACTTATTGGTAGCGATGCGGTTATCTGCGATCCGGTTTACACCGGCAAGGCCCTGACCGGTCTGCTGGACTATCTGGAGGGTGATCGTGGCATACTCGGGGCCGGTGTCACCTTCTGGCACACGGGAGGAATCACTGGGCTTTTTGGCTATTCAGACCGGATCCAGGCGGCCGTAGACATGAGAGTTTCTTAGTGGCGCCAAGCTTGTTGCAACGCCTGGTTAATGGCGCCAAGTACCTTCGCTGGTGTGACTCACCGCGAGCTACTGGAGCACGGTTCCCTAATCCACAATGAGGCACTCGTTGGAGCCTATCGTCGGGCGCTAGCCCGCTCGGTGCGACCGGGAGACACGGTTGTTAATCCCGGTTGTGGAACCGGCTTGTTGTCCCTGCTGGCTCTCGAAGCCGGAGCGGGCAAGGTCATCGCAACCGATGCTGGTCCCATTATTGAGTTGGCCAGGGAAACGCTAAGGATCAACGGGATACTTGATCGGGTGGAGCTTCACCAGATCCGGCCAACCGATCTGCAGTTGGCCGAACCTGGCGACGTATTGGTGATGAGCAGGGTCAGCGGAGGAATGCTCGAACTGTCGCTGTCCAAGGTGGTTCGTGACTATCTCGAGCGGGGAATTCTCAAACCTGAAGCGAGAGTTCTACCGTCCTCGATTGATGTGTTGGTCGCCCCCGCGGGCGTCCCGACCGAAAGCGATCCAGTCAAACTATGGTCAACTCAGCAAACAGGCTTTGACTTTTCACCTTTTCTTCGATCGGCCAATAACACTCCGTTTGCCTTGCCGGGATCGACAGCTTGGCTGCTTGGGCCCAACCAGTTAGGAATCACGTTGCCTTCGCGGTCGTCGTCGGCGGTGTCCTTCTCCGTCGATTTGAGGATGGACAAAGATGCACATTTGACCGGCTTGTTGGCCTACCTGCGGCTCAACCTGGTTGAGGCAGCCACGAGCACGCCGAGCCATGAGAAAGGATCGAAGGGGGATCGGGTGACCATCGAGCCCATGTATTACCCCCTTGGCTCCGGCTTCTTGGTTGAGGCCGGGCAGTGCATTCGGGCACACATCCAAATGAATCCGGGCCGAGGCCTTGTCACCTGGCGGGTACGAAGTGTGGCCGAAGACGAGGAGACGCTCCAGAGGTCAACCAAGGCAGCGATAGACATTGTCGGTTCTACCTTTCTGGGAGAATTTCGCGATCCGCTAACCATCGAACGCGAGGGCGCCGAGCCGGGTTCCTAGATGCTGGCCCGGTTCCTACAATGGCTCCCATGCGATCAAGACTGGGCCGATCCATAATCAGCGTGTGGAGCTGGGCTGTTCTAGGCCTATCCGTCGTTGTTTGGCTTCCGATGGTGGCGATCGTCCGGCTGATCACCGCTCCCTTTGATTCGGGCCGCTACGCCGCTGGCTACCTATTCCGCAAGCTGGTTGTTGTCCACCAGAAAACCAATCCGCTTTGGAAGTTCACCCTGACCGGCCAGGTTCCCGATGACCCGCGCCGCCCCTATGTAGTGGTGGCCAACCATGAGAGTTTTGTGGACATCTTGTTGATCTCTCATATCCCGATGGAAATGAAATGGCTATCAAAGGACACCTTCTTCAAAATCCCTGTTCTGGGATGGATGATGAGGTTGGCCGGTGACATCCCGTTGTCTCGCGGCGACAGGGCCAGTTCGGCCGAGGCCATTCGCCAGTGTCATGATCGGTTGCAAAAGCACGTATCGGTCATGATCTTCCCGGAGGGATCACGCTCAAAGACGGGTGAGTTGGGACAGTTCAAGAAGGGAGCTTTTCGGATGGCAGTCGATGCCGGAGTTCCGATCTTGCCTCTGGCGGTACACGGAACTAGGTCGGCCCTACGCAAGAACGACTGGCGTTTTGGCGACTCCACCGCCGAAGTTCGCGTTCTCAAACCGGTAAGCACCAACGGGCTGACGGTTGAGGATGTCCCAGCCCTGCGGGATCAGGTTCGGGAAATGATCGCGAACGAACTTTCCAGCATGAAATCAGACGTGCCAGAACTCAGGTAAGGACTCTCATAGTTGGGAGAGCACCGACGGAACTCAAATGGGCTCGAAGGTCGGTGGCACAAACAAACAAGCATCCGCTAAGGCCGACCTCTATGGCGGCGGCCACATTCTTGGGTGAGTCATCGACAAAGAAGACCTCCCGCGTTGGCAGGCCAAGCTCGTCACAAGCATGCTGAAAGATCAGCGGGTCGGGTTTGGCCAGTCCGATAGCGGCCGAATTGAAGACCATGTCGAATTCGTCGAGGATCTCCAGACTCGCCAGTTCGTCTTTGGTTGCTGAAGTGCCGTTGGTCAAAATAGCCACGGTGGTTGACCGCTCACGGAGTTGGCGAACAATGCTGATGACCGCATCGTTGACAAAGCCTGGTTCTGCCTGCCATGCGGTTGCCGCGTCTGGATTGCCAATTGCCAGGCCAACTCGGGTGGTCCACTCCGAACGCGTGATCTCTCCCGTGATTGTGGGCTGGAGCAGGCGGGGTTCAAAGGCGGCACGAAGGATTGTGCCGGGCTCAAGTCCATGCGACTGTTCGATCTTAGTGAGCTCACGACCATCAAAGTGGCGAATGACTCCATCTAGATCGAAGAGCACACATTCGGGTGCCATCTGGGGCTCAGAGACGGGGACGGCTACGGCCACGGCATTCCTCCGATCACTTTTCGACCGAACTCCCTTGTGCGGTCTTTGGTCACTCTAGGTGATCGCACGGCGTTTGTTTAGGGGAAAGCTGCCTACCGGTTCCCGACTTCTCTGGCCCGGCCCTCCTATGGTGCAGGCCATGAGTTCAGAGCCGTCCCCAACTGGTGAAACCGACCTGGCGGTCATGCTTGGTGACCTCCAAGTTTCGCGACGGCCGGGGCGGTTTGCGGTTGTCACCGTTGAGCGAGAGCTCGGCCAAACCCTGGCCTTGGGTGACGGCATTGAGGGCCTGGTCCAGGAGGCTGAGGGAGTTACGGCCATTGTCTCTGAGCAGATGGCACAAGCTCGAGGTTGGAGTGGTGGCTTTATCGCTGGCTGGCTAACGCTGGAGATCCACAGCTCGCTGAACGCGGTTGGTCTAACTGCGGCCGTCTCGTCAGCGCTCGGGGAGGCCGGAATCTCCTGCAACGTGCTCGCTGGCTATTTTCACGATCACATCTTGGTTCCCATTGAACAGGTAGCCGATGCCATTGCTTGTTTGGAATCGCTTGGGCCTGGAACCTCGATGTGAACCCTGGGTTAGGGTCAGTCGATGGCTGACTCCGCTCAAGACAATCCCCAAATAGTTACTGCCCAACGCTTTGCTAGGGAGAGTCTTGATGACTGGCGATACCTACTCGGCAGAATCGAATCCCAGTTTCGAGCAGGCTCCTTCGACGGAGCGGCCTCCTTCGCGCTGGAAGTAGCCAGGGCTGCCAATCGTGCCAACCATCACCCCGATATTGACCTCCGTTATCCCGATCGAGTCTTTGTGGCTCTCATGACCCATGCCGCTGGCGGGCTGACCGATCTCGATCTGGAGTTGGCGAGCGAAATCTCTCAACTAGCTATGAGTTCTGGACTTCGAGCGGAAGCGTTGCCCATTAGCCGGGTGGAGATCGCCATTGATGCCATGGAGATTGATGTTATCTGGCCGTTCTGGGCTGCAGTCTTGGGCTACGAGCCGGTTTCGCCAACAACAACAACGTCGACCGACGCTCTGGTTGATCCCCGTCGGATTGGTCCCAGCATCTGGTTCCAACAAATGGACGAGCCGCGACCCCAGAGAAACCGCATCCACCTAGACATCACGGTTGCCGACGACCAGGCGGATGGGCGTATTGACGACGCCCTTGCTGCTGGTGGCATCTTGGTTTCGGATAAGCGAGCCAGAGCGTTTTGGATTCTGGCCGACGCCGAGGGGAATGAGGCCTGCATTTGCACCTGGCAGGACCGAGACTGATCACGCTCACCGGGTTACACCATGGCGTGACCCCTCTGCTCGGTTGAGCGCCGTCCGTCGCAGCCCCTGGGTTGGCGGACCCAATGGTCTGGGCCATTTGGCCTAGCCAACAACGACCGAGCCTGGGCTTCGCGGCCCGTTGGTTGGCCCAGTGGTTGCTTGGCCCCCGCGATGACCGACTGGTTCAAAGATCGCCAAATCCCGGCGTGTGGGATCAACGAACCGAGCCGAAATGCCAAGCAAACTGACATGGCTGCGAATCCTGATGGCCTTGCTGTTTTTCAGTACGGTCACAGTGTCGACCACATCTGCCACCGCGGTAGGGGAGTCACTGGAAATTGTGCTCGACCAGGACGACGGCACCCCAACCTTCGACGCCTCCGATGGACCTGGCCTCGACTCGGGCCCCAACAACGGGATTGTTCGTACCAATGACAACATCACCTACCAGGTTGAAGTCAGTGTGAACGACGCCCCCGGCAGTGATGTCACCTTCACCCTTCCCTTGCCCCGAGGGGTCGAACTTGGGGCCATTCCCCCGTACTGCGTTACCGGCTCGTCCCTGACCCCCGCCACCCTGCCCGGACCAGTGCTGCCCATCACGATGACATCGTGGACTTCGCTCCCAACCCAAACCCTCGTCTGCAACATTGGACCACGAACGGCATTCTCCACCTTCACCTACCCTGTTGTGGCCAAGGTCCGGTCCGAGGTGCCCAACGGCACCGACCTGGATCCAACAATTGCTTCGGTGGTATCGGCCGATGTCGTCACCCCGGCCGTCTCCGCCCCCCTCAGCACCCGCGTTTCAGCCCGAGCACAGTTCGATTTGTCGAAAAACTCCGCCTCCGAGGTTGAGAACGCCGGGTACTTCTCCAACCAGGGGATCCGAACATGCGCCGATGGCAGCGGTCGATCGTGTTTCGGCTATATCATTCCCATGCTGATAGCTGCCCCAGCCGGAGGCAAGGGAACCACTCCGCTCCAGATGCCTGTGACGTTCACCGACGACCTCACCCCCGCGTCCCTGTACGGCCCGGGAGTCCTCAGCGACCCCGACTATGTGGCCGCTGGAGCTAACGCGGCCCAAAAGTATGGGGCCATCCTAGTGCGTTGCCGCGCATTGTCCTGGGCCCAGCCCTACCCTCGGATCGGCGGCCCTGCAACAGCAGCAACCGGCGTTCGCCAGTCCGGCACCACCGATTGTGCCCAGCCCGGTGGGCCCGGCACCCCGGTCTCGGTGTCGATCACCGGCATGGACTCCTCGGCCTACACGGTCCCAAGCCAGGCCTACCGACCAGCGGGTCGAACCCTTCCAGCCAACCGCGGCTATGTGTACAGCTGGTCCATCTATGTGCAAATCCCGGTTGAGACCGTTATCGACCTGGGAGTTGTCGACAGTCTCGGATCGACCTGGACCCTGGACTGGGATAACCGCTACAGCGACTTCGACCCGGTGGGAATCGATGGAGTGGTCAACGACCCCTCGGCCCAAGAAGCCTTCAACGACTATCGCAGCAGCCGGAGCGTAGCCTCAACCCGGGGATCCTTTGACGTCTGGTATGGAGGAATTGGCAACGCCGTTGGCAATGTTCCACCGGTCGAGTTCAGCCCGGGCTGGTCCGTATGGGAAGGACCTCCAGGAAGCACCGGAACCCAAACTGGAGAAGCCCAAATCTACCCGGGCCAGCCGATCCTGTCCCTACTGCATTTCTCGGCTCGCAACGCCGCCACCCAGCAAGATGTCACTTTCTTGGCCTGCGATAGCTGGGATCCGGCCCTAGTGAACCTGGCCGCAGCCAACTATCCAGCCTCGTCGGTGGCCCGAGCCCAGGGTCTCCCCTCTAACGGAGAACCGGTCTGGATTCATGGCCGGGCCTATGACGGCCAATACGCCTCGGTGACCAACCCCCTCCAACTCCCTACCCTGTCCATCGAATACGGAAACGGAGCCGGGGGCGCCGGGACTACATGCACCGACGCCGACTCACCCGGAGGCTGGTCAAGCGATCCGGCCTTAGTTCCAGGCAACGACCCGGGCAAAGCCAGCCAGGGTATCTACACCGGGGTATCCCAAGTACGGGTTAGCTTCACCGTGCCGCCCCACCAAACTGGTGCCGGAACGTGGGTGTGGGTGGCGATTGGGTTACGGGCTGCCGATGGCTTGGCCGTGGACACCATCATCCCAAATTTCGCTAGTGGCAAAGTGGAGGCGGGGTCGCTGACCATGAGCGAAATGCTGGCCTCCCCCCGAGCATGGACCACCTCCAGCTATGTACCAGCTACCAATGTCGGGGCCCGAGGAGACCGGGTGCGGGTTGGTACCGCGGTGGCGCGACTGGCCAAGGAAGTTCAGGATCCGGATTCGGGCACCTGGGTGACCACAACGCCCGCTGTGACCGGAGGCGACATTGTCGACTTCCGCCTCAGCCCGACCATCACCGCCGCGGTCGATTTCTCGGTCTCGGTCCCGCTCAAGATCGAAGATTGCCTTCCGTCGGGTGAGGTTTTCCTCAGTTCGAGCCCGAGCCCGACCAGGGTTGAGCCATCCTCGCCCCCGGACTCAGCCATCGCCTGTGGTGCCGGAGAAACCTATGTGCTTTGGGATCTGGGCCCGATGCCGGTGAATGAGGTTGTGTCGCCGATCACCTACACCGTGCGAATCTCCCCCCTGTCAACTTCGGAGGTTAAAACCAACCGGGCGGCTGTGACTGCTCAGGGTGATCCCTCCGACATCTCCAAAAGAACCGCGTCCGCTTCGGTTCAGGTGACTCAGCCGGCTGGGGTTTCCCTGGACAAGCGAGCCTTGACTCCCCAGGTCGAGATCAACCTTCCGGGCGAATCCAACCCGGACCTTTTGCGGTGGCAAATCAACCTGGCCAACTTCGACACCTCCCCGGGGCCAACATCACCAGACATGATCGACGTGCTCCCGGTCAATGGTCAGGGTACAACCAACTACTCGGGTGGACTGGAGTTTGTTTCGGCCAGCGTCCAACTGGGCGGACCAACGGTTGAAGTGTTGTACACCTCGGCTCCGGTGGTTGATCCTGACCCCAACGATGTCTCGAACCTGGCTGGCGGGTCGACCTTATGGTGTGACCAGGCGGCCGCTGGTTCGGTTGTGTTGGGCTCGGGTTCCTCCGCTTCTTGCCCCCAGACCCCATCCGATGTAACCGGGGTGCGAGTTCGGCGGCCGGGGGCATTTGGTGCTGGCTCCCAGATCATTGTTGACATCACCATGTTGCCTACGGCCAACAGCGCCGGTGACGTGTACCTCAACAGTGTCTCGGCTCGTGCCGGTGGCCTGGTCGAGTTGGTCGGACCGGTAACCGCCCCCGCAACCATTGTTGCCTCCTCCGTTGGTGATCTTGTGTGGATTGATGTCGACGGCGACGGCATCCGCGACCAACAAGACGGCCCCATCGAGGGGGTAAGGGTCGATTTGGTCGGTACCGACAGTGACGGAAACCCGGTGTCGGCCACCAGCCAAACCGCAGCCGATGGTCGCTATCGATTCGCCAACATTGCCTCCGGCTCATACACCATCACCTTCGGACTCCCTGCCCCTTCCGGTTTGGGTCAGCCCCATTTCACCCGTCAAGGGGTCGGGCTCGATCCCACCGTTGATTCCGATGGTGATCCAACAAATGGGCAGGCGTCGTTCACACTGCCAGCCAACTTCACCATGACCGATGTCGACCAGGGTGTCTTCTATCCCAACCCCGAGATCTCATTGGTCAAGCGCATCAACGGTGATGATGCCCCGACGGCCCCGGGGGCAACGGTCAATCTTGGTTCAACCATGATCGTCACCTTTGAGGTGACCAACACCGGCAACGTGGTGGTGGACACTCTCAGCGTGGCCGACGACACTGTGGCGGGCAGCGCCATTGTCTGTCCGGGAGGTCCGATCCCACCCGGCGGCGCCCAGGAGTGTTCGGCTTCGTTGGCCGCGCCCCTGTTCGGTCAGCTTCACTACAACACCGCCACAGCTACCGCCACCCCGGAAGCCTTGGCCGATGGCACCCAACTTGCCGATATACGCGCCAGCGATGATGCCTACGCCACTGCTCTTGCCAGTTCGGTAGAGGGCCGAGTGTTTTTCGACATCGACAACAACGGGATCCAAGACGGCAACGATTGGCCCATTGACGGGGTTGATGTGTCCCTGAGCGGAATCGACGACTATGGCAATGCGGTGGTGGCTATCACCACGACCGGTTCAGACGGGGCCTGGAGCTTTGATGGTCTGGTAGCGGGCACCTATGAGGTGGCTGAGACTCAGCCCGCGGGATTCAACGATGGGGTGGACACGATCGGATCGGCTGGCGGGGTCCTCGACCCGGTGGGCGACACAGTAACCGACATCATCCTTGGGCCAGGGGAGAACGCCACGGCCTACAACTTCGCCGAAGTGGGCACCACGCTGTCCGGAGTGGTGTGGCTGGATGAGGACCAGAGTGGAACCCGAGAAGGTTCAGAAGTTGGACGGCTTGAGGGGGTGAAGATCGTTCTTCGTGACGTATCCGGCACAGTTCTGGCCGAGACCATCACGGACTCGATGGGCTTTTACCAGTTCACCGACTTGGTGGCTGGTACTTACCAGGTGGCTGAGACCCAACCGGAGGGGTACGGGTCAAGTACACGGAACGACCTGTCCGTGGTGGTGCCACTGGAGGGGCTGACCGATGTCGACCTTGGTGAGACCTTAGGCGCTATTTCTGGCCGAGTTTGGGACGACGCCAACAGCGACGGTGTACGGGGAGCGACCGAAACCGTTCGGGCTCAGGTGGTGATGTTACTGCTTGACTCCTTGGGTCAACCCGTGGCCAGCACCCTGAGTGACACCAACGGGGACTACCGCTTCGAGGGGTTGCGGACCGGAGAGTACTCGGTGGCCGTCACGGCGCCAGATGGCCTTGCCCTGACCATGCCCCTCCAGGGTGAGGATTCCGCCGTCGATTCCGACATCGACTGGGTGAGCATGGCCAGTGCCGTCCTTCGAATCGAGACTGCCGCTTGTATGGGGCCACTGGGTGTCAGCTTGGTGGACTGCGTCGGCTCCGTAGCAGACATTGACGCTGGTCTCATAAGTGACAAGATCGACTTGGCGGTGACTAAGGATCTGGTCATCACCGCGTCGGGCAGTCGCATTGGTGAGCCCGCTACCTGGTCAGTCCTGGCGACAAACAACTCCACCACACCGCTACCCGGGGTGCTGGTTGATGATCCCTTACCTGCTGGTTTGGAGTTTGTAGGTGCCACCGGAGCAGGCTGGAGTTGTGAAACGAACCAGGCAACCACTGGCCAGGACAGCCTCTCGTGCGGTAATCCGATGGTGTTGGCGGCCGGGCAATCAGCACCACCGCTGGTCATTCAGACCAAGATCATCGCAGCCGGAGCGACCGTGACTAACAGCGTCCAGGTTCAGGGCCTGGTTCTCGGGCGGAGCGAGGTGTACCAAGCGAACAACGTTGACATGGCCTCGGTGACGGTGGAATCTCAACCCGACCTGGCCTACACCGGCTCAAACCTGGCTGTGCCCCTGGTCGGCTTCCTCCTCCTGCTCGGCGGATCGATGCTGGTGAGTGTCGGTCGCGGTCACCGCCGCCGACTGTCCTGAGCACTCTCATGGTTGGCTACTGGTCGCGTCGGGGTCCGCTGGCCATCTCACCAGAACTGGTGTGGCGGCGAGGGCAAGAATGCCCGCCCCAACCAGGCTGAACCGGATTCCAAACTGCTCCGCTACCAATGAGCCGACAAGGGTGCCAGCCACCGCAGCGCTTAGCACGATGGACTTGTAGGCGCCGGTAACTCGGCCCAGCAGATGATCGGGGGTGGCGCGCTGGCGAAGGGTCGCGGCATAGGTGTTCCACCAGGCGAAGGCTCCGCTGGACAACACTAGGCTAAGCACACTCAGCCAGATCGAGGGGGCCAGCCCAAGGCCGATAAGGGGAAGTCCCATGGAGACAAACACCCCGACCACCAGACGCCGCCAACCATCAGATCCCAACGAGACCAGGAATCGGTCGGCCAGCGCGGCTCCGGCCAAACCGCCCAGGGCTCCGCTGGCCAATAGTAAGCCGAATGCTGATGGGGGTAGCCCGAGAACATCGCTGGACAAGACAATGAGCAGAGCAAACCATGCCCCGTCGATGGCGATAAGCATGGCCGAGGCCACGGTCAGGCCACGTAGGGACTCTGAGCCTCTCAGGAACACCAGCCCATCTCTGATTCGGCCATCGTCGATCCGGTTGTCGTGAGTCTCCTCGGTCGATGGCCGAAGGAGTGGCAGCCCAGCCAACAGCAGCACTGACATGGCAAGCAACCCGGCATTGCTGGCGAAGGGCACGAACATTCCGAGACTGAACAGCAGTGCCCCCAACGCTGGCCCGACGAACTCGTTGCCAATGATCTCCGATGCCACCATGGAAGCATTGGCCCGCTCCAACTGGTGGGTGGGAACTACCGAGGGGATCAACGTTCCTATCGTGTTGTCGGCTAGCACCTCGCTTGTTCCCAAGACGAATGCAGCCACGATGACCAACCCCAAGGTGGCTCGCTCGGTCATGATCAGCAATGCCAGGCCACCTAACAACATAGCCCGACCGGTATTGACCCTCCGAGCCAAACTACGGCGCTCGACTCGGTCACTCAACCAGCCAGCCGACAGTCCGAAGACCGGCCCGGGAATGAGACCGGCGACAAAGACCAAACCAATGAGAAGGGGGCTGGCGGTGAGGCTGCGGGCCAGCAAGGGAAAGGCGGCTAGGCGAATGCCGTCACTGAGATTGGAAAGGGTTGAAGCGGCAAGTAGACGCCGGTAGGAGTTGGGAAGAACCGTGGTCGTCATGACTGATCTATTGCCGCTGGCCTAGGCTTCGGTCGACTCCCCGACGATGGAGCGCACGACATCAACCGCGCTATAGCTGGATTTGCCTTCGGGAATGAACCGCGAAATGAGGGCCACATCGTCACCGGAAGTAACCAGCCGATTTTCGACCTCGCCGTTGACCTGCACCTGGGGCATTCCAATGGCTGAGGCCAATGCATTGCACACACAACCCCGACCAACGGTGTCCTCAACGTCTCCGCCCTTCTTGAGGTAGTCATCGATGGGCTCGGACGCGCAACGCCAGCCAATTCGGCCATTCTCACGCTTGTAGGCGTGGCGCAAGTAGCCAAGGTCACACACTCTCTCACGGGCCAGATAAAGCTTTGGGTTCGACAAGGTTTCCTCGATCTGGACAACTTTGAAGGGGAACCCAGTGGGGGAGACCCGGGCATCGGTCTTAATTTTGGCTTCACCAGCGGCCGACAGGGCAAGAACCCGCTCTTTGATCTCGGGGGCGAATCCGGATTCCTCACAATAGGCAAAGGCGGTGCCTACCTGGATGCCGACCGCACCCAGGCTCTGAGCTTTGGCCAACCCCTCGGCCGAGGCGTAGCTGCCCGCTAGCCAGAACGGTCGACCAATGTCGACAATCTTTTCCAGTTTCGGAACGTCCCGGTCCCCATAGATTGGCTCGCCCTTCTCACTGATCTGCATCTTGCCCCGCGGGGGAGCGTTGTGGCCGCCAGCGGTTGGGCCCTCAACGATGAAGCCGTCGACAAACCCGGAAGCCTTGGTGGCCAAACGCTTGGCCAGAACTTCTGAGGAAATAATGGCCAGAAACTTTGGTCGGGGCATTGTGCGAAGGGCCGCCCCCTCCTCCTCACCCCAGAACTGGGCTGGGTCAAAGGTCATGACGAAGTTGTCTTCGCGTGTAGCACCCTTGACGTCGAGTCGTAGGTTGGCAGGCTCGCCTCGGGAGAAGTGATCCATGATCCCCGGGATGGCGCTGGGAATGCCAGCCCCCATCAATATGAAATCAACCCCGGCCAGCATCACCCCGTAGATGGATGCCAAATTGGGTGATTGCACCTTCTCTAAGAAATTCACCCCCACCACCCCGTCGTGGTCCTCTTTGGCCAGCCAAACCTCGACAAAGCAGGCGGCCACAATGAGTTCGTTGACCGCCTGGGAGGGCCGGTGGGACATCATTGGTCGTTGAATGAACCGGTCGTTTTCCCCCTTGCCGCCTTCGACGTAGTAGAGGTCAAGAATTCGCTGAGCCATTTCCTGGTCTGGGAAATGGGATAGCGCCCGACGAGAACTGCCATCGAGGTCCCCCATTTCCAGGCGTCGAGATAGGACGACATCGAGGGCGACCCCAGAGATAACGCCCATCTGACCCAATTGGGAAACAGTCTTGGCTAATGTCCAATTGGACACGCCGATGCCCATGCCGCCCTGGATAAGACAAGGAAGTGATTCGGTCACGGCCAGGAGTGTACCGGACCGACGTTTTGGACCCAGAGATGGAGGTGAGGTCGAATCTGAGGCCTATTGGCTAGTGCCATCGGTGTGATCGAGAGTGACTGGCATCTTGCCGAACTGAATCTGTCCCGACTTCTTCAACCGTTAGACAGCCCCCAATCAGCGGAGTTCCTGGCCGCCCTAGCCCCCATCAATGAGCTGGCCGAGTCGGCGCCTGGGTTTGTTTGGCGTTTGAAAGATCAGGAGGGCGGGGCCTCTTCCAATATCGAGGTTCCAGCAATATCGAGGTTCCAGGCTTCGATGACCCCAACGTCATTGTCAACTATTCGATTTGGGAGAGTCTGGAGACACTGCATAACTTTGTGATGAAGAGCGGCCATGTGGACTATTTTCGCCGACGTCGAGAGTGGATGAGCAGCACCGTTGAAGCGGCCACGGTTTGTTGGTGGGTTCCCGCTGGCGCCATTGCGACTTTGGCTGAGGCGCTTGAGCGGCTTGAGTACCTCAAGAGAGTTGGGCCGAGCGAGCGCGGCTGGCCGCTCCAGAAACCTCGACCAGCACCCGAGTCGCGATGGGAGTCACAACCAGACTCCCGGCGCAGCTAAGCTCGTCCCAATGGGCAGACATCAACTGGCAGCACCACTGGTGATGGTCTTGTTGGGCGCTGGCTGCTCCTTGGTGGCGACCAACGAAACCTCCGCGACCGGCGGTTCGCAAACCTCCTCGGTATCGGTTGCTCCCGCTTCGCCCCCCTCCCAGACTTCTTCGGTCCCAACCACTGCTCAACTGTCCTCGCGGCCTGTAGTTTGTGGCGATCCGGGCCTGGTCAGCCCCGCCGCCTTTGATGAGGTGTCCGGTACCTATCCTGCCTTCGTGCTCAGCTACGTCGACGATTCGCCAGAATTCGACGTGGTGCAATGGCTCACCGGGCCTGAGGCCGACGCCCTTTGGGACGAACGATTTCCAGACAGTGAGGGCCCACCCAACGATTACCTCATCGAGAACCAAAATGCCCTCCGTCGGACCGCAGCGGTTGCCCCCGATGCTTCGGTCGCCTTGTTGGTCTCCGAAGGTGGCCCCACCCTCGTAGCTCGTTCCCCCGGCGACTTTCAACTCTATGTGGAGACTGGCGATTACCTCGGTCCACCATTGGTGTGGCTGACCTTTGACAACGGCACCATTGTTTCGATTTGCGAGCAGTACCGACCCTGAGCCGCCGGACGTGGCCGTCACCTCCGGATTTGCCAGGAAACTGCACCCGAGAAACTGAAGCTGAACCCAAGAAACTAAGGTGAAAGTCATGCAGGTAGACATTTCTGACCAGGCAATGGAACTCGTTCGCAAGAAGGGCGGGACAATTGCTGTTGATTGGATTCCGAAAATTGGTTGAGGTGGGGTTGAAGAGGTGTCGGTCGATACCTACCTGAAGGGCAAGAAAACTTCCGGCTACCGCCGAGTCCACAAGGACGACATAATGGTGTTGTTGGCCCCAATGATTGTGAAACAGGCCAATGTGGTGCAGCTTGTGACCAAGAAGAAAATGTTTGGCCACAAGCTCATTGCCGTGGTCTATCACGACGCGCCGGATAGCTGTCGAATTTAGCCCCTCGGGTCATGACCCTCCAGTGTTCTGGGCCATTCGTCCGCCGCTGTAGACCCCAGGAGGCATGGACCCCAGGAGCCAGGCGTGACAAGATGACTTGGTCGAGGAGGACAAGCTGTGGGACACAAGCAGACACCGGGACGGTTCACCAAGGCCCAGTCACGGTTTTTCGATCGATTGGCTCAAACAATCTCAGCCAGGTCGGCTGATCGAAAGATCCGATCAGGCCCGAGGGTAGAAACTGCCCAAGGACCCGTTGTCGGCAAGACAATCGACAAGGGAAGAATCAACTACTTCGCCGGTATTCCCTACGCCGCACCTCCGGTGGGTGAACTCCGCTGGCGTCCACCGAAACCTCCTGCCAAACGATCGGCCCCCGCTATTTGCACCAAACCAGGGCCTATAGCTCACCAGCGGGCCCAAGGGATTGATGAGTTTTTCGGGGCCCTCGTTCGTGGACTCGGTCTACCAAAGACGAAGCAGAAGGCCCTCGCCGGGATGCTCAAGGCCGTACCAAAAAAGATGGACGAAGACTGTTTGACCCTGGGGATTCGGGCTCCGGCGGGGGCAACCGGCCTTCCGGTCATGGTGTGGATTCATGGAGGCGACCACACCGATGGATCTGGGAGCGAACTGCTCTACGTCAGCAATGCCTTGCCTACCCGTGGTTGTGTGGTGGTTACCATCAACTACCGGCTCGGGCTTCTAGGATTCCTCGCTCATCCCGAATTGGCCACCGAGTCAGAGCAAAACTTGTCGGGCAACTATGGGCTGATGGACCAGATTGCTGCGCTGAGCTGGGTCCGGGACAATATTGTCAACTTTGGTGGAGATCCGAACCAAATCACCATCTTTGGGCAGTCCGCTGGGGGAGAGGCCGTATTGAACCTGATGACCTCACCTCGGGCTCGTGGCCTCTTTCACGCCGCTATTGCTCAGAGCCCTTCCGACAGCGGACGCTGGCTGCATCTTCGCCAGCCCGTGCTCGATCTCAAATCGGCGGAGCAAGCGGGTAGCGATTTCTGCTCATCGATCGTTGGCAATGAACCGGGTCAGATCGCTCGGATGCGCCAGTTGGCGGCCGAGGACCTCTACGACTACTACCGGGCTGACCCTGAGGCTGGCCGTCACTTCTATCCGGCCGTCGATGGGTCGATCCTGCCGACTACACCAATGACTGCCTTCTCGAATCAGAACCAGGCCCCGGTGCCCCTGATGATCGGTTACAACTCCGACGAGGGTTCCCTCTTCACCAACGTCATGCACCCGGCGGGGGCCGAGTTTGGTCCAATACCAGAAGGTGGGCTCACCCCGGAGGAAATTGGCCAAACCTTCGAGCACTCCTATGGGTCCCGGGAGGCGGCTGAGCAAATCATGGCCGCTTACCCCGGCATAGCCAACAACGACCCAGTCGCGGTGGCCGAGCACTGTCGAGACCACATGTTCGGGGTTCATGTCGATCATGCCAGCCGCATGCACGCCGAAGCGGGCCACAACACCTTCCGCTACTACTTTCAAGCGGTTCCACCCTTACCAGATCAAACGGTTGGGGCATTCCACGCCGCTGAGGTCCTCTACGTTTTTGACACCTCGTTACCTCTGGTGCCAGCAGCACCCGATGGGCATCTCCTAACCAGGGAAATGGGAGATCGTTGGTTTGCCTTCGCCGCCACTCACAATCCGGACTTCCCGGGACGAGAAGCCTGGCCGAGTTTCGGTGTTGACAGCCCGGTCCAGATGGTGTTTGACCGGCCCGATTCTGCCGCACAACCGGTTCCCAAGCAGCCCGGTCTTGATTTGATGCGCCGACGGATTGGCTACCTCACTTCCCTGACCGCTCTGCCGGAGACCATTGATGTGCGAGAGCCGAACTTGAGTGCAACTCAAGATGACATCACGATGTAGGACCCGGATGTAGGACCAATTGGGAAGTTAGTCCTCCAATGGACCGGATTCGGCCTTTCGCGTGAGAACTCGCAGGGTCGAGTACAGGTCATCGTGATCCATGTAGGTGCCGCGTAGCGCCCGTGACCCGTCGGAGGGTTGAAAGGCGTCGCGCCCATGAAGAACCCGGCGGTTATCGAATCCGACAATGTCTCCGGGTGTAAAGGCAAAGCGTATTTGGAATCGGTCGCTGTGGGCCAACTTGGACAAGACCGCCATGGCGGCATAGGCCCGGGGGACGTCCTTGGGTTTCATATCGGGGAAGGCCCGCACTGGGTAGAAAGCTCGAATGGTGAGGGGCTGGTCAGGCCCTCCATGGTCGATGAGGGGTCCGCTCCAACGATGATCACAGGTCGGTGATCGGTTAAAGAACACCCACCGCAACGTGGTGAGGGCCTCGTAGTCCTGGGGATGGTTGCGCTGTAGTTCGGCCACCAGTGTCGCCCCATCAGTCATTCGGGACCATCCTCCAGTCACTGTGTTCTCCAAACAATGAAGAAACTGAAATCCTGGCGGCGTTTCTCGGGTGGGGAGGTCGGTGTGTTGCCCAAGGTTCAGGCCGGTGTAGGCAGTCGAGTCGCGGTCAACTTTGGCCTCGACTGTGAACATCGAACCAAAGTTGGTGGCCCGGATCGGCCCAACCTTGGAGATGAGTTGTTCGAGAAAGTCATGATGTGCTGGTACTCCCCGGAGGCGAGCTAGGCCAAAGCGCACCAGGTCCTGTAGCCACCCCAGCAAGATTTCGTCGTTTTCCAAGACCCGTGAACCGTCCGTGGTCGGTGGTTCGGGCAAGGTGCCGCTGTCCCAGCCCACCTCGGCTGGCAAGAATGAATCTGGTCGGTGCTGATTGTCGGCCACATGACGCAACCAGCCGGGATGGAGTTGCTCTCGCTGCCCATCCGTCCATTCCAATTCTAGTAACCCCTCTTGGGTCCGCCACGCTCTCGCCAGTCCACTGCCTGCCTCGACATCTTTGGGATCCAGAACCGACTCGCGAGAAACCGGATCGAAGCCCCGATTCGGACTGTTCTCGGTCAGCCATGCATCAAAACATCTGAGAGTAGTTCCGTCCGGCCAACGAAGGTGGACCCAAGACCCGTCTAGTTCGACCTTTTCGAGTGGTGCAGCACGATAGTGATAGAAGTCCGGAGTGAGCGGCTTGGGAGCTTGGGTTGGCAGAGATTGGGCTGGCGGAACTTGTGCGGGCATAGTGACCTCCCATCGGTGTCAGGGTGCTGATCGTGGAGCCCAGCAAGAGAAATCAGACCGTGAGGGTGACCCTAGTTGGTCGGCTCAACGAGGTCGAGAACGCGAGCCCAACCAGCAGATGCTGGGTCATCGATCAGATGATCAACGAGGTTAAGAACATCTGGATGGCCGTTGCGGAACGCTCACCGCTGCCCTTCGGTGCATAGCCACGTCGTTGGCTCCAACTTTTGCCTATCGGGTATATCTGGTTCATTGGTCTGATGCTCTCGGGTTAGCCGTGGGTGCCGAGCAAGACGCCGAGGAAGACAATAGCAATGCCAAACACCCCGCCCAGGGCTCCAGTTATTGCCTTGATCGGCTTGCTAGAGGAGATGGCATGGACCCCGGCGGAACCGCCGGCGGCCACCACTAGTAGGAGTTTGATGCCAAGTACCGCAAGGTAGGCCCCTGAGGTGTCGGCTTCGAGATCAGAGGTTCCCCAAATGCCGGTGACAACGGCGACAACGAAGGCGGGCCAGGCCACCCTGGCGAAGCCCTCGGCTGCGATCTTGGTTGCTTCTGGCCCCAGGTGACGAAGGCCGGGAATGATGCCCGCTAACGCAAACTGTCCGCCGACCCAGATGGCGGCGGACAGGATGTGAAGAAACAGGCGGATTGTGTCTATGGTCGGTGAAAGCACCGGCCGAGGTTACAACCGCGTTTCGTTAACGGCCGAGAATCTTGGCCAAAAGGCCACCGAGGCCACCCTTGGATTGTCCGCCTCCACCCTTGGCCATGTCCATCACGTCGTCCATGATCGAGCCGTCGCCGTCGGCATCAAGGATTGATGCCAGGCCCCCAAGGCCGGGTGATTTCTGTTGAGCTGCCTGATTCTCGCGGTTCAGCATGGAACCAAGCGCTCCAGCATCAAGGCCACTGTCTTGTTTCTGTTTGGACAGGTAACCCATAACTAGCGGAGCCAACATTGGCAATAGCTTGGAGATTGCACCCACATCAAGACCGGACTGACCAGCGAGGTTTTGCTCGACCGATGGTTGCTTGGATCCGAGTACGTGGCCAAGGATCTTGGAGCCGTCTCCACCGCTTATTGCACTTGTGATATCGGAAAAGATTGATCCATCATGGGAATCGAGGGCCTTCGACAATGACTGAGCGCCCTCCGGCTGCTGGGTGTTCTTCGCCAGTCCACCGAGCAGGGCTGGCAGTGCCATTCCAATCGCTCCGCTGGCTTTGCTCTCGTCAACTCCGAGGGCACTGGCAATTTGTGCCACTCCACCCGATCCAAGTTGACTCATTAATCCATCTAATAGTTCTGACATGGCAGCCCTTTCGTCGCCGTTTCCCCAGTCTAGAGCCGTTGGACGCGACTTATTGGTGGTGAAGCAACCACAGAATGTGAAACAATGCTTTCTTCTCACGCTCGGTGTCGGCTACACTACCCAGCGGGCGGAGTTGGTAGCCAGAGGTTTGCCTCGTGTCACCTTCTCCAAAATTTGCACCGCGTCGATCGATCTTTTTGTCGACCTCTGCCTTTTTCCGTCGCTTTGTCACACTATTGCTGGCGTCGGTTCTCCTATTGCTCCTGGCCGGTTCGGCGCTGGCATCCATTGGCGCTCCCCGGCCGCTGCTCGCTCAGACCTTCACTCCAATCGATTTGGACCCCGGTGAACTTCCTGATGTGGCTCTGCTGATCTCCGGGGTCGAGACGGCCGATCCGGCAGTTGAGCGAATGGTCATGCCCTCGTTGCGGGACCTTCCGGGGGTGGAGGCGGTTGTGGCCGAAATGGCGCCATCGGGCCGCATTGCTCTCCACATTTCTCTCGATCCGAGTGCCGGACCCGAGGTCGTAGCGGCTGTTCGTAGTGTCGTCGCCACCACCCTCCCCGATGCCAACGTAGCAATCGGGGGACGCGTGGTCGCTGACCAGGATCTTCTGAATCGGCTCAATCGTGGGACCGTGATCGCCGTCGTGCCCGTGGTTGTGCTCCTAACGGTGCTGGTCGCGGTGGCTTTTGGCGGACGCTTCGGGGCCGCGGCCGGTGGAACCGTCGGACTGTCCACTCTTCTCGGCGGCCTCGTTGGTGCGCAGGTCGCTGGCCGGTTTGACGGCACGATGGCCACTACCGCTGTCCCGGCTGTTCTGGTGGCGATTTTGGTCTCCACGGTGCTCACGTTGCGCCTTTTGGAATGGTTCAAGAATCCGATTGGCGCCGATCAAGCCGAAGCCATTGGCAACTCGGTCCGACACTTGCTCCCCGAAACCGGTCTACTTTTCGGCGGACTCATTGCAACCGCACTCATTCTCGAAGTGGTTGGGCCCGGTCGGGCAACCGCCTCCGTGGTGGCTGCCGGCGGTGTTGTGGCTGCCATCATCACCCTCGGTGCTTTGCCCGCTCTGCTTTCAACCTTCGAACGTGTGCCAACCAAGGATGACGGGATCTTTAGCTCCGAGGTTCCCGATGGGCGTGACTTTCCTATTGCGGTTCTCGGAGGATTCGCCCTCTTCCTCCTTGGTCTTGGGCTTCTGGCTATTCGTGTGCCGACCGGCGAACTGCTTGATGAGTCGGCCCTGGCTCCTGGGGTCTCCTCACGAAGGGTCTCCGAACAACTGATCGAACTGGGCGGCGATCCGACTTCGGCCATACTTGCTGAACTCCCGGCCACCGTTCCAGAGGACGTCTTGAGCGAGTGGGCAGTGTCGGTTTCCGAGCTTGGGACCGTTGGCTGGGTGCAAACCTCGGTTGGGCGCTTCGCCGGGGGAGAACGGGTTGGCCCCAGCGATTCTGCTGTCTTCGTCGACGATGATGCCATCATTGCCATCGTCACCCCCATGGTCACTGCCCGTTCCGAGGCCGCCGAGGTGCTGGTCGACACCCTTGCCGCGTCTGGGGGAACAGCCTTTGACGTTGCCCTTAGCGGAGCTCCCGTTGACGCTGCGGCCATCGTTACGAGCGCAACGAGTCAACTTTGGATACTGGTGGTCCTGCTTTCGGTGTCCGGTGGATTGGCCATTCTTGTACTTGTCGGTGACCTGGCAATGGCCGCCGCGACCGTGGCCATGCGCTTCTTGGGCTTGGCCGCCGCTCTGGGCGTCTACCGAATTGTTGCAGGTGATGTCGGCGGTTCAGAACTTCAGGTGGCCGCCTTGGTTCTGGGGGTCGGGGTCGGACTCTTTGAGATCGGGTTTGTCCGTCGGATCACCGCTGGACTTCGAAGCGTCCTTTCGGACTCGATGTCGGCTGAACAGCGCAGTGAGTTGGTAACCAGCGCCCTGCACCGCGAGGGTCGAGCGGCCATGTTCGGCTTGGGCATCACTGCGCTTTGTGGCCTTGGCTTTATTGTCGGAGACCTCGCTGTCACCCGTCGGCTCGGGGTTGCGGTTGCTGCGGCTGTCATTGTCGAGATGCTTATTGGCACCTGGCTTCTTCGCCCTGTCGTCCTTGGGCAACGTCTTGTCGGTGATGGCTCGCCCATTCGTAGTTCGATCGGTGCTCGGATGCCGGGCATTGTGCCCAGTCCCATTGATCTGCTGCTTGAACTCGGCCAGGAACCAGAACTGCACCGGGGCCAGGTCGACTCTGAACCTGAGGAGCAAGGTTCCACCATTGGCGGCCTGGGCAAGCGGGGGTCTGGATCGCGGACCCAATGGCGCGAGATGCTTCCCATTGGCCGCCCTCTTTCGGCTACCTTCGCTGACGAGGTCGTTGTTCCTCAGTGGCGACGGATCGTCAGCGGCCTTCTCCGCTCGGAGTTCGCGTTTCAGTCAAATCCCGGCGAAGCTGAACTCGAAACGGTTTTTGTCACTGATACGCCCCTGTTTGCCGAACTGGAGAATCACAACCACCGTTTACGCGCCGCTGGCCTCAGCATAGCCGGTGACGGCCCGGTTCTTCACAAGGTCACAGCCGTAAACCAAGAGTCACCGGTCACCCTGGCAATCACGGTCGATCACCCCGAGCGACGGCTCTACAACGCGGCGGGACAGTTGGTTGGTACCCGTCGGCCTGAACGACGCCATGGGATGCTCTGGCTGGTCCAGGACCCATCGGGGCGCTACCGGATCGCCGAGGCGGTGGATCTTGGTTCTGAGCCATCCGAGCAGATTCTTGATCTGGCAGACACTAGCGACGCTGGGACCCCCTCGGGAATGGTGCCAGTGGTTAGCTGAAGGTTCGCTGTGCTTTGGTGGTCCTGATGTTAAGTTCGTTGGTGCCACCAATCGAAAGGACTCCGTTCATGGAGATCGCCGACTCGGTTCTGGACCTTATCGGAAACACACCGATGGTTCGTCTGCGTCAAACCACCAAGGGGATCGAGTGCCCCATCGCCATCAAGTATGAGACCTACAACCCTGGGGGTTCATCCAAGGACCGGGCCGCGCTGGCCATGATCGATGCCGCCGAGCGTGATGGCCTGCTCAAGCCGGGAGGCACGATCATCGAGCCTACGTCCGGCAACACTGGGGTTGGTCTGGCCATCGTTGCCGCCCAGCGAGGTTATGACTGCATCTTTGTGGTGACGGACAAAGTTGGGGTAGAGAAGGTTGACCTACTCCGAGCCTATGGAGCCGAAGTAATCGTTTGTCCCGTGGCCGTTGCTCCCGAGGACCCAACCTCCTACTACTCGACGGCCGAGCGGCTGGTCCAGGAAACCCCCAACGCCTTTCGACCGAACCAGTATGACAATTCCTGGAATCCCCAGGCCCACTACGACACCACCGGGCCTGAAATTTGGCGACAAACCGAGGGCACGATCACCCACTTCGTTTGTGGTGCCGGAACCGGTGGCACCATTAGTGGTGTAGGCCGTTACCTCAAGGAAAAGAACCCGAATATTCAGATGATCGTTGGCGATCCGGACCAGTCGGTGTACTCGGGTGGCTCCGGTCGGCCATACCTGGTCGAGGGAGTTGGTGAGGACTTTTGGCCAACTACCTATGACCCCTCGGTGGTGGACCATGTCGTTGCTGTGTCCGACCTGGATTCCTTCATGATGGCCCGCACAATCACCGAAAAAGAAGGCATTCTCATTGGCGGATCCGGGGGAACCGCGGTTTACGCCGCCTTTGAGGTAGCCAAGGACCTGTCCAAGGACGACCTGGTTGTTGTTCTTACCCCTGATTCGGGACGGGGCTATCTGTCAACGGTGTTCAACGATGAATGGATGGGTCGGTTTGGTTTCCTCAGTGCACCGGGGCCCATCGTTCGTGATGCGTTGGCCCAACGAGACGGAGACATCCCCCCTCTCGTTTATGCCCGACCGAGCGACTCGGTTCGAAGCGTGGTGGCCATGATGCGCACCCACGATGTTTCTCAGCTTCCGGTGGCCAAGAACGAGATGCCCCTGGCCGCGGCCGAGGTTATGGGTTCCATTGATGAGCTTCGTATTATGGAGGCGGCCTTCAATGATGGGGGGGTCCTGGACCGCTCGGTCGAAGAGGTCATGAGTCCCCGACTCCCGACAATTGGCATTGGCGAACCCATCGAAATGGCTGTGCGTCTGCTGGATCTGGCGTCAGCTCTTCTCGTTCTTGATGGGGGTAGGCCGCGGACCGTGTTGGCCCGAGCCGATGTGCTTTCGTTCTTGTCATCCCAGGCCCCGGTGGCCTAGCCGCCGGGCCGCGAGCACGGTTCTCGCCTAAGCACCCCTTGCAAGTCATCCCTGAAAGTCGATCCGCGAAATCCCCGAAAGCACACGCCAATGACAGAAGATTCCTCCACCCTGCACGAGCCAAAACGATCGTTTGGCTTTTCTACCCGGGCCATCCATGTTGGCCAAGACCCAGAGCCGATGACGGGGGCGGTCACCGTTCCGGTATTCCAGACCTCGACTTTTGCCCAAGAGGCCGTTGGCAAACACTCCGGGTATGAATATGCCCGCACCGGAAACCCAACACGCACCGCACTGGAACGGGCCTTCGCTTCGCTGGAGGAGGCGGCCTTTGGTGTCGACTTCGCTTCGGGCCTGGCTGCGGAGGACGCCATTCTTCGGCTGTTGAAACCCGGGGATCATGTGGTTATGGGCAACGACGCCTATGGAGGTACGTTTCGGTTGATCTCCAAGGTATTTGGCCCGGTTGGTGTTGGCTGGTCGGCTCACGATCTAGTCGATCCGCAGGAGTTGGAAGCGAACTGGCCCAAGAACACCAAACTGGTTTGGCTGGAAACGCCAACCAACCCCCTGCTGAACATTTTCGACATTGCCGCCATTGCCAAGATTGCTCACAGCCATGGAGCGCTGCTGGTGGCGGACAACACATTTGCCACCCCTTACCTTCAACAGCCGCTCAATCATGGTGCCGACATCGTGGTGCATTCCACCACCAAATATCTGGGTGGACACAGCGATACCATTGGCGGATTTGTCGCTACCAACGACGCCGAGATTGATGGTCACCTTCGCTTCATTAAGAATGCTGTTGGGGCCGTACGGGGCCCCTGGGATGTGTACCTCACCCTGCGAGGGGCCAAGACCTTAGCCGTTCGAATGGATCGCCACCTTTCCAATGCGGCTGCCGTTGTTGACTTGCTTGGCTCTAACGACGCGGTCGCCACGGTGCTCTATCCTGGGCTTGAGGGGCACCCTGGGCACGAGGTCGCCGCCAGGCAGATGTCAGGATTTGGTGGAATGGTGAGCTTTCGTGCCGCTGGTGGGCGAGATGCTGCGATTCGTATCATTGAAGCAACCGAGTTATTTACCTTGGCTGAATCGCTCGGAGCGGTCGAGTCGCTCATCGAGCATCCGGGAGTGATGACTCACGCCTCGGCCGAAGGGTCGCCCCTGGAAGTTCCCGATGACCTCGTTCGATTGTCGGTTGGGATAGAAGACGAGGCAGATCTTCTGGCCGACCTGGTCCAAGCCCTTCGCTCTGGTCTGTAAATGGCTGGTTCACTCGTGAATTCCCAGAGCCAGCCAAGGATCGCGGTTCAACCTCGCTCCGGACGGTTCGAATCACTGGAAGAAGCAGTGCTTGCCGGGGGTGGGCAACTGGCACCGATGGAGGAGGCGGAGGGATTGGTTTGGGCGGACGCTCATGCCGCCTCGGCTATGCCCGAAGTCCTAGCTCGATGCCCGAAATTGCGATGGGTCAGCCTTCCCTATGCCGGGATCGAACCCTTTGTGCAATACCTCGATCCAAGCCTGACCTGGACATGTGCCAAGGGGGTCTACGCCAGGCCAGTGGCTGAACACGTCCTGACTCTGGGCTTGGCTGGCCTACGAGGATTAAGTACCTATGTCCGGGCTCGTACGTGGGAGGCACCAGAGGGGCACAATTTGCTGGGAGGCAAGGTCACCATTTTTGGTGCCGGCGGTATTACTCAGGAACTCATCAAACTATTGGTTCCCTTTGACTGTCAGGTCACGGTCATCCGTCGGCGAGCGGATCCGCTTGAGGGTGCTCACCGAACCCTGGCCCTTGAGCACCGGATCGAAGGGATTGCCGGAGCCGACCTAGTCGTCTTGGCCTTGGCTTTGACTGAGGAAACCCGTGGTGTGATTGGGGCGCCAGAGTTGGAAGCCATGCAAAGCCATGGGTGGCTAGTCAATGTGGCCCGGGGTGGACACGTTCAAACGGGAGCTTTGCTTCGCGCTTTGCGGGCTAACCAGATTGGTGGCGCTGCCCTTGATGTCACGGATCCAGAACCACTGCCCAGCGATCATGTTTTGTGGAGCGAGCCAAGAGTCATCATTACGCCACATATCGCCAACACGCCGGAAATGGGTGTTCCTCTCCTGGCGAAACACGTCGCAGACAATGTCTCGCTCTTTGCTCGGGGGTTGCCTCTTGAGGGTTTGGTCAGTATCGATGCGGGTTACTGAGAAGTAACATTCCTTAGTCGATTTCCGGCACAAAAGCCGGTTCTTTCCAATATCGTCAAGGGCTTGATGATCGGATGCACGACCTTTTTGGTTTCCGTCTTGATTGTGTCACCGACCCGGCCTAGTCTGCCTGCTCGTCCGGGGTAGTGTGCCGGGCGTCACCAGATGAGTAGGGGAGAGCATGAGTAGGGGAGACCATGGCTGTCGTAACTGAGAAGCCAATTGCACAATCCTCCGGTTCGGGTTATCGGACCGTGGCCCAACGCGCTCAGGAGTGGGCCACAAAGGCTCCAACTCAGGTAGCCATGCGAGACAAGGAACTTGGTGTCTGGCGCGAGTGGACCTGGGAGAAAACCTGGGACATGGTCATGGAGGCTGCCAACGGCCTTCTGGCCCTTGGGGTTGAAGTCGGGGATCGCGTGACGATTCACTCAGAAGATCGCCCCGAGTGGGTGATCATGGACCTGGCCACAGTGGCCGTTCGCGGCATCACTGTTGGGTTGTACCCGACAAACCCCCACGCCGAAGTCGAATACACCCTGAACGACTCGGGGGCGTGCATCCATCTGGCCGAGGATCAAGAACAAGCCGACAAGGTGTTAGATCTCCCCGCCGCCGCCTACCCCAGCGTGCGCAAGATCATCTACATCGAGCCACGAGGTATCCGCCGGCAGGTTGATGAGCGTTTGATGGACTGGCAGGACTTCCTCGCTTTGGGCCGCGAATACCGCCAGGCCAACCCTGGTGAGGTCGAGGCCAGAATGGCCAATGCCGGCCCCGACGATGTGATGACGCTGGTCTATACCTCGGGAACGACGGGGCCGCCAAAGGGGGCGATGCTTAACAACGCCAACGCCGACTTCAGCATCGAGATCATTGGTGGAACCCCTGAGCGAATCCGAGGCCATATCCCCAACACGAAGGACTCCGTCCTGACCTTTCTCCCTCTTTGTCATGTGGCTGAGCGCATTTTCTCGACCTGGCACATGGTGGGTTTTGGCGTGGTTCTCAATTTTGCCGAAAGTATCGACACCATCAGTACCAATCTTCGCGAGATCCAGCCCACCCTGTTCTTTGGTGTACCCCGCATCTGGGAAAAGATGCACGCCACCATCATGATCAAGGGTCAGGACGCAAGCCCCTTCAAGCGCCTGCTGTTCAAGCCGTCGATGAATTTGGCTCGCTGGATTGGGCACAAACGAGCCGAAGCTGCCGGAGGCTGGCCACTGACCGCCCGCTTAGCCTATTGGTTAGGGTATGTGTTCGTCTTCCGAGCCATGCGCGAGCGTCTGGGTCTTGGCAAGACTCGCTGGGCGGGAACCGGGGCCGCCCCAATTGCCCCTGAACTGCTCGAGTTCTTCCTCGGAATTGGTGTTGACGTATACGAACTGTATGGAATGACCGAAAACACGGCGGTTGCGACCCTAAACATGGTCGGGCGCAACCGACTTGGCACCGTTGGTGAGGCCTATCCCAGCATCAAGGAGTCCGTTCGGATTGATACTGAGACCGGCGAGATCCAGACCAAACATCCCGGAGTCTTCGCTGGCTATTGGGGCAAACCAGACAAAACTGCTGAGACCTTCACCGAGGACGGCTGGCTCATGACCGGTGACGTTGGCGAGTGGGTCGATGATACCCACATCAAGATCGTCGACCGGATCAAGCACATCATCATCACCGCAGGCGGCAAGAATATCTCACCCTCGGAAATCGAAAGCTCCCTGAAGTCCAGTCCGTTCATTAATGAGGCCATGGTCATCGGGGATCGACGCAAATACCTCACGGCTCTCATTGCCATCGAATTGGAAACCGTCGGGAACTGGGCAACCAGAGAGAATCTCTCCTACACCACCTACCGAGACTTGAGTGAAAAGCCCGAGGTCATTGCTTTGATTGAGGCTGAGGTAGAACGAACGAACGAGAAGTTCGCACGAGTTGAGGGGGTCAAGAAGTTCCGTATGATCCCCAAGGAGTTGGACCATGAGGATGGCGAGCTCACGGCAACCCAGAAACTGAAACGATCTGCTGTCGAGGATGCCTTCCGGGATCTAGTGGAGGAAATGTATTAATGATTGACGTCCTCCTCCTAGCTCAGGAGTCGACCGGCTTCTTTCCGACCTTCCTGCAGACGCTGATCAAGGGCCTTGCTTTGGGGTCAATTTATGCAGTCATGGGCATTGGCTTTGTGATCGTCTTTAAGGGCACACAGGTACTGAACTTTGCTGCTGGTGGCATCGCCATGGCCGGCGCCTTGTTCATGTCCATCCTGGTCAATGACGCTGGCCTGCCATTCCTACCCTTCAGCAATCCACTAGCGCCCGAAATCGGAACCACTCCGAGCATTCCTCGCTGGCTGATAAACCTGGTACTGGCCTTGATCATTGCCGCCATCTTGGGCATGGTGTTGGAACGCATCGCCATTCGGCCGATGATTGGCCAGCCTCTCTTCTCGATGGCCGTGATTACGCTCGGCATCGAGACTGCGCTTGGGCCCTTCAACCGTGACGCAACCTCCCTAACGGCCAGGTCACTGCAAATACCTTGGGGGCTGGAACAATGGGAGTTCCTGGGGGCTGGCATCCCCAAGTCCTATGTTGGGGCCATGGTGGCAGCGGTCCTATGTTTCCTCAGCATCAACTTGTTTTTCCGCTCCCGATTTGGCGTGGCCATGCGGGCCGTGGCCTTTGACCAAGAGGCTGCCCAGGCCCAGGGAATCAACGTTGGACGAGTTTTTTCCATTGCCTGGGGATTGGGCGCCGCACTGGTGGCAGTGGGAGCAATCTTCTACGGCATGGGACCGTTCCCCCCTCAGGGAACAGTCAGCCAGGAGATCCACCCCGTGTTAGCCTTCCGGGTTCTGCCCGTGATTATCCTCGGTGGCCTGGACTCGATTCCCGGTGCCCTCTATGGAGGATTGCTCATTGCCAGCGCCGAGGTTTTTGCCGGCCAGTATTTGGCCCAGTGGACCAGTGTCCTTGGCGCTGGCTATTCGACCATTGTCCCCTACATTGTCATGCTGATTGTGTTGCTCGTCAGGCCTTATGGCCTGTTTGGTTCCGAAGAAATCCGGAGGGTCTGAGTTCATGAGTTTTGGTCGACCACATCTGCGGACCTCCTACGAGCAAGATTCTGCCATCTTCCCTACCTACTTCCAGAAGGGGGCGGCTGGCCTCTTTCTCATTTTCATCGTTCTTATGGTGCTGGGTAACGGGGCGGCGGGCTGGATCCCTACCTGGCTCTTTGGCCAGACATGGCTAAACCCCCTCACCCTTGTCCTGCCCTTCGCCATTGCCGCCCTCGGCTTCAATATCTTGACCGGGGTGACCGGTCAGGTGTCGCTTGGCCACGCCTTCTTCATGGGAGTTGGCGCCTACAGTGCGGTCACACTCGGAGGTAAGGGCGATGGTGGGGTCAAAGCTTGTGTGCCTTTTGCCGACAACATTGGCCTGCTCGACAAGGCGGGGGAATGCGGTCTTGGTCTTCCGATCTGGATCTGGTTACCACTCGCTGGAGTGTTCGCCGCGCTGGTGGGAATTTTGGTATCTCCGGCTGCGGTGAAGGTACGTGGGCTCTATCTCGCCATCGTCACGGTTGGGCTGGTCTTCATTGGCCTCCATATTGCCCGAATGTTGCCCGAGTACGCCGGTGACTATGAGTCTGGTCGCAAGTGGCCCAAGCTCGACATCCGAATCTGGAAAGAAGAAGTGCCCTTCATCGACATGAACGAGGACGGCAAATGGCTCGGGCTGATCTATCTCACCGAAGAACAGAAACAATTTTTCTTCCTATTCGCCATCTTGTTGGTGATGATGGCTTTTGCCAAGAACCTGGTCCGGACCCGCACTGGTCGGGCGTTGCAAGCTATTCGAGACAGAGATGTCGCCGCCGAAGTCATGGGTGTTCCCGAACAACACTACAAGCGGGTCGGCTTTGCCATCAGTTCGTTCTACGCCGGAATCGGCGGGGCATTGTGGGCCTCCTACCAAGGCCGTGTTTCGCCGGTCGACTTCAGCCTTTTGCTCTCGGTCGAATTCGTTGCCATTCTGCTCATTGGCGGGGCCGGGACCATTGCAGGCACCATGATGGGAACACTGTTTGTGGAGCTTCTACCCAAGGCGGTAGAGAAGCTGACCAATTGGCTAAGCGGCAACCTTGATTCTGGTGGGGTCATAGGCGATCTGGCCAACATCATGTTGACATCGGGGCCTGGAGATTTCGGGCCGGTTTCTACCTCGCCGACCGCGCCAGGCTGGCCAATGAGTGTCTTCTTGTGGAACCCGGTAATTTATGGCGTTCTCATTGTCATTTTCCTCATCTTTGAACCCCACGGCCTGTTTGGCATTTGGGTGAAGATTCGAAACTATTGGAAGGGATGGCCCTTCAGTTACTGATAGATGGGCTACACATTCAGGAACCTTGGGATCTGAGGTCTCAAGAAGAAACACAATTCTAGTAAAGATCGCTAACCCGGCACCCGTCGGGTGAACGAAACACAAGGGGAGGAATCCTGTGAAATTCAAGCGTTTGCTTGCGCTATTCATGGCACTAGGTCTCGTGGCCAGTGCCTGCGGTAGCAGTGAAACCGATGATGGTGCGGCTGGAGAATCAGAATCTTCAGCAACCACCGAAGCTACGGCAGAGGAGGAAACGACCACAACGGCCGCTCCAGCGGAGGCAGAAGAACCGGCCGCCGAGATCGCCACCGACTTTGGTGTCACTGATGACACCATCAAGGTTGGTCTCAACGCCGACCTTTCTGGCCCGTTCGCCTCACTGGTGGCCGAAATCGTCGAAGGCCAAACCGTGTACTGGGAGGTCGTTAACGCCAATGGTGGCATCGCCGGCCGCCAGGTCGAAATGGTGGTACTTGATAGTGGCTATGCCACCGACAAGGGCATCGAAAACTATCTCACGCTTGCGGCCGAATCCGACGAAGGCGTGGCCATGATTTCGGAGAACACCGGTTCCCCGATCACCGCCGCCATCGCGGAGGATGCCAAAGACGATGACATTCTGGTCATTCCGCTGAGCTGGGCTTCGTTGTGGGCTGACCCGGACATTGGTCCCAACATCTTGGAGAAGGGAACCAACTATTGCATCGAAAGCATGAACGGTATTTCCTTCTTGGCCGACCTGGTTACCGAGAATGGTGACACTCCCAAGTTGGCTATTCTTTCCCGTCCGGGCGAGTACGGCGCTGACGGATTTGCCGGTGCTGCCCTGGCTGCTGAACTCCTTGACATTGAGGTGGTCTATGCGGCCGAGGGTGAAGTCGCTGGTGACGATCGCACGGCGGTCGTGACCCAACTCGTCAACTCCGGTGCCAACATCGTTTGGACCACACTCACCCCAGGTGAGACCGCCGACATCTTCGGCAACGCTGTGGCCCAGGGATTTGAAGCCCAGTGGTCTGGCAACCAGCCGTCATTCAACTACCTGGCCCACCTTGGTGGAGACTTGGCTGAGTCTTTCGACCAGTACTGGTGGCAGTCGGGCTACACCGTTCCCTGGAACGGAAACGACTCCGAAGGCATGCAGGATCTCGTTGCTGCCTTCACCGAGCTTCGCCCAGACAACAACCTGTCTGACGTGTATGCCATTGGTTGGATGGAAGGCCTGATGGTTCAGACCGTGTTGGAGCAGGCTGCTGCTAACGGCGACATGACGCGCGCTGGCATCGTGGCTGCTTCCCAGGAAGTCACCGTTGACTTCAAGGGCCTCGGACCAAACCAGAGCTGGGCCGGAAGCTACAACGATTCGGTCGTCCGTGAGAGCTACATGTTCGATGCCGATGCCACCGCGTTCGACATCCAGCCCGTGAGTTCCGGTACCGGCTCCACTGGCCTCTTCATTGAGAAGGGCCCCTTTGTCTCGGAGATCGTGGCCGACTACGTCTTTGATGGTCCCTGCATCTAGGGCATCGTTGCGTTGTTGAGCTACATCGCCTGATGTAGTCCCTGGTCAACCTTGGGTCGGAGGTATCCACCCTCGATCCAAGGTTGACTTCTCTCAGATTCGTTCCAAAACCAGCCAGTTGGGAGCCCAGGACAGTGCTTGAAATCAGCAACCTTGAGGTGGTGTATAACGAGGTCGCCCTCGTGTTGCGCGGCCTTTCTATCGAGGTCCCTGACGGCAGCGTCGTGGCGCTTCTCGGATCCAACGGCGCCGGCAAGACAACAACAGCTCGGGCGACCACCGGACTGCTTGACAACCATGAAGGTAAGTCCACCAAGGGCACCATCATGTGGAACGGTCAAGACATCACTCACATGAAGCCCTCATCCATCGTGCGCGCCGGAATCTCCCAAGTCATGGAGGGTCGACGCTGCTTCGGTGAGCTGACCGTCGATGAGAATCTGGCCACTGGAGCATTCACCAACAAGGATGGAGCAAAAAGGAACTACGACCGGGTGATGGAGCTGTTCCCACGCCTGCTAGAACGTCGCAAGCAGCTGGCGGGCTATATGTCCGGCGGCGAACAGCAAATGCTCGCCATTGGCCGAGCCATGATGGCCGAACCAAAACTCATGATTTTGGATGAGCCCTCCTTAGGTTTGGCCCCCTTGCTGGTCCAACAGGTTCGGGACGTGATCAGCCTGATCAATAGTGAGGGAACCTCGATCCTGTTGATCGAGCAGAACGCCATGATGGCGCTGTCCATCGCCGACTTTGGTTACATCATGGAAAACGGAAAAATCGTTATGGATGGTGAGGGGCAAAAGCTCCTGGCCGACGATGATGTCAAGGAGTTCTATCTCGGTCTTCACGGCGACGAGTCCGGGGAACGCAAATCGTTCCGTGACGTCAAACACTACAAGCGCCGCAAGAAGTGGGCATCATGAGTTCGAACGAGACCGGAACCTCCAAGATTATCGAAGTCGAAGACATCACCCTTCGCTTTGGCGGAGTCACCGCCATTAACGGTGTTGGCTTCCATGTCACCGAGGGTGAATTGTTCGCCGTCATTGGTCCAAATGGAGCGGGCAAAACCTCGATCTTTAACAGCATCAGCCAGGTCTATCGTCCCCAAGAAGGCGACATTCGCTGGAAGGGCAAGTCGATCATGGGAGAACGACCCGACGCAATCGCCCGCCTCGGAATCGCTCGAACCTTCCAAAACATCGCCTTGTTTGGTCAGATGACGGTTATCGACAACATTTTGACTGGCCGTCATATTCGAATGAAGAACAACTGGCTAACCGGCATGGCATGGTTCGGACCGGCCAAGAAGGAAGAGATGGAGAATCGGGAGCGAGTCGAGGACATCATCGACTTTCTCGAAATCAACGAGTGGCGAAAGCATCCGGTCGCCCTTCTTCCCTATGGCATTCAAAAGAGGGTTGAACTTGGTCGAGCACTGGCCATGGACCCCGAGTTGCTGCTGTTGGACGAGCCGGTGGCGGGGATGAACTTGGAAGAGACCGAGGACATGGCACGCTTTATTCTCGACATTCGAGAAGAACTTGGGATTTCCATGATTCTGGTTGAGCACGACATGGGTTTGGTCATGGATATCGCAGACCGTATTCTGGTCGTCGATTTTGGCCGACCAATCGGAACCGGGTTGCCAAAAGAGATTCAGTCTAACGATGACGTCATCGCCGCTTACCTTGGCCAAGATTTCAGCGAAGAGATTTCGATCGACTAGCAGTAGTTCACGGTCCGGCAGGCGGCTTTGGGCTGGTAGCCTTGATGGCTAGGCCGTTAGGCTCAATTCGTACGCCCAACCTTCTAGCGTTCCATTGCAGGCCGACTGGGATGGGGTGCGAAGGGCAAGCGTGTTGCGTCTTCTACCGGCGGGAATCGTAGCCGGTGGGTTCATACTGACGTTCAACGCGGCCATGGGCCGGTCGGAACTCCTAGCCCAGGAGGAAAGAGCGGCCCAAGAGTCCGCCTACGACGGATTCGCCCGGTCCAGCGATAGTGAAGTCAGTCGGATCCTTCGTGAGTCTGACCGTGTCGAGGCTTTGATTGATGAAGTTCTAGCCCATGACAGCGAGAGTTTGGGTGAGGTGGCGGACTCCCTGGGAGCGTTCTCTCGGAGCCCGTTGGTCAAAGCGATTGGCTTACAGGGTCAAGCTGGCCGCGATCTGATCTTGCCCGATGGTCTTGAGCCCAGTCGCAGTCTGCCAGTGGTTACGTCTGGACTGAACCAGATCCAGGACGGCCAGTGGGCGGGTATGGCGACCTATCGGGTCTTCTCAACCGGTGAGTCGGCATCGGTGACTTTGGTCTTGGATCTCGACGTTTTTGAAAACGAGGCCCAACCAAACTTGGAACTGGACCTGATCGGCATGGTGGAGCCCCTTCCCCTTTCCTCGGTTCCAAGTGGGTTTGTCGAACATGGACAGCAGTACTACCACGCTGAGAATGCTTCGGATCTATTGGCAGTACGTGAGATCGAGATGCTGGGTCGGGAGGGTAGAGTGATCATTCGGGGTAAAGCCGAGGACTACGCCACCACCCGGACTGTTGGCTCCGACCAGGTTCTGTTTTTGACACTTGCTGGGGTTCTTGCCTCGCTGGCCGCTGGCGTTCTCGTTCACCAATTCATTCGCCGCTTCGATCGACTAGCAATTGCCAAAGAGCGAGCAGAGCGAGTGCGTCAGACTATCGTTGAACGCTTCGAGGCTAGTTTTACCCATGCTCCCATCGGGGTGGTTGAGCTCGATGCTGAGGGCAAGATTGACCTCATGAATCCACGGTTCGCCCGGCTGCTTGGCTACCTGGATGAAGAACTAACTGAAGTGGAGTTCCTCGATCTGGTCGATCAGGCTGAACGTGTCGATGTTGGAGCACTCATCAAAGAGGTTTTGTCTGGGAGCGCAGATGCTGGCCAGAGCGAGCGTCGCTACCGGGACCGGAATGGTGCTGCAGTTTGGGTCCGTGAATCGATCAGTATCTTGTCGACCGATTCTGGGTCTCCGAGGGTGCTCATTCAAATTGAAGATATCTCCGAGGAGCGCCGCACCAGGGTCGAACTTCACCGCAAGGCTCTCTACGACGAGTTGACAGGACTGCCAAATCGGGCCAACTTGCTGAAGAAGCTGAATGAGTCCATCGAAACCTCAAGATCCAGCGGCGAGTCACTTGTCGTTATGTTCGTTGATCTAGACAAATTCAAGCTGGTGAATGACACCTATGGTCATGAGGTTGGTGACCGATTGCTCATCGAGGTGGCTGAACGACTACGAAATACTTGCCGTCAGGAAGACACGGTAGCCCGTCTCGGTGGGGACGAGTTCGTCATCCTCTGCCGTGGAGTCAACCCTCAAGGCGGTGCAGAAGCCGCTGCTCGCCGCTACTCAACAGCATTAAATCGACCAACAACGATCTTGGGAGTCGAGCACGAGGTGCGAGCATCAATCGGGTTTGTTTTAGCCAGTGACGGAACGGCTGAGGATCTTCTCCGTCGTGCTGATCAGGCCATGTATCTAGCAAAGTCGGATCCAAGTACGGACTTTGTTCGCCATGACGATTCCATCGCATCTGCTTCGGCCAACCGGGCAGCTCATGAGCTTGCCCTTCGCAAGGCCGTGGATGAGGGTGAACTCGTTGTCCACTATCAACCGATCCTGCGGGTTGGTCCTGGCTCCAAACACGCAGTTGTTGGAATTGAAGCTCTGGTCCGCTGGAATCACCCAACCAGAGGACTGGTCAACCCGGTAGAATTTCTCCCCCTTGCCGACAAGCTAGGTCTGCTGGAAGCGATCGATGAATGGTGCATCGAGTCGGCGGCCAGCCAGTTGGTTTCTTGGCAAAATGACGGTGGACCGGATGGCTGTGAGGATTGGTGTTTGAGTGTCAACACCAGCGAACAGCACTACCGCGATCCACTCTTCGTCGATCGGGTGGCTCGGCTGCTTGATCGGACTGGACTAGAGCCTCACCGTCTTACTCTTGAACGGGAGGAATCAACAATCTATAACGATCGTGAGCGGTCTCGCCGAACCATGGCCGCCTTGCGAGAACTGGGGGTCCGAATCGTGATCGATCAGTTCGGCCGCGACTCGACCAGGCTTGGGGATCTAACCCATCTGGACATCGACGGTGTCAAGCTTGACCGTCACTTCTTCGATCCCGAACTTGTTGATGACGCCGACTGGGATCGCACTATTGCTGGCGGCCTGGTGGCTATTCAGGCCCTGACGGCCAAGCTGGGCTTTGAGTTGGTGATCGGGGGAGTGGAGAGCGAAGAGTGTCTAAACATGGTCCGCAGGGCGGAAATCGACATTGCTCAAGGATTCCACTTTTCTCGCCCAATGGATGCCCAAGCAATGGCGGCCTTTGACCCAACAACCAGGCCAGTCTCGCGGAGTCAGAGTTCCACCCCCGTCCCTAGTAGCCCCTAAACTCAGGTTTTCGCTTGTCCATGAACGCCTGGATCCCTTCAACATAGTCGTTCTGTCCGGCCAAGGAACCTTGGGCCGCCGCCTCCGCGGCCAGCGAGGTCGAGAAGTCCAACCCTTCATCGAGGATTGACTGGACAATTCGTTTGGACGCGGCAAAGGCTGCAGTCGGACCTAAAGCGATAGTTGAGGCTTGCTCTCTGACTAGCGATAGAAGGTCTTCTGCTGGCACCGAACGGTTGACGAGCCCCATTTCCGCCGCCTGACGGCCATTCAAAAGTCTAGACGTGTAGATGAGGTCTAGGGTTCGATGGGGGCCGATTCGTTCGACCATCGCACGATGCCCCCCCGAATCGAGTACGCAGCCGATACTGGCAAAGGGCGAGCCCAGTTTGGCCTTGTCACTAGCGATGACGATGTCACAGGCCATGGCAATGCCAAACCCAACTCCCAGGGCCGCACCATTGACAGCCGCGATCGTTGGTACGGGGATTGAGCGGATTCGGGCGATGAGTGGATTGAACACATTGGCGAGGATGGCCTGCGCATCCTCCTCCAACGGAGACGCCTCAGACAAATCGCGACCGGCGGAGAAGGCCCGACCGTTCCCCGTGATCACAACGGCCCTTACTCGGCCGTTGTCCTCAATATGATTCTGGATGCGATCGAGAACATCGTGGAATCGCTCGACCATCTCCTCGTCGAGGCTGTTCATGACCGTAGGACGGTTGAGGGTGATGTCCGCCAACGCGTTTTCGACGTGGAGAATTACGCTTGATTCGGGCATTGCTATGTGGTGGCGATATAGACGGTGAGTTCCAGCGCGTCCCCGTCGGCGGAGCCCAGGGCAACCCCGACGGCATTGTTGAGCCAGGCCATCTCCTCAACTGCGGTTTCGAAAAGGAATAGTTCGCGTGCACCGTCCTGATCGCCACGCCCAACAGCGGTGTAGGCAATAACGTCTTTGCCTGAGCCAATCTGGCCACGGATGTTGAGCTCGGTCGAGCCGTCTTTTCGAACGGTGACGTAGTCAATGCCTGAGACTGGGCGTTCGCCCTCCCAATGGGTCGAGGTTGCGGTGCCGGTGAAGGCGAGATCAACTCGCATGCCGCCGGCAAGCTTGCCAATGGGAGCGAAACTGAGTTTGGCGGAAATTTTGCAGAATTCGGTCAGTGTTGCCATGAGATGTTCTTTCGTGTTGTTGGAGATATTTGGGCTTGTGGTAACTCTTTGTCTTGCTATCAGGTCCTCCGCTTACCAAGCGGTGGCCGGGTCGATATTGATGACCTCCTGGAGGGAGGCCAAGAGTCTCTCGAAACCCTGGCTTCGTTCGGTTCGGCTCCCCAACGCCCCAGTGGAACTCGAGACATCGATATCAAGGCCCCAGCGAAGGAGATCTTCCTGAATCATTGAGTTCCAACTCTGAGCCATCGAGGCCGAAGAAGCAGTGGCAAACCCCTCTCTGATGGCCTCTTCTTCTCGATCGGAGGGCTGCCAGATTCCTTGGGCAACCGGCAATAAACGGACAATAGCCTCACTGAGCTTTGAGATCGATGAAGTGTCGTTCGAGGCGGAGATTCGGCTCATGAAGGACTCGGCATGAGCACGATGAAAGGACTCTTCGCGCTCGGCTCGAACCGCCACCTCGGAAATACTTTGGTTGGCCGACCCCGATAGAGCTTCCCACCGAAGTTGCTCGGCCCGGTCATAGAGCCAGTGTCGGACTAAAGCATCCACCCAATCGCCACATTCCAACTCCGCGAATGCACAGGATCGATACTCTTGTGGCTTTCGGAGCAGGGCGAACCGGTCGACATCGTCGGTAAGGAACTCATACAGCGCGACGGCATGGCCGAGTTCATCCTGAGCGATGGAACAAAACGCCAGGTCTTCTTCGAGGAAGGGCCCCATGCCGATCCAGGCGGTATGACGAGCGCCAATCATGTGCTCGTCATCAGCGAAGGCAAGCAGATAGTCGGCCGCTGCGGGGCTTAGTTCACTGGTCATGCTGAGGGCTCTGTATCTGCTGAGGCAGCGGACCGCTGGCGTTTTCGCCGTGCCGCAATGTTTGACCCATCATTGTGGCGGTGGGGCTTGTCAAAGTTTGGTTCGAGAAAGTCTGAGTCACCTTCGACAATGTTGGCCCGAGCGACCAGCCACATCAGCGATCCCTCGCCCCGCCGAACGTAGCTCTCTCGTGCCAATAATCTGGCCATGTCGTCATCGGGCGCGTCCAGGGCACCAGCATGGCGAAACTCTTCCTTGCCTGCTCGCTTGAGAAATACCTCATAAGTTCTCATACGACCTGGTCCTTCCATCTGGCGGCCCTACGGTGAGATGCTGGGCTGCGATAACGCTGCAATAAACAAGGTGTCGCACTAGCGCATCACCTCTACTGGGTTTCGACAACTTGGACACCAGGCCAGCGAACGACAGCGGGTCGGACCAGCCATTGATTGGTCGGCCACGGCGTTGCTCCCACAAACAGGGCAACGCAGGGTTCCATCCTTGTGTCGCAGGATGACGGTGTAGTCACTTGATAGGCGGGCTTTGGCCGAGGCGGTGATTCTGTCGGTGGACCACACAGGGCTGGTTAACCATCGCACGTCGACCGATTCAATTCCCGGGACCGAACCCAGGGCGGTCTGCACATCCTTGGCAATCATGGCCAGGGCCGGACAGCCCGAGAAGGTGGGGATTAGGCCAACAAGAACCTGGCCGTTCTCTTGGGCTGTGACTTGTTCGACTAGGCCAAGATCCACGATGGATATATCGGGGTATTCGGGGTCAGTCACCTGTTCGAGAGCCTTATGAACCCTGTGTTGGAGTGGGCTTGGACCCATGGGGGGAGCTGGGGTCGAATCGTCTAGGTCGATTGGTATGGTCACAGCTAGGCGGCAGTTCCTGCTGATCTGGCCAACCCGTCCGCCGCAGCATTCTTCGATTGGTTGTCGGCTGCTGCGTCGAGGGCGTCTCGAACCCAACGCGTTTCGGACCAGTTCGCCGATGCGTTGGCGATTCTGCGTCTCGAGTCCGGTCCGCCGTTGCGCATCGTTGCCTTCAGCGGTTCCCAGTCGATCTCGCTGGTCAGCCATTTCTTGGATGCCTCGTCATAGCGCAGTTCGTCATCGGGAATCTTAAACCCGTACCCTTGAAGTAGAGGGACAAACTTCTGGATGTAGGCCATTCGTAGGACCTCATTGCGTTCGGACTTTATCTTCCATTTCAGCAGCGGATCAGCCGGATCGGAGTCGGGGCCAAAAAGCTGCACCGCCGGCCACCACCAACGTTCCAGTGCTTCCTGAAACATTTGGTGTTGGATCGGGCTTCCCTCGGCCAGGCTCATCAGCATGTCTTCGCCGTGTCGCAAGTGAAAGCCCTCCTCAGCCACGATTCGCTTCAGAACTCTTTTGTATGGTCCGTAGGTGCATTGGGCGAAGACAGCCCGCTGGCTCGCAAACGCGGCAGCGTCAACCAAGAAGGCGATCGCGACCTGGTCGGCCCAGGTAACGGCCTGGTAATGAAAAACATTATGGAATCGAGATTTGCCAGCGAAGAGTTCTTCGATCATCTGGTTCCGAGACTTAACCCCCATGTCGGCTGCCACCATGTACAGCAGGTGTGCGTGTCCTATCTCGTCCTGGGTTTTGGCCAAGAAGATCTGCTTCAGCCGCAATCCTGGTGTCTTTGGGATCCAGTCGCGCTCGGTCAGGCCACCCATGAGCTCAGAATTGGCATGAAACTCGATAAAGCGGAATACCTCGGAGCGGTACTCATCCGGCATGTCATCGCCCGGTTCGACAATTCCACCCGAATCGATGAACTCTTGGAAGTGGTCCAGGTCTTTCCAGCTTCTTAGCATGGCGATTCCTTTGAAGCATCCAACCGGGTGCTGGATTCATCTTGTGATCTCAAAGCGAACTCCCTGTGGGCCGTTGGTCGATTGTTCGACTGAGCTTGCCACCCTCGGACCGGGGGAGCGAGCCGAGGGTTTCGATGCTGGTGGTCACCCCAATGCCAAGTGAAGATCGCATTGCCTCGCGGATTTTGGCCACAAGTGCCTCGTCGCTAGTTTGGGGCCCGTCGGCATCAGGATCTCGTTCCACCCGAATGTGGAGAGTGTCCATGGTGCCCTCGCGGGAGACAACGAGTTGAAAGTGAGGACTGAGGCCAGCAATCTTGAGCAGGGTGTGCTCGACCTGGCTGGGATAGACGTTGACACCGCGGATGACCAGCATGTCGTCGGCCCTTCCGACAATGGGGGACATTCTGGCATGAGTGCGCCCACAAGGCGAAGGCTCTCGGGTGATCGAACACAAGTCTCCAGTCCAGTACCGAAGAACCGGAAACGCCTGCTTGGTCAAACTTGTGAGTACCAAAACACCGACCTCGCCGTCGGGCAAAACCTCATTGGTTTCTGGGTCTATGATCTCGGGAAGGAAGTGGTCTTCCATGATCACCAGACCCTGTTTGTCCGCTGTCTCACAGGCAACCCCTGGACCAATAATCTCGGACAGTCCATAGATATTGACGGCGGTGATACCAAGGCCCTTCTCTATGGCCGCTCTCATTTCAAAGGTCCAGGCTTCGGCGCCAAGGATTCCAACTCGAAGCGAACAGTTTCGAGCATCTTCGCCCAATAGTTCGCTCAGGGTCAGGGCATAGGAGGGGGTGCAGCAGATGGCCTCTGGCTGGAAGTCGTGGAGGAGCATGAGTTGGCGCTCGGTGTTGCCCCCAGAAACTGGAACGACATTGATGCCAGCCGCTTCGGCTCCGCCGTGAAGGCCAAGGCCTCCAGTAAAGAGTCCATAGCCGTAGGAATTGTGGAGCATCCAGCCGGGCTGGATACCTGCTCCTCGCAGACAGCGGGCCACGCAATCGTGCCAGACCGCCAGGTCGTCTATGGTATATCCAACCACCGTGGGTTTACCGGTAGTTCCGGAACTGGCATGAATGCGAGCAAGTTCGCTTCTCTCGACCGCGAATAGTCCGAATGGGTAGTTGTCCCGAAGGTCAGCCTTTTTGAGCAGCGGGAGCCTTTGCAGGTCCCCCAACGATTGGGGATCGGCGACGCCAGCGAGTCGGTCGGCCATAAAGGGCACCTGAGCGCGCAAGGTTTGCACCGTTGCTTGTAGTCGTTGCAACTGGAGTTCTTCGAGTTCGGGCCGAGGCATTGTCTCGATGTGTTGCTGGTGGAAACCCGGCTCGATCATGCTTGTCCGTTCGTCTAGGTGGGCGGCAGGTCCGTTGTGACCCGGTTTGGCGCGAGAAACCAATGAGGTGGCGCTTCTCACAAGCTAGGGCGCCGGCGAGAAGTCGTCAAGTCCTTAACGATATTGATTCTTGGGGCTAGGCTTCTCAGTCGGCCACGTCGCCAGACCCAGGCGCTAACGGGGTGGCGAGTAGTTTGCGCATGATCTGACTGAAGGTCTGGAGCTCATCGGCGGACAAGACATCAAAGTGCTTCGCTTCTCGCTGGTTTTGGTCTCGGTAGGCCGCCTTGACTCGCTCCAATCCTGCCCTGGTTAGACGAACGGTGACCAGTCGGCGGTCGGTCTGGTCGCGGCTTCTTTCCGCCAGGCCATCTCGCTCTAGGGTGTTAACAACACCTGACACGGCGGCGCGACTGACACCGGAGAGAACAGCAATCTGTCTCGGTTCCAGCTCGTCGAATACCCAAACCGTGAATAGAACTCGAAATCCGGCAAGGGAGATCCCAAGGGGGCGATGAACCTCGACCTCCAGATCATGAAGAAAGCGAGCCGAGACTCGAAAGAGGTTGAAGGCCGCGGAGAATGTGTCTAGATCAAGGCTGGTCCCAAGGGTGGCGACGGCCTCGGCTGAGCGACGTTCAAAATCGTCGACATAAGAATCGTCGGCAGGGCCACTGCGGTGGTGCGTCGGGTTCTGGGGCGAGGATTCGGTGCTTGCCATAGTGCGAAGACTGTACAACTCAAACCAATGAGGACAGAACTTCAGGGTCTGGGCGCCAAACCGGTACGCTGCAGCAACGGCCGTTTCGGTACCGTGTCGCCATCTCAAGGAGTTGCACATGTCTTTCACCACCCGCCTTCTCGTCGCCTTTGACTACTTGTCTCCGGCCCCCGTTGCCGAAGCCCACTGTGATGGTCCCTGTGGCGTCTATGACCCAGCTAGTGCTCGGATCGCTGGAGAAGCCGTTTTGTCGATGACCAAGAAATTGGTCGCTCTCGACATGTCGGCGGAGGGAGCACACAACACCTACTCCCGCTTTGTGGCCATCAAGGAAGAGCAGGCCGATATCGTCAAGCGGGAGCTCTGCATCCTGTGGCACGATTACTTCAAGCCCGAGCATCTTGAGGCCTACCCTGATCTTCACACCACCTTCTGGAACGCCGCCAAGCAAGGCTCGGCCTGCAAAACCTCAATCAGTGTTGAGGCCTGCGAAGAACTCATGAGCATGATCGAAGGTATTCACAACATGTTCTGGGCCACCAAGGGTCGTGAGGTTCCTTGGTACACCGCCTCCTAGGGCCTCCCCGCTAGCCCAGGCCTTCGAGCCCGGTGAAATAGTGATACGAACCGCCCTCGGCGAGGGGGCAGCCTGGCTTGCCCAACGTCGACGGCGGTTTCGCGTCCACGGACAGAGCATGCTTCCTACACTGGCAGCCGGAGAGTTTGTGTTGGTCGATCCCAGTCGTGCTCCCCGCATTGGTGACCTGGTTGTGGCCAAGCATCCGTCCAAACCGATCGAAATCCTGAAGCGAGTGGCGGCAATGGACCGCGAAAACCAACTCCACCTCCTGAGCGACAATCATGAGATCGGATCCGATAGCCGCCACTTCGGCCCGATAAATGCTGATGGGGTGGTGGGGGTCGTGACCCTGTGCCTTTCGTCGCCCTCGCGTTCACTCCAAAAAGACACCAACCTCGACCGCTGATCCCGTTAGCCTCCCTGAGTGCTTTCGGTTGCCGGTCTCAGCAAATCCTTTGGATCTCGAGTCCTCTTTCGCGACGTTACCTTCCGCCTGTCGAATACACGAAGAATTGCCCTGGTTGGTGGAAACGGGGCGGGCAAGACCACGATGCTGGAGATCATCGTCGGACTCCAGGAGTACGACTCTGGCAGCGTCTCGAAGCAAAAAGATTGTCGAGTTGGTTATCTGCCGCAAGAGATCCTGGATGAATGGAACGGCTCCGTCCTGGAGGAAGTCCTTCAGGGTGCAGCCCACATTCTTGACCTGGAGGTCCGGCTTCGAGAACTCGAAGGTCAGATGGGTACCGCGCTCGGCGCTGAACACGACGAGGTCATGGAAATCTACGGCCAGTTGCAAAGCCAGTTCGAACAGCTTGGCGGCTACCTGATTGAGGCCGAGGCCCGGAGGATTCTCGGTGGGCTTGGATTCTCCGCCGGGGACATGGACCGCCCCTTGGCCGAAATGTCTGGGGGCTGGCAAATGCGAGCCTCGCTGGCCCGGCTTCTTCTCCAGAAACCAGACGTATTGGTGCTTGATGAGCCAACGAACCACCTCGACGTAGACTCGGTTCAGTGGCTGGAAGGTCAGCTGCAGGCGTTCCCCGGCGCAGTCCTGTTTGTGTCCCATGACCGAGACTTCATTGATGCCGTTGCCGATCGAGTAATTGAGCTGGCTCGACGCGAAGCAGTCGAATATGTCGGCGGCTTTGCCGAGTTCGTTGTGCTGCGAGAGGAACGAATTCGTATGGCCGAAGCAGCCGCCGCCAATCAGGCTCGCAAGATTGCCCACGCCGAGCAGCTCATCGAACGCTTTCGCTACAAGGCGACCAAGGCCAGACAGGTTCAATCACGAATCAAAACCCTGGCCAAACTGGAAACCATCGAAGTTCCCCAAGTTGAAGAACTCAAGCTGAAGTTCGGATTTCCTGAGCCACGACGCTCCAGCAGAGTGGTCATTGAAATCGAGGATGCTTCCATCGGCTACGACAATGGTGCGCCAGTGGTAACCGAAGCCAACTTGGTGGTCGAGCGAGGTCAAAAACTGGCGTTGATTGGTCCCAATGGGGCGGGAAAGTCCACGGTCCTAAAAGCCATCTTGGGCCAGCTCAAACCGCAGAAGGGCACGGTCAAAATCGGGGCGAACGTCGACATTGCCTACTTCGCCCAGCATCAGGTGGATGCTCTGGACCTGTCCAAGACCGTAGAGCACGAGTTTCGTCATAAGGTGGGAGCAGGCGCAGGGAACCGAAATCTGCGGACCATTCTTGGCTCGTTTGGGTTCTCTGGCGACGCGGTGGACCGTCGAGTTGGTGACCTCTCTGGGGGAGAACGCACCAGGCTCGCCTTGGCCGAGGTCATGTGCAATCCGGTCAACTTGCTGATCCTGGACGAGCCGACGAACCACTTAGATATCCAGAGCTGTGATGTCCTGGAGGATGCCCTCGTTGCCTATCCGGGCACGATTCTGTTGGTCAGCCATGACCGGTATCTGGTTCGCAACATTGCCGAGGCTCTCGTTGAGGTTCGTGAGGGGAAGGTGACCCAGCATCTGGATGTGGAGGAACGAGTCCTCAACCCGTCCGGCTCATCCGTTTCCAGTAGTTCGAAAGCAAACAAGGTTGCGGCCTCAGGTCCGAAGAAGTCTGACCAACGAAAGGCGACAAAGCGCGCCGAGGCCAACGCCAGAAGTCGATCCAGCAAAGGTCGATCCAGCAAAGGTCGATCCAGCAAAGAGGGACAGAAACTCCTGGCCAGGTTGGAACGTCAGGTGACCCGAGCCGATGAGGTCGTTGCTGGTCTCCAAGCCCAACTGGCCGACCCAGCGGTGTATGAAGACAAAACGGCTATGCGGGATCTGCTAGAGGCTCTCGACAAGGCAACGCGTAGGGCGGCCAACCTTCTCGCCGAGTGGGAGAGCGCGGCAGAGAATCATCTAGCTTAGGAAAGGATCCGAGCGTTGTTGATAAGACCGAGATGGCTATAGGCCTGAGGTAGGTTACCCAGCGCCCGCTGACTGGTCGGATCGTATTCCTCCGCCATCATGCCCGTCTTGCCGACAAGGTTGACCATCTGACCAAAAAGCTCCAGTGCCTCATCCTCGCGGCCAATAAGCGCAAGCGAGTCGACGAGCCACGAGGTCATGAGATTGAACCCACCTTCCCGACCTGGGAGCCCATCATCCTCGTGATAACGATAGACGGTTGGCCCGTCGCGAAGCTCGCGTTCCACTGCTGCAACCGTTGAGGCGAATCGTTCATCGGAGGGCTCGATCAAGCCCCACATGCCTATGGCCAGGACTGACGCGTCGAGATCATCACCATCATAGGCTGCGGTGAAGGTGCCACGATCTGGGTTCCAGCCCCTGTCGATGATCTCCTCGGCAATCTCCTCCCGTAGCTCAAGCCAAGCCTCTGGTTCACGGTCCAGAAACTGATCGGCAATGGCAATGGCCCGATCGACCGTCACCCAGCACATAACCTTGGAGTAAACATGATGCCGTGGAGGTTTACGGATTTCCCAGATGCCATGATCAGGTTCTTGCCAACGACGTGATACGGCCAAAACCATGGCCTCGACCAGCTTCCAGTGCTCTGTCGACAGCGCTTCTCCCCGGGTCAGAAGCACATGGACAAGATCAACAATTGGGCCGAACACATCCAGTTGAACCTGACCATCCGCCGCGTTCCCAACACGAACCGGACGAGAACCTCCATAACCCGGGAGTTCGGCGATCTCGGCCTCGGGCGGAAGGTGGCGTCCAGTCACGTTGTAGAGCGGAGCTAACCGCTCGGGGTCGCTACGCGTCTCCAATATATTGAGCACCCAGTCAAGGTAGGCCATACCTTCGGCATGAGAGTTCAGGTTGGCCAGTGCCGTTGCGGTCAGAGCGGCGTCGCGCAGCCAGCAGTACCGATAGTCCCAGTTTCGTATGCCGCCAAGGTGCTCGGGGAGGCTCGTGGTGGCGGCCGCCAAAATGGCGCCAGTCGGACCATGGCAAAGCCCCTTGAGGGTGATGGCGCTCCTGGCAACTAACTCATGTTCTAAGGGCGGAAGCTCGAGTTTGGAAACCCAGTTTCGCCAGAACCGTTGTGAGTCTTCCCTTCGTTCCGGTTCGGGCCGGGCATCGGGACGTAGCGTGCCCGTGCCACAACGCAATTCCAAGGCGATGGGCCCAGCATCAAGGTTCACTCGGCCAATTGCGGTCTGGTGATTTCCATCGGAGATGATCTCCCAATCCACCTCTGGGGAACGCAGAACGATGAGGTCGGCCCCGCCCCGGACGGCAATACCCTCATCTCGTATCTCCAACTGGGTTGGGACTCGCCCGAAATCGATCCGAGGGGCGAAGCTGACCAGAGCATCGCCATCGCCTTCGATAACCCGTACCAGGTCGGATCGGCCAGCTAGTCTTCGACTGCGTCCACTGGAAACATCCAGATAGTCCGAAACCATGAACTGATCGAAGTGGCTTTCCAGCACCATGGTGTTGGAGAGGTAACGCTGGTCGTTGGCTTCTTCCCCGTTGGGTCCAGTGATGGCAAAGTGTCCCGCAGACGCTCCACCCAATAGTTCCGCAAAGATGGCGGCCGAATCGATTCGGGGGGCGCAAAGCCAAGTAACTCGGGCCGCTGGGCTGACAATGGCCGCCGTTCGCAGATCGGAGAGCATGGAGTGATCTTCGATTGGAGTGAGCCCCGAACCCTGAAGCCACTCGGCTCGCAACTCCGCCACCAATGCTAGGACCTGGGCCACCATCGCCGGATCCTTGACACGGTAGGCGGCGGCGCTGAGGCCATCACCAACCTTGACCCCGATGTCGGGCCCAGCCAGGCTACGGAATCCGTCCTCATCGGTGACATCGTCACCAAAGAACAGAACGGCCGACGCCCCGATCTGTGAGCGAATGGTGTCGAGCGCCCAACCCTTATTGGTTTCGATGACCGACATTTCCATGATCTCGTGGCCATTGCGAGTGTGGATCGCATCCCAGCTTGCGGGGCCATGCACCAGCGCATCCCGGGCCAGAGTTTTCTGCTTGTCATCCAGACCACGAAAGTGAAAGGTGACGCCAGTCGGTTTCTCTTCGACAAGAGCTCCGAAGCGTTGGCCGAGCTTTTGAACCTCCTGGGTTAGGAGCCGGCGGCGCTCAACCACCTCGGGATCCAGTTGAGACGCGAATCCTAAATCGAACTCCCCCCCATGGCTTCCGACCAGTCGGATCTCCTCTGGAAAGCGGGACAGGGCGGCCAGATCCCGAAGGCTCCGACCAGAAATTACTGTGACATGGGTATTGGCAAGTTCCGCCAATGCACGCATGGCGGAGACCGATTCCCTATTCGCACGGGCGTCCATAGGGTCCTCGACGATCGGTGCGACAGTACCGTCGTAGTCGCAGGCGACGAGCAGGGTCGGAACTCTGGCCAACTGCCGGATCCGCTCGCCCAGTTCACCAAGACTGTCGCTGGTCATGATCAGAATCTCTCCCGGGGAACGGTAGGTCAGTTTGTCCGACCGTGGCAATTTATCGCCTTCGCTCGGTCGTTGTTGGTTGGGGTGCAAACGAAGATCACAAAGAAACCCGGGGGAGCCAGCCTAATCAAAGCAGCAGCGGGCTCAGCCTGGTGGCAAATCAGCCGATAACCCTTGAGGCGAACACATGTGCATTTGCTTGCCGTCTACCGTGTCGGGAACGAAAGGTGATTCGTGAGCCTGCCCCCAACTCCACCACCAACCGGTCCGCCTCCCTTCCCGGCTCGTGCTGGGCCGGATCAGCCTGTACCGGTCGAGCCCGCCACGAGGACGCGCCCGGGACGACGTTCACTGCTCCTGGCTGCCAGCATCGTGGTGCTCGCATTCCTCGGAGTCATTGCCGGGTTCCTGATCCTCCAAGGAAGAAACAGGCCAGATTCCGAACCGGTTGCCCTGGAGGAGCCTGTTGGCGATTCCCCAGATCAATCCGGGGGTCCAGGCGCCGACGGATCAATCCAAGAGGATAGCCAAGACTCCGCCAGTGACGCAGAAGGGGCTAGTGACCCAGACCAACCTGACTTACCCGAGGTTCCGAAGAGCGTTGAGCATCTGGCCTGCCCAGCAGATGTGCCGACAGACTTGTGTGAGCTGGCAGAGTTTGTTGAGACGGTGCGCGGCCGCCCCTTTCGAGACTTTCCGGTTATTGAATTGGAAGAGAACGAGGAGTTTGATCGACGTTTGCTTGAACTGTTTGATGAGGAAGCCACGGACTTAGAGGCGTCGGGTTATGTTCTGCGATCACTCGGCCTCATTCCTCGCGAGGCCGATCTTGTCGCCCTGATTCGGGCAACCCTAGAAATCGGAGTTGTTGGCTACTACGACACCGATACCAAGGGTTTGGTGGTTCGAGGCAAAGAATTCAATCTGTACTCGAAGCTGGTATTGGTCCACGAACTCACTCATGCCCACGACGATCAATGGATCGGCCTTGAGCGACCAGAATTTGAAGATGTTGATGACGAAAGCGACTACGGACTGCTCGCCGTTACCGAGGGCAACGCTTCGCGTGTCGAAAACCAATGGCGAAACTCACTTTCGGCTCAAGAGCAAGAGGAGTTGACGAATCTGGAATTCAACGCACTGTCACCGGAGGATCTTCAGACCTACCTCGCCCTTCCACGTTTCATCCTGTTGACCCAAATCTCGCCCTATGTTGATGGCCGGGCACTGGTCGAAGACATTGCGGCCCGCGGAGGCGAAGACGCCATTGATGATGCCTTTGAGAATCCACCGACCAGCAGCGAACAGGTTCTTCATCCAGATCAATACCGTGACAGGACCATTGTTGATGAGCGGCCTCTTCCGGACGCGGACGGCACGATCGTTGACGACGGAGTCATTGGCGAATTGGGCTTTCGCCACTGGCTTGGTACCGAAGTCGGAGAGGGCTGGGGTGGTGACCACTATGTGACCTGGTTGGAGGGAGATCGAGCCTGTACCCGGATCAAAGTCTGGGCCGACACCGCCCAAGACCTGGCCGAGATCGAACTCGCAGCCCAGGACTGGGCCAGCGGAGGGTCACGGCGGAGCGTCGATCAAGACGGAGACACGATTGTTATCGTTGGCTGCTCCTGAGCCTGCTAGATGGTGGCATTACCCGGATCGAGAATTGTTGCCTTGATTTCGGCCGCCTTTTCCGCCATGCCTTCTTTTCCGAGTAGGGCAAAAGCCGGGACAATGGTGCGGGAAACACCCGCTTCAGCCAACTCTTGGGCGGCACCAGCCGGATCGGCTCCAAAGATGGCGGGATGGCCAGCCGTAATCTCAATTTCCTTGGGGTCACGCCCGGCGTCGCTCGCCGCTTGAGACATGACGTCAAAGAGTTCGGCGAGTTCCTTCATCGAGCCCTTACCGGGGAAGAACCCATCGCCCAGGCGGCCGGCACGGCGAGCAGCCGCCTTTGAGTGGCCACCAATAATGATTGGAACCCTTCCTCCCGGAGGCTTCGGATTTGACGTCACCTCCTGGAAGGAGGCGAACTCCCCGTCGAAGTGGGCGTTGTCTCCAGCCCACAGTGCCCGCATGGCACCGATATAGTCGTCCGTCCGCTTTCCTCGCTGTTGCCAGGGGATGCCCAGCGCTTCAAACTCCTCCTTGAGCCAACCAACACCAATGCCCAACTCCAGCCTGCCCTCGGACAGGGCGGCCAGCGTTGCCACAGATTTAGCCAGGACCAGAGGATTGCGCTCGGGTAGAATCAAGATGCCCGTCGCAATCTTGATTGTTTTGGTATTGGCGGCCGCAAAGGCCAGCCAAATCAATGGATCGGGGATGGCTGAGGTCGAGTCGCCCGGCATTTTACCCCCGGGGTCATAGGGATAGACCGAGTCGTAGTCGGTGGGCCAAATCACGTGCTCCACAGTCCAGAGCGACTCGAATCCAACCGATTCAGCGGTTTGGGCGAGATTAACCAGGCCGTCGAGTTCGGCGAAGGGGCCGGTGTTGGCAAACATCAATCCGAATTTCATAGGTCCTCTGATTCTGATGCTGGAGCGGGCTCGGTGTACATGGTGGTTGCTTCGATCGGTAGTTATCTTGGTCCAAGAAGGCAGTGCGTGCCAAGACGAGCTATGCCCTGGGGTGCACGACCACCGGACAGCTATGCAGACCTCGTAGGGTCAGCCTTGCACGGAAGACGCGGGCGCCAGCGGACTCGATGGAATCGAAATGGCGGATAAGGCCTCGGAAAGCCTCTTCCCCTTCTACTCGGGCAAGGTTGGCTCCCAGGCAGTAGTGGATTCCCGATGCGAAGCTCATGATTGGGCTTGGAGCGGGCACCTTGGGTATGTCGGGGCTGATCAGATCGGGACTGAGGAGTCCAGGGCTGGCAAATCGATCAATGAGAAAAGAATCGGGATCTTGGAAATGATCGGGATCATGATTTGCTGCTCCAAGGAGGGTCACTACCCGGTCGCCGGGCTCAAAACTCAAGCCGACGGTCGTCGCTGCCTCTAGGCACGTTCGGCCATCGAGTTGAACGGGCGAATCGTGGCGCAGCATTTCCTCGACTGCACTTGGAACCAGTTCGGGGTTGGCCCAAAGGGTGCTCAGTTGTTCGGGATGGTTTAGCAACAGGTTCATTCCGTTGCCGATGAGGTTGGTCGTCGTCTCGGCTCCGGCGGCGAAAAGTAGCAGGGCAACGGCAAGAATCTCACCTTCGGAGAGCGTGTCGGTGCCATCGGATGCGGCAAGAAGCCCACTCAACAAATCATCGGCTGGCTCGGCTCGTCTGCGTCCGAGTAGGTCGGTGAAGTAGGAAAGTAGCTGTCCATTGGCCGCCTCAGATCGTTTGAGTTCCGCAATTGTCGCTGAGGGCTCAAGGGCAGCGACTACCTCGGTTACTGCATCGCGGATCTCTGACCAGTCCTGTCCAGGGACCCCAAGCATCTCGCTGATGACGGTTACCGGAAGGGGCTTAGCCAAAACCTCCATCAAATCGACAGCTTGGCCAGCATGGTCCGCGCTGATGGTGCCCAACAGTTCGTCAACAAGTTGACGAATGCGGGGCCGAAGCTTCTCAACGGTTCGAGGGGTAAAGGCGCGACTAACCAGGCTTCGTTGGCGGGTGTGGTCTGGGGGATCAAGGGCCAACATCGACAAGGGCCGACCGCGTCTCCGCTCTGCCATTTCCTTGCGGTAGGCCAGTACTTCTGGGTCCGCTCCGCCAAATGGGCCTCCGGGTTGGTTGTCTCCGTTGCCAAATCTGGAATCTCGGAGGATCTGTCTGCAGTCGTCGTAACGGCTGAGAACAGCCATTCCTATCCCAGAAATCGAGGTACCAACTTCTTCCTGGTACTGACGGTAAAGCGGGAGCGGGTCCTGGAATCCGGCGGGATCAAAGAAGATCTGGGCCAGCAACTCATCACCGGAGTTGTTGTTGACACGAGTCGAGGCCCAGGTGATCATGGGTTCAGTCTGGCCCAGATCGCGCCTTGGGTCTAAGTTCGTTTGAATGAAGATTCGAATCGGCTACGGGCTTGGCACGTCGGCATCCACGAACGATCAGGACAGGTTTCGTGAACTGGTCGATGGGCTGGAGCGCCACAACTTCGACTCGTTGTGGCTTTCGGAACGAATCACCGGAGATTGCCTCGATCCCTTGATCGGCATGGCCTATGCCTGCGCCCGCACAACCCGGCTCAAGGTCGGGATGTCAGTGATGGTTCTGCCGGGTCGGAATCCTGTGGTTCTGGCCAAGGCTATTGCCAGTCTCGACCGCGTATCCGGAGGGCGGGTACTGCCTGCTTTTGGTTTGGGCATGGCGAACTCGGCCGAACACCAGGCCTTTGGAGTGGACCGCAAGGACCGAGGAGGTTGGTTCAACGAGGCGCTGCCGCTTATGCGTCGCCTCTGGTCCGAGGACAAGGTGACTCACCACGGCAAGCGGTTCTCGATTGACAATGTCGGGATCCGACCTAGACCGATCCAGAACCCGCTTGAGGTCTGGCTTGGCGGAGCCTCCCCATTGGAACTCAAGCGGGTAGGTCGGCACGGCAATGGCTGGCTGCCGTCCTTTTGTACTCCGGCTCAGGTTTCCAGAGCCCGTCTGATTGTTGAGCAAATCGCCCAAGAGAACGATCGCGTGATCGAAGAGGACCACTTCGGAGCCCTCATTCCCTACCGTAATGATGGCGAGGAAATGAACGAGCGCTTTGCCGCCATCCTGGCGGCGAGAAATCCTGAAGCCAAACCATCGGAGATCTTGCCAACGAAGTCAGAACTCCCAACCGTGATTGGCCGCTTCGTCGACGTCGGATTTTCCAAGTTTGTTATCGTTCCAAGTTCAGAACCCGGTCGGCCGGACCGCACTGGTCCACCGACCTGGACCGAAGAGCTGGATGAGATCGCCGACCTCGTGAAACCCCTCGAGAACTGAGCAACGTACACTGCGCTAGTTTTCTAGCCCAAGTCATGAGAAACACAAATCGGAGGAACATGACGTGAAGGTGCCAATGACCATCAATGACTTCCTCGATCGGGGAGTCACGGTTTACCCAGATCGGGTGGCGATTGTTGATGAGCCCAATCAGCCTGCTCCATCTCTTGGCCGAATCAGCTATGCCGAACTCGGACAGCTTCGCAGCCAAATGGGGATGGCGATGGACGAGATGGGACTTGACATCGGCGCCAAGATCGCCATGGTTAGTCACAACTCGGCTCGTCTTTTAACGTCGTTCTATGGAATCAGTGGCAACGGCCGAGTTTTCGTGCCGATCAACTTTCGGCTCTCCGCTCCGGAGATCCAATACATCGTGGATCACTGCGAAGCGCAGGCTCTGCTCGTCGACCCGGAACTGGCCGATGACCTTGCCTCTGTCACCTGTGACAAGAAGTGGATCATGGGTCCCGATAGCGACGCCGTTTGGTATGGCAAAACTGGAACTCCGGTTGCCTGGGAGCCGGACGAGGATGCCATCTGCTCAATCAACTACACCTCGGGCACGACCGCTCGTCCCAAGGGAGTTGAACAAACTCATCGGACTCGTTGGACCAACGCTGTGACCTTTGGCTGGCACGTTGGCGTCACCGATCGCGATGTCTATCTCCACACCCTGCCCATGTTTCACTGTGATGGGTGGGGACTGCTGTACACCATGAGCGCGATGGGGGTGAAACATGTTGTCCTGCGCAAGGTGGACGGGGCAGAGATTCTCCGCCGGGTTCGAGATGAGGGGGTCACCATCATGGCCGGAGCTCCAGCGGTCGTAGCTGCAGTTCTGGATGCAGCCGCTGACTGGGAGGGGGAGATACCTGGAAAAGGCAAAGTTCGTATGGTCGTGGCGGGAGCACCACCACCAACGGCCACCATTGAGGCGATGGAAACCAAGCTTGGTTGGGAGTTCATCCAGATTTACGGGCTGACCGAGACAGCACCACTCCTCACGATTAACCGCAGCCGCCAGGAGTGGGACGAGCTGAGTTCCAGTGACCGGGCGAAGAAGCTCAGTCGGGCTGGAGTCCCCGCTATTGGGGTCACCATGGACCTTGGCTCAACGGGGGAACTGTTGGCCAAGGGTAACCACATCATGAGGGCTTATTTGGCCAACGAAGAGGCCACCGCCGAAGCTATGGAGGGCGGCTGGTTCCACACTGGTGACGGCGGATACTGCGATGAGGAGGGCTACTACGCCATTACGGACCGAAAGAAGGATGTGATCATCTCTGGCGGAGAGAATGTCAGTTCCATCGAGGTTGAGGACATGTTGTTTTCCCATCCCGCGGTTAGTGAGGTCGCAGTCATTGGAGTACCACACGACAAATGGGGAGAAACCGTCAAGGCCATGGTTGTGCTGACCTCGGGTAGTGACGTCTCTGAAGACGAACTCATTCGTTACTGCCGGGATCGAATGACTCACTATAAGTGTCCGACTTCGGTCGAGTTCCGAGATGAACTGGCCAGAACCGCCACGGGCAAACTCCAGAAGTTCAAGCTGCGCGCCCCATTTTGGGAGGGGCGCGACAAGATGGTCAACTAGGCGTGAATGAGTTCGGTGTTCCTTTGAGACGTGCGCTGCCCCGGATTGCTCTTGTCGCTCCCGTTTTGCTAGCCGCCTGTGCCTCGGGTCTCACACGAGAGGAGGCCGATGAAGCCTTTTTGCAGAGCAATCCTGGAGCATCAGAGGTCCAGGCCGGTTGTGTTGTTGATGAACTGGTGGAGCTTTATGGGCTCGATGGTTTGGAGGTGGAGCTTGAGCGAGAAGCTGCCCTCTCCTCGTTCCAAACCGATCAGTTGCGGGCCATGTTCGGATGTGGTCTGACCGCAGAGGTCGAAGCAGAACTGGTCCGCCAGCTCGCGGCAACCGGGATTGAAGCTGAGGCGGCGAAATGCGCTGGCCAAGAACTCACGGCCAATCTTGACGCTGAGGGCTTGGAGGTTCTGTTGTCGGGTGAGATCACTGATACGTTCTATGAGAAGTATTTCCTCGCCCTCCAAGCCTGCGGTGGGTTGCCGTAGTATTTCGGAGTTCTCATGACATACCAGATCGCCGCCGGTCAGGCTCAGATTGCCAGAATCTGGGACGAAGAACTGGTGGACCAGCTCAGCCAATACATCGAGATCCCGGCCCTTTCACCTAGCTTCGACCCCAATTGGGAGGATCACGGTCATCTCCAGGCCGCCATTGACCATGTGGTGGCCTGGCTTCAGGAACGTCCAGTGGAGGGGATGACGGTTGAGGTTCATGATCTTGATGGCCGCACGCCAGTTATCGTTGTTGTGGTTGAGGCCTTTAACCAGCCGGCAGCCGATAGCACCGTTCTGCTTTATGGCCACCTCGATAAGCAGCCCGAGATGATTGGTTGGCGGGACGGGCTTGGACCGTGGAAACCGGTGCGTGAGGGCGACCGGCTTTATGGTCGGGGAGGGGCCGACGACGGCTACGCCGCTTTTGCCAGCCTGGCTGCCATCCAGGCGGTTCAACACAACGGTGGCCGCCACAGTCGCTGCGTGTTGTTGATCGAAGCATCCGAAGAATCGGGAAGTCCCGATCTTCCTGCCCACGTCGATGCGCTTCGGGATCGCCTTGGTGACGTTTGTTTGGTCATCTGTCTTGATTCGGGTTGTGCCACCTTTGACACTCTCTGGTTGACGACATCGCTACGGGGCCTGGCGGATGGAACGCTGAGTGTTGAGATCGTCGAGGAAGGATTGCACTCGGGAAATGTTGGTGGAGTTGTACCGTCCTCCTTCCGCATCATTCGACAATTGCTGGACCGAATCGAAGATGTGCAAACCGGGGCGGTTACCATTCCCGGGGCCACAGTGGAGATACCCGAGCACCGAGTGGCCGAGATGACGGCGGTGGCATCTGATCTTGGCATGGCGGCTCTTGAATCCATCCCCTTTGTCCCTGGAGCGGTTCCGGTTGGTGACTCTGTGGTCGAGATGTTGCTGAATCGGACGTGGCAGCCATCCCTGTCCATTACTGGGGCTGATGGTCTACCTGGGACTAGTGACGCGGGCAATGTTCTTCGGCCTTCGACCTCACTCAAGCTGTCGCTTCGCGTTCCACCGACCGCAGACGAACAACAAGTTCTGGCTGCAATGAAGCGCCGACTGACCGAGAACCCACCCTACGGGGCCAGAGTGAGTTTTTCGGACTGCGGAAGTGGCCCAGGTTGGAACGCGCCCGAATTGCGACCCTGGCTGGGGGGAGCACTGGAACGAGCAAGTCAGGCCAATTTTGGTCGCTCCATGCAACTCTATGGTGAGGGTGGGAGCATTCCTTTCATGGGCATGTTGGGCGAGAAATTCCCCAAAGCTCAGTTTGTGATTACCGGAGTCCTTGGTCCTGAGTCCAATGCCCATGGGCCAAATGAGTTTCTGGATCTGGCCTACGCCGAGAAACTAACCAACTGTGTCGCCATGATCTTGGACGAGCAGGCTAGCGTCGCCGAACCGAATCTTTGAACGGAAGCTCACCCTGGGGAACCAGAGAGCCCCCGACATTCGTCTTCGGAATATGAACAATCAGCAATCGACCGACAAGGGCCCTCGTTGGCCAATCCTGCCACTCAGCCTATCCCTCGCTGCCCTCCTGAGCCTGGCCGCGTGTGGTGCTAGGACTGGCGAGGTGGCCGCCGGAGGAGATACTGGAGATGATCGCGTGACCAGCTCGACTAGTGAAACGACGTCGGAGGATTTGACCACGACGTCGGAGGATTCGAAACCTCTGGGCGCTGGCCCCTACCCGATCGCCACCCTCAGCATTACGGTAACTCATCCCGACTATGAGGATCAGGCGTACACCCTGAGCTGCCTGGGTGATACCGCCACGTTCACGCCCGATACCGGCCGCTCAGCCGCTCAAGCATGTCTAGCCTTGGCGGATGAGGCGGTTGAGCGGCTCCTGGTTGAGGGGCGGCCAGAGGATCAAGTCTGTACCGAGATCTATGGTGGTGCCGACGTTGGGTTGATCGTTGGTGAGATCAATGGTCAACAAGTCAACGTTCAGATAAATCGCGTCAACGGTTGCGGGATAGCCGAGTGGGATTCGTTTGGTCCAGCACTGCCTTTGCCTCACCGGTCGTAGAATCGAACTGGTCAAAGGGTGAGCGCAAAACTTCTCCAGCCAGGTACCTGAACGTCCGATACCAACCTTGTGGTATCAGCGACAGACAAGCACCGTGGGCCCGGTGCAAACGAGGCGGACCTACACCGAGGCCTGACGGCGCGCGGCCTTCTCCCGGGCTTTGTCGCTCTTTGGAGCTTGGCGTTGCCCCATAGCCAAGCCTTTCGCTGGTGGGCGGTGGCCGGAGCCTTTATCCTCTTTGTCCTGGTGGGAGCGCTCCTTGCCTTCCGTCTAGTCCGCTATCGGAATCATGTTCGCCTACCAAATTGGTCCGTGGTCTTGGAGATGTTGCTTGGAAGCTCAGCCATCACGCTCGCGAGCATCGGAGGGGGCGGGATCGAGGGCAACCAACGCTTCTTCCTCATCTTGCTGGTGGTAATCTCCTCCAGCTATCGCCACGCTGGGATGGCCGTGTTTGGCTGGCTGTTGGCGAACACATCGCTTGTCGTCAGTGCCTTAGTCGTCGGGCTCGAACCCGAACTTGTGTTAACGCTTGCTGTCAACTTCGCTGCAGTTTCGGCCGCGGTTGCCAGCGTCATGGTCTTCTTCCGCAGATCCTTGGCCTCGGCCAACGAACGGACCCTTGATCTGAGCTATTTGGCCGCGGTTTCTGCCAGAGCGGCGACAATCCGCGCCGCGGTGGAGGAGGCGAACGAGACTCTTTGTCGCATAACGGGGGCGACCAAGGCGGTTCTGGCCTCCAGCATGCCAGGCAACCCAGATCCCAATGACCGGTGGATCGAGTTGGGCGAAACGAGCCGCGGGCCAGTTTTCCTCGGACTACTCGACGTCAAGAACTCTA